>JAEZIF010000346.1 GCA_023416135.1 Pseudomonadota bacterium
ATCGACGTCAAGCCCGATACCATCGCCAAGCCCAAGATCGAGCAGCCGCGGCTCTACAAGGTGATCCTGATCAACGACGACTACACGCCGCGCGAGTTCGTGACCGCCGTGCTGATGATGGTGTTCCACATGAGCGAGGACCAGGCCTATCGCATCATGATGACGGCCCATCAGCGCGGCGCCTGTGTCGTCGCCGCCTTCACCCGCGACATCGCCGAGAGCAAGGCGACCGAAGGCACCAACGCCGGCCGCCAGAACGGTCATCCGCTGGAATTCACGACGGAGCCGGAGGAGTAGGGAGCTTCTTTGTTGGGGCAGGCCGGAGGCCCGCGCCCTGTCACCCGTGCACCAACCCCGCCGCCGCGATGCCGGCGATCACCACCGCCTCGTCCTCGTCGCCCGTGCCGCCGCTCGCGCCGGCGGCGCCCAGCACGTTGCCGTCCTTGTCCTTGATCACCACCGCGCCGGTCTGCGGCAGGAACTTGCCCTGGGCCGTCGCCGAGAGCGCGCCGAAGAATTGCGGGTTCTCCTTGGCGCGCGCGAGCAGCGTGCGGCTCGCCACGCCCATGCCGACCGAGGCGTACGCCTTGCCAATGGCGACGTCGCAGCGGAACATGCTGGCGCCGTCTTCGCGCTGCAGCGACCTCACATGACCCGACTGGTCGAGCACGGCGACGGCGAGTGGCCTGATCTTCATCTCGCGCGCTTTGGCGAAAGCCACTTCGATGATCCTGTTGGCCTGGGCAAGGGTCAGGTCGGGCATTGGTGCGTTCCGTTCCAGTACGTGTTGCAGCGAGTTGAGCATAAATTCGCGTGGCATGCATTTTGCTGAAATTTCGATACGGCAAACGGGGAAGAGGAGGGGTTTGCACATGCTGAACCGGATGATGACGCGATTGGCTCTAGCGGTGGCGGCCGCTTCCAGTGCGATCGGTGGAGTGGCCGCGCAGGACCTGCCGAAGACCCAGTTCAAGGTGATCGGACTCAACAGCCCGACGCCGGTGTCGATCCACGACGAACTGCCTTTCTGGCGCAAGACCATTCCCGAGGCGTCGAAGGGCGCGATCAACGCCGACATCACGCCGCTCGACCAGATGAGCATCGACGACAAGACGATGCTGCGGCTTCTGAAGCTCGGCGTCATGGATTTCGCCGCCATGGACATCTCCAAGATGGCCGGCGACGACCCACGCTTCGAGGCCTGCGATCTGGCGGGCCTCACGCTCGATCCCGACAAGGCGCGCGCCGCCTGCGACGCCTATCGCGCGGTGATCGACCGTCAGATGCAGAAGAACTGGAACGCCAAGCTGCTGGCCTTCGGCGGCAACACGCCCCAGGTCTTCTGGTGCCGCGACGTCGTGAGCGGACTCGGCGCCTTCAAGGGCAAGAAGATCCGCGTCTTCAACAACACCATGCGCGACTTCCTGGGCGGGCTCGGCGCCACCTCGGTCAGCATGGCCTTCGCCGAGGTCGTGCCGGCGCTGTCGGCCGGCGTGGTAGATTGCGGCGTCACCGGCAGCCTGTCGGGCAACACCGCGGGCTGGGCCGAGGTCACCAAGTCGATCTACCCGATGTCGCTCGGTTGGAGCATCAACGTCCTGGCGGTCAACCTTGACAGCTGGAAGCGGCTCGATCCCAAGGTCCAGGCCTTCCTGCTCGAGCAGTTCAAGGCCTACGAGAACAAGATGTGGGCCACCATCAAGACGACGACGGCCGAGGCCGACAACTGCAACCAGGGCCAGCAGCCCTGCACCATGGGCAAGCTCGCCAAGACCACTATCGTGCCGGTCAAGTCCGAGGAGACCGAGACCCACAAGAAGCTGGTCGAGGGGGCGGTCCTCGCCGGCTGGGCCAAGCGCTGCGGCGCCGAATGCGCCAAGGAGTGGAACGACACGGTCGGCAAGGCCCTCGGCCTCAAGGCACCGACGCCCTGATGACGAACCTTATTTCTGGGAGCGCACCACTCTGTGGCGCTCATATCATGTCAAAGCAGAAGATGCGCCACGGCACGGCGCGCTCCCAGCAATGAAACTTCTGCAAGCCGCAGCCGAAAGCATCTCCCGCGTCGGCGCCATCGCCGGCGGCGCGCTGTTGCTCATCGCGTCGATCCTGGTCTGTATCGACATCACCACGCGTTATCTGTTCGCCTGGACGCTGGGCGGCGCCGACGAGCTGTCCGGCTATGCGCTCGCGATCGCCAGCGCCTGGGGCTTCTCGACGACGCTCTTTCACCGCTCCCACATCCGCATCGACACCGTCTATGTCCGTGTGCGGCCGAGCATCCGGGCGTTGCTCGACCTGGTGAGCCTCGCGGTGTTCGCCTTCTTCATCGCCCTGGTCGCCTGGTACGCCTGGGGCGTCGTGCTGCAATCCTGGCAGTCGAACTCGCATTCGCTGTCGGAGATCGAGGCGCCGCTGGTGGTCCCACAGGGCCTGTGGTTTGCCGGCCTGGTATTCTTCGTGATGGTCGCCCTGCTGCTGCTGACGCGCGCCGTGGCAGCGTGGCTCCGCGGCGACCTGCCGACGCTATTCGCCTCGATCGGCTCGAAGTCGGCGGTCGACGAGGCCCAGGAGGAGGTCCTGAACGTCGAGCACGCTTTCGCGCAGGAGAAGAAGGAATGACCGCCGCCGTCTCGCTCGCCATCCTGCTGTTCATTCTCGGCAGCTCGATCGCCGTTGCCGCCGGCATGGGCCTGACCGGCGTGCTGCTGAACCAGATCTACTCGTCGATGCCCATGCAGCGCATCCTGGGCGAACTCAGCTGGTCGACCACCAGCAACTTCATCCTGACGGCCATCCCATTCTACATCATGTTCGGCGAGATCCTGCTGCGCTCGGGGATCGCCGAGCGCATGTACGCCGCGCTCACGCAATGGCTGTCTTGGCTGCCCGGCGGGCTGATGCATTCCAACATCGGCTCGTGCGCGCTGTTCGGCTCGGTCTCGGGCTCGAGCGTGGCGACGGCCGCGACCATCGGCGTGGTGGCGATGGGAGAGATCGAAAAGAACAAGTACAACGAATCCCTGTTCCTCGGCACGCTGGCGGCCGGCGGCACGCTCGGTATCCTGATCCCGCCGTCGATCAACATGATCATCTACGGCGTGATGACCGACACCTCGGTGCCCAAGCTCTATCTCGGCGGCTTCATCCCCGGATTCATCCTCACGGCCCTGTTCAGCCTGGTGGTGCTGGCGGCCTGCCTGTGGCGGCCGGAATGGGGCGGCCGCAAGGTCGAGACGAGCTGGCCCGAGCGCATGCGTACGCTGCCCGACCTGCTGCCGCCCCTGGTGCTGCTGATGATCGTGATCGGCGCGATCTTCTTCGGCATCGCCACGGCGACCGAATCGGCCGCCGTCGGCATCGTCGGCGCACTCGCCATCACCGCGTGGCGGCGGCGTCTGTCGTGGGTCATGCTGCGCGACGTCTGCGAGGCGACGGCGCGCACCACGGCCATGGTGGTGGCGATCCTGGTCGGTGCCTTCTTCCTCAACGTCATCATCCAGACAATCGGGCTCACCCAGCAGCTCAGCAATCTGATCACGCAGTACCAGATGACGCCGGTCCAGGTCCTGTCGGCCGTGATCGTGCTCTACCTGGTGCTGGGCACCTTCATGGAGGAGCTCTCCATGATGATCTCGACCATCCCGATCACCACGCCGCTGATCGTGCAGGCCGGGTATGACCCGGTGTGGTACGGCGTGCTGATCGTGCTGCTGATCCAGACCGCCATGGTAACGCCGCCCTTCGGCATCAACCTGTTCGTCATCCATGGTATCCGCGGCCGCGGCCGGCTGACCGACGTCGAACGCGGCTCGGCGCCGTTCGTCGTGGCGCTCCTGATCATGATCGCCATGATCTGCCTGTGGCCGGATATCGTGATGATCCTGCCGCGCTTGTTCGGTTAGCCGGAGCGGACCTGGAGGTCGGCGCCTCCGCTCAAAGCGTGATCACGATATTGCCCGCGGCGTCGCGCTCGGCGCGGGCACCGGGCGGCACGACGCAGGTCGAATCGTATTCCTCGACGATCAGCGGACCGCTGCGTACACCGTCGAGATCGGCGCGGCTCAGCACCGGCGTCTCCAGCCAGCCGTGCTCGTCGCCGAAGTAGGCCTTGCGCGACGCTGGCCGGGTGCCGTTGCGGCGGCTCGGCGCCACGCTGTGCGGCACGCTGGAACCCTCGCGCAGGCCGGCGCCGACGAGCTGGATCGCCACCAGCTCGACCGGCTCGTCCGGCCCGGCGCGATGGCCATACATGCGCTCGTGCTCCTCGGCGAAGGCCTGTTCCAGGTGCGTCGCCATGCGCGCATCGATCGCGCCGTCGGGGACCGGCACCGTGAGCTCGTAGCTCTGGCGCTTGTAGTGCAGGGCGGCCGAGCGGCGCAGGCGGGCGTTCGCGCCGGTAAAGCCTTCGGCCGCGAGCTGTTCGCTGGCCAGCTTCGCCAGCGCATCCCATGCCGTGCCGATCTCGCCGAGATCGGCCTGCCTCAGCAGGCGGCGGAAGGTGCGGGCGTAGTGATGCTCGACGTCGGCATAGAGCAGCCCGAAGGACGAGAAGAGCCCGGCCGACGGCGGCACGACCACGCGGTTGATGCCCAGCGAGGCCGCCATGCCGGCGGCGAACAGCGGCCCGTTGCCGCCGAAGGCGAACAGGGCGAAGTCGCGCGGATCGCGGCCGCGCTCGGTCGATACCGCCTTGATGGCGCGGATCATGTTGGAGGCCACGATCAGGTGGGCGCCATAGGCCGCGCGCTCGAGCGGCATGCCGAGCGGCTTTGCGATCTTCTCGGCGAAGGCGATGCGCGCCTTGTCGGCGTTGAGCCTCAGGGCGCCGCCCACCAGGTGCCCGGGATTGATGTAGCCCAGCAGCACGTTGGCGTCGGTGATGGTGGGTTCGGTGCCGCCCTGGTCGTAGCAGACCGGGCCGGGCGAGGCGCCGGCGCTCTCGGGGCCGGCCTGCAGGGCGCCGCCGCCGTCGATCCAGACATGCGAGCCGCCGCCGGCGCCGACTTCCGCGAGGTCGATGGCCGGCACCTTCAGCGTGTAGCCGGCGCCCGTCAGCAGGCGCGAGCCGATCATGATGCCGGCGCCTACGGCGTACTCCTGGGCTCGCGCGACCTCGCCGTGCTCGACCATCGAGGCCTTGGCGGTGGTGCCACCCATGTCGAAGGTGATGATCCTGTCGAGCGACTTGGCACGGGCCAGCGCCTGCGCCCCGACCACGCCGCCGGCCGGCCCCGATTCGATGATGTTCATCGGCCGCTCGGCCGCAGCGCCGTCGGTCGTCAGGCCGCCGTTCGACTGCATCAGCAGCAGGCGGGCCGGTATGCCCCCGGCATCGAGGCCCTTGCGCAGCGCCCGCAGGTAGGTGGCGACGATCGGCATCACGTAGGCGTTGATCACCGTCGTCGATGTGCGCTCGTATTCCTTGATCTCCGGCAGGACCTCGAACGACAGGCTCTTTGGCAGGTGAGGAGCCTTGCGCTCGATCACCTCCTTCAGCATCGCCTCGTGGGCGGGGTTGGCGAAGGAGTTGAGCAGGCAGACCGCGATGGCCTCGACCTTCTCGGCCAGCAGCGCATCGACGGCGCGCTCGGCATCCGCCGGCTCGAGCGCGCGCTCGACATGACCGCGATGGTCGATGCGCTCGTCGACCACCTTGCGCAGATAGCGCTCGACCAGCGGCTCGGGCTTGGTCCAGCCGATATCGTAGAGCTTGGGCATGCGGAGCGTGCGGATCTCCAGCACGTCACGGAAGCCCTTGGTGGTGATGAGGCCGACACGCGCTCCCTTGTGCTCGAGGATGGCGTTGGAGGCGACGGTGGTGCCGTGGCGGATCTCGTCGATGGCCGATCCGCCGAGGCCGGTCTCGCCGAAAACCTCGCTCAAGCCGTCGACGATCGCCTGGGCGTAGTTGCCGACGCTTGACGAGATCTTCTTGGTATGGACGGTGCCGTCCGATCCGAGCAGCACGATATCCGTGAAGGTGCCGCCGATATCGACGCCGGCGCGGTAGGTGACAGCCATAGGACTACTCCGCCGCGCGACGCAGCAGTTCGGGCTCGTGCCATTGCACCTTGGGCGTCTCGGTCCAGCCGCGCGCCCGGCGGATTTCCTCGCGTCGCCGTGCCGTTGCCGCGGCATCGACCGTCCAGGTCGCCGTGTCGACCACGACGCCGTAGTCGGTCTCGGCCTTCTGCGGCGACAAAAGCTCGTTCCGCACATCGCGCAGCACGGCCGCAGGATCGCGCGCCAGCGGATCGCCCCAGCCACCTGCGCCGGCCAGCACATGGCGGAAGACCTCGCCCTTCCTGATGGTCATGGTGAGCTTGGACGGCAACAGCCGGTTCTCGCCGTCGGGGTTCATGTAGTTCTCCGACGGCGCGCCCGGGCTGCCGCCGTAGAGCCCGAACGGACGATGGTCGCGCCGGTCGGAGCGGACCTGCAGCATGCCTTCGTCCTCGAGGAAGCGGTAATCCCGCCTGAACGGCACGCCGCCGCGGAACTTGCCGGCGCCGGCGCGGTCGGCGACGAACTCGTAGGCCAGGAGCTGCATCGGCTGCTCGGCCTCGGTGACCTCGATCGAATGCGAGGCCATGTTGGCGAACATGTGCGAATTGCCGTCGAGCCCGTCGGCCCACGGCCTGGCGCCCCAGGCGCCGCAGGTGAAGTCGACATAGACGAACGGCCTGCGCTCGGCATCGTAGCCGCCGATCGAGATGCCGGTGTTGCCGCCGTCGCCCGCCGCCTTGACCTTGTCGGGCAGCATCATGGCGAGCGCGCCGAACATGCAGTCGACCATGCGGAAGCCGGTGAGGCCGCGCGCGGCGCAGGCCGCCGGCAGCACGCCGTTGCCCACAGTGCCCGGCGGGCAGATCACTTCGATGGCGCGGAACACGCCTTCGTTGTTGGGAATTCCCGGCGGCAGCACCGAGCGCACGCCGGTATAGGAGGCGGCCTTGGTGAAGGAGAGCGTATTGTTGATGGCGCCTTTGACCTGTGGGTTCGTGCCGGTCCAGTCGACGACCATGTGGCCGCCCGTCTTGCGGATGGTGACGAACAGCCGAATCGGCTTGCCGTAGTCGACGCCGTCGTCGTCGATCCAATCCTCGAAGCTCCACTCGCCGTCGGGCAGCTTCTCCAGCGCCGCCCGCGTCAGGCGCTCGGCGTAGTCGATGACCTCTCCGAGATAGAACCTGGTCTTCGCCGGCCCGTAGCGCGCGACGATCTCGGCGAATTGCGTCTCGCCGATATGGCAGGCGGCGAGCTGGGCGCGCAGATCGCCGAACAGCTGCACCGGCAGGCGGACGTTCTTCTCGATGAACGTCATGATGGTCTTGTTGAGCTTGCCTGCCTCGTAGAGCTTCATCGGCGCGATGCGCAGGCCCTCGGCGTAGATCTCGGTCGAGTCCGAGGCGTTCGAGCCCGCGACACGGCCGCCGACATCGATGTGATGGCAGACGGTGCAGGCGAAGGCCAGGCGCTCGCCTTCGTGATAGAGCGGTTTGAAGACGAAGATGTCGGGCAGGTGCATGCCGCCGTCGAACGGGTCGTTCATGATGAAGACGTCGCCCGGCGCCATGTCGTCCTTGAAGTGGCGCATGATGGCGTCCATGGCCGTCGGCACCGACCCGAGATGACCCGGCAAGGTCAGGCCCTGCGCCGCCAGCTTGCCGTCGGCATCGGCGAAGCCCGTCGAATAGTCCATGTTGTCCTTGAGGACGCCGGAGTAGGTAGTGCGGAACACCGTCAGCGCCATCTCGTCGGCGATCGAGAAGATGGCGTTCTTGAACAGCTCCAGTTCGATCGGATCGGAACTCAAGGCCACGGATTGCTCTCCTTTGTCCAAAGCGACGCAATAGTCGTGCCGCGTCATTCCGGTGCGCGGATATTGGCGCGCCGGATGACCTCGCCCCAACGCGCCGCTTCCGACTTGATCAGCGCGTCGAGCTCCTCGGGCGAGCTCGGCGTCACCGACAGGCTGAGCTCGGCGAAGCGCTGCTGCAGGTCGGGCGCGGCGAGGGCCTTGCGCACGTCGGCGTTCAGGCGTTGCACGATCTCGCGCGGGTCCCGGCGGGCGCCGTGAGGCCGAACCAGGTCTCGACATCGGCGCCCTTGATCCCGGCCTCGGCGAGCGTCGGCACGTCGGGCATGCCCGGCGGCGTTGGCGAACAGCAGCGGAAGCTGGCCCGCAAGAACGTCGGCGATGGCCGGCGCCTCGCCGCGACCAACGTGGGTCATGCGGATGTCGGTCGTGAACAGGAAGAGCTCGGCGGCCATGTGCGGTGTCGTCCCCACGCCACCCGAGCCGAAGTTGATGGCGCCCGGCTTGGCCTTGGCCATCTCGATCAGCTCGCCTAGCGACTTTGCGGCGAACGGCGGGTTGACGACCAGCACCAGCGGCGAGGCGCCGAGCAGGGAGATGCCCATGACGTCGCGCGGCGCATCGAACGCCACCGATTTGTAGAGCTGCGGCGCCACGGCGTAGGTCGTCTGCGCCGCGACCATCAAGGTCGTGCCGTCGGGCGGCGCCTTGGCGAGGATGTCGGCCGCTATCAGGCCGCTGGCGCCCGTCTTGTTGTCGACCAGGACCCGGCCCGACGAGCCTTCGCCCATCTTCTGCGCCACCAGGCGGGCAATCACGTCGTTGCCGCCACCGGCGGCGAAGCCCACCAGGACGCGGATCGGCTTGCTCTGGGCGAGGGCGCTGCCGGCGAAGCAGACCGCCGCCGCTCCGCCAAGGAAACGTCGACGCGATGTCCTGACCATGAAACCGCTCCCGGCCGTGGAAGCAGCACTCTAGCGTGATTCGCGGCCGATGAGCGCGCTTGACGGAGCGGCTGGCCATCCTATATAGCCAAAGTAGAATATAGCCATATGGAGATATAAGGGCGCCGATGCAACAGCTCGATCTTGTCTTCTCCGCCCTCGCCGATCCGACGCGGCGCGCGATCTTGGCGCGGCTGGCGGAAGGAGAGGCGACGGTGAACGAGCTGGTCGGGCCGTCCGATCTCAGCCAGCCCACGATCTCCAAACATCTCAAGGTACTGGAGCGGGCGGGCCTCGTGTCACGCGGCCGCGAGGCCCAGTTCCGCCCGGTGCGGCTGAACGCGGCGCCGTTGGAAGGGGCGGCAGAGTGGCTGGGCGACTATCGCCGCTTCTGGGAGGAGAGCCTCGACCGGCTCGACGTCTATGTGAAGGAACTCAAGCGCAAGGAGGGACGGCATGTCAGCAAACGCAAGCGCCCGTGAATCGGAGGCCGGTCGGGAGCTCATCATCACGCGCAGCTTCGACGCGCCGGCGCGGCTGCTGTTCGAGGCCTGGAGCAAGCCCGAGCATCTGAAGAAGTGGTTCGGGCCGGTCGGCTATCCCGTGACGATGTGCGAGATGGATTTCCGCGAGGGCGGCCAATGGCGCGCTGCCATGACCGGGCCGGGCGGCAAGCAGCAGACGCCATTTGGCGGCGAGTATCTCGAGATCGTGCCCCATCGCCGGATCGTCTTCTCGAACGGCTTCGAGCTGCCCGGTGCCGAGAAGATGATCATGACCATCACCTTCGACGAGAAGGACGGCAAGACGCTGCTCACCATCCGCACGCTGTTCGCCTCGATCTCCCAGAAGGCGACCCATGTCGGCGCCGGCATGGAGGAAGGCATCGCCTCCGGCCTCGACCAGCTCACCGACGTCGTGGCCGTGATGAAAGCTGCTGCATAGTGGGCCATTCTCTTGGTGATCATATATCCCGTCCATCCAGGACAATTGATCATCGAGAGGAATACGCCGCGCTGGCCTCGGCCAGCGTCGGCGGCTCGCAGCGGCATCTCGCGCAAGCGCTTCTGGATCGCCATCCACGTCGCTTTCGATCTAGCGTTGATCATGGGCCCTTGCCTGGGCATGGTGCACCCCGTCGTGCGGACCTGGGTGCTGGTGACGCCGGGCGGCGCGCGGCGCGAACGGTCCAAAGTGGCCGAAGTTTTCTAATCGATTGATAGATAAAACGAACGAGGAGCGCGGGCGGGAGCGCTCTATGCTGTTCCCGAAACAGACTGGAGGGACGTCATGAGCCTTCTCAAAGACACCGAGATCGACGTAGCGCCCTACGTGCCGACGCTTCAGCTGACGGAAGGGCAGGCGCCACCGATCGCTGCGAACGGCGGCCTGTCCTACATGTCGTTTGACCGGGACGGCGATGCGGGAACGGGCAAGGCGATCGAGGATGCGCTCGCCGAGATTTCCGGCGGCGAGGGCCAGCGCGTCGTCGACATGATCGACAAGGCGCCCCCCGGCCCGATCAAGACCCGATGGGGCCTCGCCTTCCGCGACTACGACGAGTGCGTGAGGTACATCCGCGAGTCGAACAGCCTCAAGGCACCGGAAGGCGGCCTGGTGCTGCCGCTGGCCTATACCGTCCACGAGCGGCCGTCGTATTCCATCGTTCCGTCCAACGCCATCTGGCGGGATCCGGCACAGGCCGAGCTCGCGGCGAAACTGCGCCAGAACGAGGAGGACAATCGGCGGCGCAACCTCTACTTCCCGCACGTGATGCGCGATGCGCGGCGTATCGGCGAGTACTATCCGGGCCTTTCGCCCAACAGCCCGGAATGCATGGACCGTCTCGGTGTCTCGCTGGCGCACCTCGAGTCGAAGTGTACGAACTTCTACGATGCGGCGGAGGTGGAGCGCGTATTCTACCCCGAGATCGAGAAGCTGTTGCTCGAGTTCTTCCCCGACGCCACCGACGCGCTGGTCTACAACCACGACGTCTTCGACAAGGACTACACGGGCGACCGTACGGAAGACCAGGACAACAAGAACCCGGGCGTGAATGCCCGCTACGTCAACCTCGTGCACAACGACCTGAACGACAACTCGGGCCGCGTACGCTGCCGCGAGCTGCTCACCAAGAACCTGCGCAACTTCGGACGGCCGCAGAACTACACGGAAGCCGAGGCCGACGCGAAGATGTCGCGGCGGTTCATGTCCCTAAACCTCGCCAAGCCGATGGAGACGGTCGAGCAGTTCCCGTTCGTGCTCTGCGCCTGGCCCTCGTTCGCTGACCAGCCTTATATCAACAACTACCGCATCTACGACGACCGGGTCGGCGAGACCACCCGCTTCACCTATCGTCCGAACCATGAATGGTACTGGTTCCCCCGGCAGACCTCGACCGAGGTTTCCATGCTGAAGTGCTACGACTCCGTCACCGACGGCTCGGTCTCGCGCTGGTCTTTCCATACCGCCTGCATCGACCCGACCGCACCTGCGGACGCCCGTTGCCGCAAGAATGTCGTGGTCCGGTCCTACGTCTTCTTCTAGGAAAACAGGGTAGGGCGGGACCAGCACGAGCCCGGTCCCGCCCCCAAGCCATTCTGATCATTGATGAATTTTGGGCCGGCCACGGGTTGACGCGGCGCTTCCAGGTCCCTATTTTCCGCGCTCTTTCGGAATTACCCCGGCGTCGCCGGGGCTTTTGTTGAGAAGAACCATGAAGATCCGCCATTCACTCAAGTCCGTGAAGACGCGCCACAAGGACAGCCGCGTTGTGCGCCGCAAGGGCCGTGTCTACGTCATCAACAAGACCAACCCGCGCTTCAAGGCCCGCCAGGGCTAAGGCGAAGGGTCTGCCCGTATTCCAAAGGCGGCGGGAGCCTCGGCTTCCGCCGCTTTTTCATTTGGCGTAAGGATCGGGGCATGCAGATGCCGCCGCTCGATCCTGCCATTCTCGCTCGTCGGTCCGAGATCGTGGCCGCATTGCGGGCGATCGTGCCGGGCGAGGGGGTCATCGACGATCTCGACGGCATGCGGCCCTACGAGTGCGATGCGCTCTCGGCCTACCGCCAGATGCCGCTGGTCGTGGTCCTGCCCGAGACGGTCGCCCAGGTCTCGGCCATCCTGCGCTACTGCCAGGACAAAAAGGTCAAGGTCGTGCCGCGCGGCGCCGGCACCTCGCTGTCGGGCGGCTCCATGCCGGTGGGCGATGCCATCCTGCTGGGCATGGGCAAGTTCAACCGGGTGCTGGAAATCGACTACGCTAACCGCTGCGCCCGGGTGCAGCCCGGCGTCACGAACCTCGGCATCTCCAAGGCAGTCGAGCACGAGGGCTTCTATTACGCACCCGACCCCAGCTCGCAGATCGCCTGCTCGATCGGCGGCAACGTGGCGGAGAATTCCGGCGGCGTTCACTGCCTGAAATACGGCCTTACCACCAACAACCTCTTGGGCATCGAGATGGTGCTGATGACCGGCGAGGTCGTGCGGCTCGGTGGCAAGCATCTCGACTCCGGAGGCTACGACCTTTTGGGCCTGATGACCGGCTCCGAAGGTCTTTTGGGGGTCGTCACCGAGGTCACGGTCCGGCTGCTCCGCAAGCCCTCGACGGCGCGCGCCGTGCTGCTGGGGTTTCCCACCGAATCGTCGGCGGCCGACTGCGTCGCGGCCATCATCGCTTCGGGCATCATCCCCGGCGGCATGGAGATGATGGACAAGGACGCCGTGAAATGCGCCGAGGCCTATGTCGGCGCAGGCTATCCTATGGATGTCGAGGGCCTGCTGATCGTCGAGCTCGACGGTCCGGCAGTCGAGGTCGACTACCTGGTCGAGCGCGTCACCGAGATCGCCCGCGGTCGCGGCGCCACCACCATCCGGGTCAGCCGCGACGAGCAGGAGCGCGTGCTGTTCTGGGCCGGCCGAAAGGCCGCGTTCCCCGCCGTCGGCCAGATCTCGCCCGACTACATGTGCCTCGATGGCTCGGTGCCGCGCGGCCGGCTGGTCGAGGTGCTGGCCGAGATGCGCCAGATGTCGAAGAAGCACGGTCTGAGAGTGGTCAACGTCTTCCATGCCGGCGACGGCAACCTGCATCCGCTGATTCTGTTCGACGCCAACGATCCCGGCGAGCTGAGCCGCGCCGAGGAGTTCGGTGCCGACATCCTCCGTCTCTGCGTGCGGGTGGGCGGCGTGCTGACCGGCGAGCACGGCGTCGGCATCGAGAAGCGCGACCTGATGGGCGAGCAGTTCACCGAGATCGACCTCGACCAGCAGATGCGCGTGAAGTGCGCCTTCGATCCGGATCACCTGCTCAATCCGGGCAAGGTGTTCCCCAAGCTCAGGCGCTGCGCCGAGCTGGGGCGTCTGGTCGTGCAGCAGAACAAGATCCCGTTCCCCGACATCCCGCGGTTCTGACCCATGGCCGGCACGATCAAGCCGCGCGACGCAAAGGAGCTGCGGCAGGCGGTGGAGTGGGCGCTGAAGGGCAGCGTCACGTTCGACGTGCGTGGCCGGGGCAGCAAGATCGCCCTCGGCAAACCGATGATCTGCGACCAGGTGCTCGACCTCTCGGGCATCACCGGCATCGTCGACTACGCGCCGGAAGAGCTGGTCGTCACCTTGCGCGCCGGCACGTCCATGCACGAGGTCGAGGTGCTGCTCGCCCAGCGCAACCAGATGCTGGCCTTCGAGCCTCCCGACCTCGGCCCCTTGCTCGGCAACGAGGCGGGCGAGGGCACGCTAGTGGGCGCCGTCATGGGTAACCTCGCCGGCCCGCGCCGCATCTCGGCCGGCGCAGCGCGCGATCACCTGCTGGGCTTCAGCGGCGTCAACGGCCGCGGCGAGGCCTTCAAGTCGGGCGGCAAGGTGATGAAGAACGTCACCGGCTACGACCTTTCCAAGCTTCTGGCCGGCTCGTGGGGCACGCTCGCGGTGCTCGACGAGGTGTCTGTGAAAGTGCTGCCGGCGCCCGACCAGACACGGACGCTGGTGCTGCGGGGCCTCTCCGACGAGGCAGCGGTGAAGGCGATGTGCGCCGCCATGGGCAGCTCGCACGAGGTCTCCGGCGCCGCTCATGTCGACGGCCGCACGGCCCTGCGTCTCGAGGGCGTGGCGCCGTCGGTCGAAGCACGCCTCAAAGGCCTGCGCGATCTCTTGGCGGACGCCGGCGGCGCGATGGAAGAGCTGGGTACGCTCGAAAGCCGAACCTTCTGGCGCGACGTGCGCGACGTCGCCCCGCTCTCGGGAGCAGACGGTGCGGTCGTGTGGAAGATCTCTTGTCCACCAACTGACGGCGCGGCCGTCATGGCGCGCATCAAGGCCGAGCGCCCGGCGGCCCGATCTTTCTACGACTGGTCCGGCGGCCTGATCTGGCTCGCCTTGCCGCCCAGCGCCGACGCCGACCAGGCGCTGGTACGCGGCGCCCTTGGCGGTGGCCACGCGACCTTGGTTCGCGCCGACGAAGCGGTGCGCAGGACCGTGGCGGTGTTCCAGCCGCAATCGGCTGCGCTCGCGGCGCTCACAGCGCGTGTGAAGGAGAGCTTCGATCCCAAAGCCGTCTTCAACCCGGGGCGGGTGGGCTAGCGATGCAGACCAACTTCACCCTGGCCCAGCTCAGCGATCCCGAGACTGCGCGCAGCGAGCACATCCTGCGCAAGTGCGTGCATTGCGGCTTCTGCACGGCGACCTGCCCGACATTCGTGCTACTGGGCGACGAACGCGACAGCCCGCGCGGGCGCATTTACTTCATCAAGGCGATGCTGGAAGGCGATCGCGCGCCGACGGCGTCGGAGGTCCGCCACGTCGATCGCTGCCTGTCGTGCCTCAGCTGCATGACGACCTGCCCATCAGGTGTGCACTACATGCACCTGGTCGATCACGGCCGGCATCACATCGAGGAACGCTACAAGCGCGCCTTGCCGGACCGGTTGATGCGCGGGCTGCTGGCCTGGCTGATGCCGCGACCGGCGCTGTTCCGCTGGACCATGATGCTTGGCCGACTCGCCAAGCCGCTGGCCGCGATGCTGCCGGCCCGCAGCGCCGACCCGGGCGGCGCCACGTTCCTGCGTCGCCTGCGGGCAATGCTCGAGGCCGTGCCCGACCGGCTGGCTGGGCCGTCGCCGGTCGATCGGCCGCAGACCTTTCCGGCCGCCGGCCTGCGCCGCAAGCGCGTGGCGCTGATGCCAGGCTGCGGCCAGCAGGTGCTGGCGCCGGAGGTCAACGAAGCGACGGTGCGGCTGCTGACGCGCCACGACATCGAGGTGGTGAACGTCGCAGGTTCGGGCTGCTGCGGCTCGTCGGTGCTGCATGTCGGCCGCAACAGGAAGGCGGTTGCGCTGGCCAGGCGCAACATCGAGGCCTGGATGCATGAGATCGACGGCGCGGGCCTGGATGCCATCGTCATCAATGCGTCGGGCTGCGGCACCACCGTCAAGGATTACGGCGCCATGTTCGCCGACGATCCCGCCTGGAAGGAACGGGCCGAGCAGGTGGCGCGGCTCGCCAAGGACGTCAGCGAGGTCATGCTCGAGGTTGGTCTCGCGAACGTGACCGCGCGGCCGCTCACCGTGGCCTATCATTCGGCCTGTTCCATGCAGCACGGCCAGAAGGTGATCGAGCAGCCCAAGAAGCTCCTGCGGGATGCCGGGTTCGTCGTGAAGGACGTACCCGAGGGCCATCTCTGCTGCGGCTGGGCCGGCACCTACCAAGTGCTGCAACCCGAGCTGTCGCGCCGGCTGCGTGACCGCAAGGTCGCCAACATCGAGAGCGTCGCCCCTGATGTCATTGCGGCGGGCAACTTCGGCTGCATCGGCAATATTGCCGGTGGTACGGGCATTCCGATCGCGCACACTGTCGAGCTGCTCGACTGGGCGACGGGTGGCCCGAAGCCTGCTGCGTTGCGGTAGGCTCAGGATGACCCTTCTTCGCACTTGCCTTGCCGCGTTGCTCGGCGTGATGCTGGGGACGAACGCGCTGGCGCAGGACGGCGGGAGCAACACCATGCTCGACACCTTGTTTGCCAAGCTACAGGCGGCGACCGATCCCGTGTCGATCCAGTCACTGGAGGCGGCGATCTGGGAACAGTGGATCGTGGTGCCGGACAGCGCGCAGCGGGAAATGATGATGCGCGGCATCGCCGAGATGCAGCAGCGCGAGCTGAAGCAGTCTGTCGAGACGTTCAGCAAGCTGATCGAGATGGCGCCCGAGCTTTCCGAGGCCTGGAACAAGCGGGCGACCGCCTATTGGTTGCTCGGCAACCTCCCGGCGTCGCTGTCGGACATCTGCGAG
The DNA here is from genome assembly GCA_023416135.1 of Pseudomonadota bacterium. GTDB lineage: Bacteria > Pseudomonadota > Alphaproteobacteria > Reyranellales > Reyranellaceae > Reyranella. Next base: position 16,048 of record JAEZIF010000346.1, read on the forward strand.
ACGGTCAAGCGGGAGCCGCGCCACTTCGGCGCCTATTCCGGTCTCGGCATGATCCGCGCCGAAATGGGCGAGTATCGGCGAGCCGTCGCGGCCTTCGAGCTGGCCAAGAAACATAATCCGCACATCGCGGGAATCGACGACGAGATCGAGCGCCTCAAGGCAATGGGCGGTGACACGCCAGCCGATCCGCTGGGCTGCACGCAGCGCACGGTGGGCCGCTAACGGGCGCACTTGCCGCGCGGCGGGCGCGCGGGCAGACTCTGACTCGAGTCAAGGCTTCAAGGATGGGATCAATGGCCACGTTGTATGTCGGCGGTCGCGTTTTCGACGGTGAGAACGTCCTGGACGGGCAGGCGGTGCTCGAGGAGGACGGCAAGGTCAAGCGGATCGCGCCTGCGGCCGAATTCGCCGGCTTCTCCGGCGACAAGGTCGACACCGCGGGCGGCACGCTGATCCCCGGCATCATCGACTGCCACGTCCACTCGCTGAGCGGGGCGGAGGGCAATCCGGGCGCGGTGCAGGACCGCATGACTGCGGCGCAGATCGCGGTGCGCGGCATGGAGCTGATGCGCAACACGCTCGAAGGCGGCATCACCGCGGTGCGCGACTGCGGCGGCAAGGACTACATCGAGTTCGCGCTGCGTGATGCCTTCAACAGCGGGCGCTTCCTCGGACCGACCATGCGCTGCGCCGGCCGCATGATCTGCATGACCGGTGGCCACGGCAACCGTACCGGCCGCGTCGCCGACGGCATCGACGAGGTGGTGAAGGCGGTACGCGAGCAGGTCCATGCCGGCTCCGACCTGATCAAGATCATGGCGACCGGCGGCGTGATGACTCCCGGCGTCAATCCCGAGGACGCGCACTACTCGGCCGAGGAGATGAAGGCCGGCATCAGCGAAGCCCATCGTTTCCACAAGTGCTGCGCCAGCCATGCCCAGGGCGCGCTCGGCATCCTGAACGCCGTGCGCGGCGGCATCGATTCGATCGAGCACGGCATCTTCATGACCGAGGAGTGCGTCACCGAGATGAAGGAGCGCGGCGTGTGGCTGGTGCCGACGCTGGCGGCGGTGAAGAACATCCTGAAGGGTTACGACGACGGCGACCGTTCGATCCCCGATTACGTGATCGAGAAGGCGCGCCGCGTATTCGACCGCCACATCGCCTCGATCAAGATGTACTACAAGGCCGGCGGCCGCATCGCCATGGGCACCGACGCCGGCACGCCGCACAACCGGCACGGCGAGAATGCGCGCGAGCTGGAATACATGTGCGAGATCGGCATCTCGACCCGCGATTCGCTGTTCTTCTCGACGGCGAGCGCGGCCGACCTGATGCGGTTGGCCGACCAGGGCCGCATCAAGGAGGGCAACAGCGCCGACTTCGTGCTGTGCGACGGCGATGCCCTGGCCGACATCAAGCGTGCCGCGCGCAAGGAGAACCACCGCCTGGTGGTGAAGCGCGGCATCGTCGCCCGCGACAACCGCGACGCCTTCGTCCGGCAGGCCGCGCGGGTCGCCGCCGAATAGTCGGCCAGGAAGTCCGACGGCTCTGAAAGCGCCTCGTGGAAGAAATCTTCCTGATCCTGATCGGGATCGCCTGGGCTGTCGGCACGCCGATCATCGCCATCGTGGCGCTGGTGCGCACTGGCCGCCTGCGCGACCAGAATGGGCGGCTGACCGCCGACCTTGCACGGCTGAAGCGGCAGATGGCGGAGACGCCTCTGCCGCCGCCGTTCGTCGAGCAGCCAGTGGCGGAAGCCGTCGTGCCGCCATCCGGACCGCTGCCGGAGCCGGTGTCCGAACCAGCGCCGGCACCGCCATTCGAGCCCGAACCCGGGCCGACGCCTCTGCCTCCGCCAATGCCTGTGGCAGCGCCGGCGCAGGTCGGCTGGGAGCAGCGGCTCGGTGCACGAGCCTTCGTCTGGCTCGGCGCGGTCGCCTTGGCGCTCGCCGCCGTGTTCCTCGTGCGCTACTCGATCGAGGAAGGTTACCTCTCGCCGGAAGTGCGCGTCATCCTGGCGGCGCTGTTCGGCTTCGCCTTGATCGGTGCCGCCGAACGCGTCCGCAGCCGCGACGACCGCGTTGCCCAGGCGCTTGCCGCAGCGGGCGTCGCCACGCTCTACGGCGCGTTGTTCTCCGCCGTGGCGCTCTACGACATGATCTCCAAGGTGGCGGCCGGCGGTGGCGCGGCAGCGTTGACTGCCTTTGCCATCGGCGTGTCGCTGCGCCACGGCGTCTTCGTGGCAGGTCTCGCCTTCGTCGGCGGCTTCGCCAGCCCTGCCATCATCGGCAGCGAGACGCCCAATACGCCGGTCCTGTTCGGCTATCTGCTTGCGATCGCGGCCGGAACCCTCTGGGTCATCCGCCTGCGCGGCTGGTGGCCGCTCGGCTGGGGCGTGCTGGCGGGCTCGGCGATCTGGACCGTACTGTGGATGCTGTCCCTGGCCGATGGTCTGCCCTGGGTCGGACTGTTCCTTGTAGCCGTCGCCGCGCTGTTTGCCTGGGCGACCTGGCGGCGGCTCGGGGAGGGCGACCCGGCGATCGACGTCGCCGCTCTGGTCTGGGCCGCACTCGGCGCCACCGGCGCGCTGATCGTGGCGCTGATCGTGCAGGACGATGGCAAGCAGACTGCAGGTTGGCTTGCCCTGGGCGCGCACGGCATTGGCCTCTTTGCTCTGGCACGATGGACGCCGCGCTTCCAATACGTCGCGGCCCTCGCGCCGCTGCTGTCGATCGCGGCGCTGGCCTTGTGGCGGGACACCGGCGGCTTCAGCAGCATGGCCGCCTCGTTCGGCGGGCTCTACGCCGCCGCAGCCTTCGCCCTGCTGTGGAATGCCGCGCGACCGGGCTTCTGGGCGGCGTTGGCCGTGTCCGCAGCGCTCGCGCATTTCCTGCTCGCCTGGTACGTGCTGCGCGGCCTTGCCGACGGCACACCGTGGGGCCTTTTGAGCATCGCGCTTGCGCTGCCCTTCCTGATCGGCGCCGAGCGGCTGGCGCGCTGGCGAAGCACCATGCCGGGCGCCACTGAGGCGCTGGGCTACTGCGCGGCGGGCGTTGCCTTCTTCATCGCCGTCGCGATCGCCCTGGAACTGCGCCGTGAATGGATCACGGTCGCCTACGCCGTCGAGTTCGCCGCCGTCGCGGCCATCGCCGCCCACCTCGGCCTCCACGCGATGCGGCGCCTGTGCTGGCTGCTGCTCGCCGCCGTGATCGTTCGCTTCGTGCTCAATCCCGAGGTGCTGAAATATCCGCTCGGCGTAACGCCGATCCTCAACTGGATCCTGTGGGGCTACGGGCTGTCGATCGCGGCCCTCGTCGCCGGCCTGCGCTTCCTGCGACCGACCGGGGACAAGCAACTGGTTCGCGCGACCGAAGCGTCGATCGCCTTGCTCGTCTTCGTGCTGCTCACCCTCCAGGTGCGCAGCATCTTCCGCCACGACGCCATGATGGCGCCCGACGCGCGGTTCATGGAGCGCGCGTTCTACGGGCTCGTCTGGGGTGCCTTCGCCCTCGCGGCGCTCTGGCTGGCGCGCACGCGCCGCGATGTCGTGGCCCTGTGGGCGTGGCGCCTGAGCGGCGGGCTGGCCGCGGCGCTGGTTCTGATCGTGCAGCTGCTGGTCGCCAACCCGATTTTCGAGAGGGCCGATGTCGGCCGCTTGCCAATCGCCAACGGCCTGTTCCTGGCCTACGCACTGCCCGCGGTGATGATGGCGCTGGCACGACAGTGGCTCGATGACGTCGAGGCCAACCGCAACGTGGCTCTGTTCGCCGAGGCGGGAGCCTCGATCCTGGCCTTCGCCTACGTCTCCTTCGAGGTCCGTCACCTGTTCGATCCCGGCTTCGAAAGACCCGGGCTCGGTGCGTCCGGCGTGGAGCTCTATGTTTACTCGGTGGTCTGGCTGCTGTTCGGCGTGGCGCTGCTGGCGCTGGGCTTCCTGCGCAACGCGGCGGCGCTACGGCATGCCGGCATGGCGCTGGTCTGCGTCGTGGTCGCGAAGGTCTTCCTGATCGACATGGCCGGCCTGCAGGGCCTGTTGCGCGTCTTTTCGTTCCTCGGCCTCGGTGCCGCGCTGGTCGGCCTGGGCTACGCCTATCGTCGCTTTGGGTTCAGATAGAGCATGTTCCCGGAAACCGCCGTCTCGCTCGACGCCCTGCGCGGCCTGCAGTTCGAGCGCCTACGCGCTGCGGTTCGCCATGCCTACGACAACCAGGCGCCGTACCGCGCCAAGTGTGTCGCGGCAGGTGTTCATCCCGACGATCTCGGCCGGCTGGAGGACTTGCGGCGCTTTCCCTTCACCTCGAAGGCCGACCTGCGCGACGCCTATCCCTACGGCATGCTCGCCATCCCGCGGGAGAAGTGCGTGCGCATCCATGCCTCGAGCGGCACGACGGGACGGCCGACCGTCGTCCGGCTACTCGGCGCGCGACATCGACCTGTGGGCAGACCTCATGGCGCGTTCGCTCTACGCCGGCGGCGCGCGTCCCGGCGACATCATCCACAACGCCTATGGCTACGGCCTGTTCACCGGCGGACTCGGTGCGCACTACGGCGCCGAGCGGCTGGGCTGCACGGTGGTGCCGATGTCAGGCGGTTTCGGCGAGCGGCAGGTCCAGCTCATTCGCGAGTTCGGCGCGCGTGGTGCTGATGACGCCCAGCTACATGCTGGCGATCGCCGATGAGTTCGAACGTCGGGGCATGGAGCCGCGCGACACCGCGATGCGCGTCGGCATCTTCGGGGCCGAGCCGTGGACCGAGGGCATGCGGGCCGAGATCGAGCGCCGGGTCGGCATCGACGCCGTCGACATTTATGGCTTGAGCGAAGTGATGGGCCCGCGCGTGGCCTGCGAGTTCGTCGAGAGCAAGGATGGACCGACCATTTGGGAGGATCACTTCTATCCCGAGATCGTCGATCCGGAGGCTGGCGAGCCGATGCCCGACGGCGAAACGGGTGAGCTGGTCTTCACCTCGCTCACCAAGGAAGCTATGCCGGTCATCCGCTTTCGCACCCGCGACCTCACGCGCCTGCTGCCGGGGTCGGTCACGGCGATGCGTCGCATGGCCAAGATCACCGGCCGCAGCGACGACATGCTGATCGTGCGCGGCGTGAACCTGTTCCCGAGCCAGGTCGAGGAGCAGATACTGCGCGACCCGGTGCTGACCGGACACTACGTCATCGAGCTCACGCGCACCGGCGCGCTGGACGACCTCCTGGTTCGGGTCGAGGCGAGGACGGTGCTTGAAGCGCAAGCCGCCCAGCGATCGCAGGCGGACCTCGTGCAGCGGCTGAAGGGAATGTGTGGCCTCAGTGCCACAGTGGAAGTCGCCGTGCCCGGCTCGGTCGAGCGCTCAACGGGGAAGGCGAAGCGGGTGATCGACCGGCGCTAATTCCAGGGGCCGCCGACGGCCAATCTTATTCTTGCCTTAATCAGGCTCGCATCGGAGGGCGCATACCCAAGTTCCGTCGAAAACGTCGGCGGATCCTTGTAGTCCGACGCCTTGGCGTGACTGATGGTGGTGCTGGCGATCGCGATGAAGGTGAATGCGATGGCAGCGATCACCAGGAAGTCGACCCAGGTGAGGGCGTCCGGTCGGAAGGGACGGGCGGTGGTCCGCGGCTTGCGTTTCACGATCGCCTCTCGATGCGCTGCTGCTTCTGAAGATCTCTACGAGCGCAAGTTCGGTCCCATCCCCGATTTTTTCAGGGTCGCACTGGGGCGATTCCAAGGACATTGGCAGCTTTTCGTATCGCTTGTTTCGTGTTGCCCAACGGCAACAGCACCGAGCCGGTCTCAGACGTAGGCGATGCGCAGGATGTTGGTCGCACCGGGCGTGCCGAACGGCACGCCGGCGGTGATCACGAGGCGTTGCCCGTGCTCGGCGATCTTCTGCTGGCGGGCGACGCGCACGGCGCGCGCAACCATGTCGGCGAAGTTGTGCGCGTCATCGGTCTGCAGGGCATGCACGCCCCAAGTCAAGGCCATGCGTCGCGCCGTGTCGAGCACCGGCGTGAGGCAGAGGATGCGCACGTCAGGGCGCTCGCGCGCCGCACGCAGGGTCGTCGATCCGGTGGTGGTGTAGGTGACGATGGCGGCGGCCGACAGCGTGTGCGCGCACTGGCGCGCGGCGGCGCTGATCGCGTCGGCGGTCGTCGCCTCGGGCTCGTGGCGGCTCGCATCCATCAGCTTGCGATAGAGCGGGTCGCGTTCGACGCTCTTCAGGATGCGGTTCATGATGGTGACGGCCTCGACGGGATAGTCGCCCGATGCCGATTCGGCCGACAGCATCACCGCATCGGTGCCGTCGTAGACCGCGGTCGCCACGTCCGACGCCTCGGCGCGCGTCGGCGTCGGCGAGTGGACCATGGAATCGAGCATCTGGGTGGCGACGATGGCCGGCCTTCCCGCGACGCGGCAGGCGGCGAGGATGCGCTTCTGCAGCGGCGGCACGGCCTCGGGCGGCATTTCCACGCCGAGATCGCCTCTGGCCACCATGATGCCGTCGCTCTGCTCGATGATCTCGTCGAGATGGTCGATGGCAAGCGGCTTTTCGAGCTTGGCCATGACGGCGGCGCGGCCGGCCACCAGCTTTTTCAGCTCGGCGATGTCGTTGGCATGCTGCACGAAGGAGAGCGCCACCCAGTCGACGCCGAGCGACAGTCCGAAAGTGAGGTCGCGATGGTCCTTGGTCGTCATCGGCGACATCGGGATCATGAGATTGGGCAGGTTGACGCCCTTGCGGTCGCTGATCTGGCCCGGCACCTCGACCTCGGCGTCGATGGTCGCCTCATCGTGCGCCGTGATGCGCAGGCGCACCTTGCCGTCGTCGATCAGCAGGATGCCGCCCGGTTTCGCCGCCCTGAAAATCTCGGGATGGGGCAGGGGTATGCGCTTGGCCGTTCCCGGCGCCTCGTCCATGTCGAAGCGCAGCTTCTGGCCCTTCTTCAGCTCGAGCGTTCCCTTGGCGAAGACGCCCAGCCGGAGCTTGGGGCCCTGCAGATCCATCAGGATGGCGATGGGATGCTTGTATTCCTCCTCCATCGCCCGCAGGAGATCGACGCGTTGGCGATGGTCGTCCGGCGTGCCGTGGCTGAAGTTCAGGCGAAAGACGTCGGCGCCGGCCTCGAACAGCGCGCGCAGGCGCTCGCGGCTGGACGAAGCGGGACCGAGGGTGGCGACGATCTTGGTGAAGCGATCGCGTTGCATGCCTAAAGTCTACTTCCTGGGCGACGACACTTTGAAGTCGCCGGCCTGCTCGTAGACCTTGACGACCGCTGCGTCATCGAGCCGCCCCCAACCCGCACCGGCGGCGGCGAGAAAGAGCTGGTGCGCCGCCGCGGCCATCGGCAGCGGCAACCGGTGTTCGTGACCGGTGTTCAGCACCAGGCCGAGATCCTTGACAAAGATCTCCACGGCCGACAGCGGCGAATAGTCGTCGTCCAGCATGTGCGGCACCCGGTTGCCGAACATCCAGGAGTTGCCGGCGCTGGCCGATATCACTTCGTAGACGGCGCGCGTGTCGGCGCCGGCCTTGGCGGCGAGCGCCATCGCCTCGGCCGCCGTGGCGATGTGCACGCCGGCCAGAAGCTGGTTCACGGTCTTGACCAGCGAGCCGATGCCCGCCGCCTCGCCCAGGCGAAACACCTTGGCCGAGGTAGCCGACAGGATCGATTCGGCTGACGCGAACGCCTTGGCCGAGCCCGAGGCCATGAACGTGAGCTCGCCCGATTCGGCGCGGGCGCGGCCGCCCGACATCGGCGCGTCCAAGAGCTCGTGACCGGACTTGGCGAGCCGCTCGCCCAGCGCCTTGGCGAAGGCGGCGGGCACGGTCGCGCACTGCATGACCAGGCCGCCCTTGCGCAGGCTGGCCACCGCACCGCGCTCGCCGTACAGCACCGCCTCGACCTGCTGGGCGTTGACGACAGCCACGACCACCGCATCAGCATGGGCTGCAGCGGTCTCGGGCGACGACGCCACGGCGCCTCCGACCTTTGCGAATGCCTGCTTTGCCTGCGTGCTGGAATCGACGCCGATCACTTGGTGGCCGTGCTTCAACAGGTTCTTCGCCATGCCGAGCCCCATCGAGCCCAGGCCGATGAAAGCGACGACGGGAGTGTTCTTGTCCGCCATGGTTCCTACGCCTTGATGCCGTACTTCGCTGCCCAGCCCAGGCCCGCGCCGGTCGTGGTCTTGGGCTTGTATTCCAGACCGACATAGCCCTGATAACCCAGGCGATCGAGCACATCGAGGAGATAGAGGTGGTTTGCCTCGCCGACGTCGGGCTCGTTGCGATCGGGATTGCCCGCGATCTGGACGTGCGCGGTGATGGGGAACAGCCGTTCGGTGCGCCTGGTCAGGTCTCCTTCGGTGACCTGCAGGTGGTAGAGGTCGAGCTGTAGCTTCAGATGCGGCGCACCGACCTCGCTCATGATCTGCTCCACCTGGCTCGTGGTGTTGGTGAAGTAGCCGGGAATGTCGCGGTGGTTGATCGGCTCCAGCACCAGGTTGGTGCCGCTCTTGGCCGTGCGGTCGCAGGCCATCTTGAGGTTGGAGATGAAGGTCTTGTGCATCGCCTTCACATCGGCGCCGGGCGCGATCATGCCCGACATGACGTGCAGCGTGCGGCACTCCAGCACCTTGGCGTAGTCCAACGCCTTGTCGAGGGCAGCGGCGAACTCGGCTTCGCGGCCGGGCAGGGCGGCGAAGCCGCGCTCGCCCTTGCTGGCGTCGCCGGCCGGCAGGTTGAACAGCGCCTGCGTCAGCTTGTGCTTCTTGAGCTCGGCCGCGATGTCGGCGGCCGGCGCCTCGTAGGGGAACAGGATCTCCACCGCCTTGAAGCCGTGCGCGGCCGCGGCGCCGAAGCGCTGCAGGAACGGCACCTCCTGGTAGATCCACGAAAGATTGGCGGCGAGCTTGGGCATTTGATCATCCCTGATGTCCCTCCCCACTGCATGGAGAGGAAGGTGACTGTCGCAATCACGACGGAAACGCCGCTTCGACGTCGCGCACCTGTGCATCCGAAAGCAGGCGAACCTTGAAGCCCTGCAGAAGCAGATGGAGCTTGGCAGTCTCCTCCAGCTCCTCGATCGAGGCCGAGGCGGCCGACAGCGAGGTGCCGGCGACGACCGGACCGTGATTGGCCAAGAGCACGGCGCGATGGCCTTTGGCGTAATCGCGGATGGCGTCGGCCAGCTTGGGATCGCCCGGCTTGAAATAGGGCACAAGCGGCAGCTTGCCGACGCGCATCACGAAGTAGGGCGTGATCGGCGGCAGGGTCGTGTCCTTGTCGTGATGGCACGACGGATCGAGGCAGGAGATCGCCACCGCGTGCGTGCAATGCAGGTGTACGATGGCGCCGTCCTTGGGGCGCACGTCGTAGACCGAGCGGTGCAGCAGCGCCTCCTTGGTCGGCGGGTCGCCGCCGACGTGCTTGCCTGAAAGGTCGAGCTTGGAGAGCTGGCCGGGCTCGAGCTCGCCGAGCGAGGAATTGGTCGGCGTCATCAACCAACCGTCGTCGATGCGCGCGCTGATGTTGCCTGACGTGCCAGGGCAGAGGCCGCGCGCGGCGAGCTTGGCGCCGAGCGCGCAGATCGTCTCGCGTATCTTGGCTTCTTTGCCGCTCATAGCCGCTGAAATGCCTTGGTGAAGAAGTCCGGGGCGCCGAAATTGCCCGACTTCAGGGCGAGCAGCAGCGGCTTGTCGCCGACCGATGCCGTCCACGGCACGCCGGGGTCGATCTCCGGACCGATGCGCAACGCCGTCACATCGAGGGCGCCGACCACGGCGCCGGAGGTCTCGCCGCCCGCCACGGCCAGCCGGCCGACGCCGGCCGCGACCAGCCCCTTGGCGAGCTTCGCCATGGTCTTCTCGATCGCCTGGCTCGACTTCTCGACGCCATACTTGTCCTGCAGCGCCTTCACGGCCTCGGGCTGATCGCTGGCCGACAGCAGGATCGGCCCGTTGCCGATCTTGTCCTTGGCCCAGGCGAGTGCGGCGTCGCCGACCGGCTCGCCGCGGCAGATGGCGTCGGTATCAAGACGCAGATGCGGGCCCTTGAAGGCTGCGATCTGCCCCAGGGTTGCCGCCGAGCACGAGCCCGCCAGCACGGCGGAAGCGCCGGCAATCTTGGGCAGCGTGTCGGCATTGGCCTTGTGGGCCAGCAGTCCGCGGCGGCGATAGGCGGCAGGCAGGCCCAGCGCCACTCCCGAGCCGCCGGTGACCAGGAGGTCGTCGCCGACCGCCTCGGCGATGATGCCGAGATCGGTGTCGGCCACCGCATCGACCACGACATGCCGCACGCCGTCGGCCGCGAGCTTGTCGAGCGCAGCGCGCAGGGCCGCCGATCCCGCCTGGACCTGCTTCAGAGACACCAGTCCGACCTTGTGCCTGGTCTGGCGCGCCAGCACGCGCGCTAGATTTGAATCCGTCATCGGGTTCAGCGGGTGATGCCGCATGTGCGAATCCGACAGCAGGTTGTCGCCCACGAACAGGTGACCGAAGTAGATCGTGCGGCCGTTCTCGGGGAAAGCCGGATTGTAGATCGCCTGCGTGGCGTTCAGCGCATCGAGCAGCGCGTCGCCCACCGGGCCGATGTTGCCGGCGTCGGTCGAATCGAAGGTGGAGCAGTACTTGAAGAAGAAACGCTTGCACCCCGCCGCCTGCAGCGCATCGAGGGCCGCCAAGGACTGGGCGACGGCCTCCTGGGCTGGGATCGAGCGCGTCTTCAGTGCCACGACCACGGCGTCGACGTCGTCGGGTATCGCACCTTTCGTCGGCACGCCGATGGTCTGAATGGTGCGCATGCCGTTCTTGACCAGCATGCCCGCGATATCGGTGGCGCCGGTGAAGTCGTCGGCGATCACTCCGAGAATGGCCATGACGAACCCTAGGCGATCACTGTCGTCTTCATCCAGAACTTTCGCCGCCGGGCGCGCCGGCGGCCCTCGTCCTCGCCGTCATAGACATGCAGCGGTGGGGCGGGATCGAAAGTATCGCGGATGTCGAGCGAATTGACGTTGACGATGCCGATCGGCCCGTCGTCGTCGGGCATGACGGCGCCGACGTAGGTGCCGCACTTGGCGCACAGCAGATAGTCGGTGATGCCGAGCCCGAAGCGATAGCGGCTCAGGCTGCCGGGCGCGGCGCGGAACTCGGCCGAACCCAGGGGATCGCCCGAGGTGCGCGCACCGTGCCGGCGGCAAAAGGAGCAGGCGCAGCGGCCAACACGCATGGCCTCGGGAGCCTTGCCGGTCGTGTAGGCGATCGTCACGGCGCCGCAGTGGCAGGATCCGGGATAGGTGGTCATGCGCGCTCCCAGCTAAGATAATTCATGGGGCGATCAATGTTGCCCTGAAATCGTTGACGTTGGTCTTGGTCGGACCTGTGACAATGCTGTCACCCAGCATCTCGAAGAAGCTGTGCCCGTCATTGTCATCCAGCATCGCCTTGGGGTCACGGCCCATCGCGCGAGCGCGGACCAGCGAATCGGGGCCGAAGATGCCGCCCGCGATGTCCTCGGCGCCGTCGACGCCGTCGGTGTCGGCCGCCAGCCCCCAGATGCCCGAAGCGCCGTTGGCCCCGATGGTCTCGCCCAGAAGATACTCGACATTGCGCCCGCCACGGCCTTTGCCGCGCACTGTGACAGTCGTCTCACCGCCCGAGAGTATCACCGTGGGCTTGCCGGCGCTTTTTGCCTGCGCGATCGCCTTCCGCGCATGCTCGGCGCCCAGCTCTCGTGCTTCGCCCTCGAGATTGTCGCCCAGCATCACGACGTCGGCGCCGCGCTTGCGGGCGACGATGGCGGCCGCCTCGAGCGAACGCTGCGGCGTCGCCACGACGATGGTCTCGACGCGCGCCAGCCGCGGATCGCCGGGCTTGGGCGTCTCCTCGACGCCGCCCGACGCGCCCTTCTCGAGGTGGGCGCGTGCCGCCGCCGGCGCATCGATTCGATACTTGGCGAGCACCGCCAACGCATCCGCGAAGGTCGTGCGGTCGGGCACGGTCGGCCCCGAGCCGATGACGCCGGGATCGTCGTTGGGCACGTCGGAGATCAGCCAGCTCAGCACGCGCGCCGGCTGGGCGGCGATGGCGAGCCGGCCACCCTTGATGGCCGAGAGATGCTTTCGCACCGTATTCATCTCGACGATGTTCGCGCCCGATTTCAGCAGTGCGCGGTTGACCTCCTGCTTGTCGCCCAGCGTCAGCCCAGGCGCAGGCAGCGCCAGCAGGGCGGAGGCGCCACCCGAGATCAGGCAGAGCACGAGATCGTCCGGCGCATGGCCCTTGACGCGCTCGAGGATTCGTCCTGCCGCGGCGCGCCCCTTCTCGTCGGGCACGGGATGGGCCGCCTCGACGATCTCGATCCTGCGGCAGGCTTCGCCGTAGCCGTAGCGCGTCACCACGAGGCCTTCGATTGGATGCGGCCACTGATCCTCGACCGCCTTGGCCATGGCGGCACTGGCCTTGCCGGCTCCGATGACGATCGTGCGGCCTTTCGGCGGCTGCAGCTTCTCGATGTAAGGGGCAAGGCAGGTCGCGGGGCGTGCGGCGGCAAGCGCTGCATCGAACAGGTCGCGCAACAGCGCACGGGCTTCGGCATCTTTCATTTGCGCGATCTTCGCACTATAGGGGCGCGATGCAAGAACTGCTCGTTCCCGGCGATCCGCCGCCGTTTTCCGTCCACAACGAGCAGGGCAGGGCGCCATTGCTTCTGCTGTGCGACCACGCCAGCAAGGCGGTGCCGAAAGCGCTGGGCGATCTCGGCATCTCCGAGGCCGAGCTCTCGCGCCACATCGGCTGGGACATCGGCGGCCTCGAGGCCGCGATCGCCCTGGCCGAGGCGCTCGATGCGCCCCTGGTCGCCTCGGGCTATTCGCGCCTGGTGATCGACTGCAACCGCTGGCCGGGCGGCGAGGGATCGACGCCCGAGGTCAGCGACGGCACGCCGGTGCCGGCGAACAAGGGGCTGACGAAAGAGCAGATCGATGCGCGGGCCGAGGCCTGCTTCTGGCCCTACCATCGCGAGGTCGACCGCCGACTCGACCGCATGACGTCGGGAGGCGCCAAGGCGGCCCTGCTGGTGATGCATTCCTTCACACCGCAGATGAACGGTTTCAAGCGCCCCTGGCATGTCGGCGTGCTGTGGAACGCCGATGGCCGCCTGCCCGAGCCGCTGCTGACGGAACTGCGCCGCGATCCCGAACTGGTGGTCGGCGACAACGAACCCTATTCGGCGCGCGCCTCCTACGAATACACCCTCAACGCCCATGCGCGGAGCCGCAAGCTGCCTCATTGCTCGTTGGAAGTGCGACAGGACCTGATCGCGACGCCCGACACGGCGCGCACGTGGGGCGGGAGGTTGGCGCCCGCGATAGGGGCTGCTGTGGCCAAGGCATTGTCCTGATGTCTGGAGCGTTAAGTATGCTTTCGACGGATAGTACCATAGTAATTTGTTACTTACTAGAGTAATTTTCTTTGTTTATGGCGGATCGTAGGGCGCCAAAATCCAATCGCTAGCAGTGCCAGCAAGAGTGCCCATTCGCGCCGAAGCGTATGACTTGATGCCGGGCATCGCGACTTCATTGCTCGAGAAGTGGAGGCAGTGGCCGCACCACCACCTCTTTGCCCTTCGCGACGAAGGTCACATCTTCGTTTGCGCAACTGTGACGGCCAGTCTGCTGCCGACGTTTTTCTGTTGCCTGGCATTCAGCGATCGGACTTTGTTCCGCGCTGACAAGCGTCGTGGTGTAGTCGTGGCAAGCGACGCTGCCTTTTTTGCTCAGATGCGACGATTGCGCCGCCGGGATCTGTTGACGCGGCGCTGCACCTCGCGTTCACTGCGCGCGTGAGTTCCCGCATTTCCTTCTTTGGCGCCGGCATGTCAGCCCTGCTCAGGGTTTTCTGCGCCGTTGCCCTTGCGGTGGTCACGACATTCCACGTTTGCGGCGCCGTATCGGCTCGGGACCTCGGACCGGCTCCCATCCTCCATGAGGTGTCCGACGCCTCGCATCAGGCCGGCGACATCGATGTGACGGCAGAGAAGTGCCACATCTGCACCGTGGTCTCGCTGCCGGCCATCCTCGCCAGCGGCGCGACACCGCCGGTGTTGCATGTCGTGCCGTCGGGCGTGTCAGCTTACCTCGTCTCACGTTCGCCGTCGGCGACCTCTCCGCCACCCAAAGCCCTGACCTAGTCGTTCTCCTCGCGGCCGTGCCGCTTCGCGTGGGATGGCCTGTCGAACACCGTCAGGGTCGTTTCAATGACATTCCGTGCCGTCTGGGCGGTCTGCGCGACGTGCGTCGTCGCGTGGTCGCCGGCTGTCTTGGCGCAGAGCCAGAAGGCCGGGCCGTTGACCTTGCCGCAGGCGCTGCAGCAAGCGGCCAATGCCAATCCGCGGATCGCCGCCGCCGATCGCACCATCGCCATGGCCGACGGCAGGCGCGAGCAGGCCAATGCGTTCCCAACCCGACGCTCGGCGTCGAGGTCGACAACTTCGCAACGGGCCAGAGCGGCGTCGTGCAGGGCGCGGAGACGACGCTGCAGCTCAGCCAGCTGATCGAGCTCGGCGGCAAGCGCGACGCGCGCGTGCAGGCCGCGCTCGGCGACTACGACGCCGCGCGCTGGGAACGCGAGGCGGCGCGGCTGGAGCTTCTGTCCGAGACGACGATCGCCTTCGTCGAGGCGCTTTCGGTGCAGCGGCGCATCCAGCTCCTGGACCGCCAGGCGGCGGCCCTCGAGAGGTTGGTGCCGCTGATGCAGCGCCGCGTCGAGGCCGGCGCCTCCTCGCCGGCCGAGGTGTCGCGTACGCAGGCGGCGGTGGGGTTGGCACGGCTCGAGCGCGAGCGGGGGCGTACGGCGCTGGCCGTCGCCCGCCGGGAACTGTCGGCGTTGATGGGCACGGACCGGCCGGACTTCGCCGCCGTATCCGGTGACTTCGGCCGCATAGCGCGGCCAGCGCCATTCGACGCCGCCGTCAAGGCGATCGAGGACAATCCGCAGCTCATGCGCTGGACGGCGGTGCGGGCGCGGCGCGACGCGGAACTTCTGTCGGCGCGCCTGAAGGCCGTGCCCGACGTCACGGCGAGCGTGGCGTGGCGCTACTACGCCCAGACTTCGGACAACGCCTTGCGGCTCGGCGCCTCGATGCCGATTCCCGTGCTCGACCGCAATCGCGGCGGCATCCGCGAGGCGCAGGAGGCGGCGCAACGGACCGTGGCCGAGCGCGCGCAGAACCGGCTCACCCTGATCGCCGTCGTCGGCAAGGCACACGACACCGCCAACGGCGCCCTGCAGCAGGTCGACTTGCTGCGCCGCACTGTGCTGCCGGCCGCGCGATCGGCACTGACGACCGTCGAGGCGGGCTACGGGCAGGGCCGTTTCACCTTGCTGGAGATCCTCGACGCGTATCGCACCGTCGCCGACGCCGAGTTGATGGAGCACGAGGCGCTGGCGAGCTTCCACACTGCCGTCGCCACCATCGAAGGTCTCATCGGCAGCCCGATGACCCTGGCGAGGGCGCGAAAATGAAGGTCCTGAAGATTGTCGCCGTCGCGCTGGTCTGTATCGCCGCTCTCGGTGCCGCGGCCTATTACGCGCTCGATCCCAGGTTCGGCACGGCCACCAGAGCCGTTGACGCCAAGGGCCATGGCCATGACGAGAAGGGGCACGCTCACGACGAGGGTGTGAAGCTGAGCGATGCCCAGATCGCCGCCGCCGGCATCGAGCTTCTGCCGGCCGGCCCGCGCGACCTGCACGAGACGCTGAGACTGAACGGCATGATCCAGCCCAACCAGGAGGCGCTGGTGAAGGTGACGCCGCGTTTCCCGGGCGTCGTGCGCAGCATGCGCAAGCGGCTGGGTGACCAGGTGAAGAAGGACGAGGTGCTGGCCACGGTCGAGAGCAACCAGAGCCTGACGACCTACGAGCTTAAGGCGCCGATCGACGGCACGGTGATCGACCGCGACGGCACCCTGGGCGAATTTGCCTCCGAGCAGCGGCCGCTCTTCACCATCGCCGACCTGTCGACCATGTGGATCGACCTCGCCGTCTACCGACGCGACTTTGCGAGGGTGCGCGCGGGCGATGCCGTGGCAATCGATGTCGAGGATGGCGGACCGACGATCGGGGCCAGAATCGACTACGTCTCGCCGCTCGGCGCCAGCGACACGCAATCCTCGATCGCGCGCGCCATCGTGCCCAACGGGGGCCGGCTGCGGCCCGGCCTGTTCGTCGACGGGCGAGTCCTCCTTTCGGCGCGGCCGGTCGAGGTCGCCGTCAGATCGAGCGCGATCCAGACGCTGGAGGGCAAGACGGTCGTGTTCGTGCGCGAGGGCGATAGCTTCGCTGCGCGGGAAGTCGAACTCGGCCAGCGCGATGCCGACTGGGTCGAGATCAGGTTCGGCGTCCTGCCGGGCGACATCTATGCCGCGAAGAACAGCTTCGTGATCAAGGCCGAGATCGGCAAGGGAAGCGCGGCGCATGAGCATTGAGCCAGCCCGTCATGACGGTCAACCATGATCGACCGCATCCTCGCCTTCTCGATCCATAACCGCTGGCTGGTCATCCTCGCCGCCATCGCGGTGGCGGCGCTGGGCGCGTGGAACTTCACGCGACTGCCGATCGATGCAGTGCCCGACATCACCAACGTTCAGGTGCAAGTCAACACCGTGGCCCCGGGCTACTCACCGCTGGAAGTCGAGCAGCGCGTCACCTTCCCGCTGGAGACGGCGATGGGCGGTCTGCCGAAGCTCGACTACACGCGCTCGCTGTCGCGTTACGGGCTCAGCCAGGTGACCGTGGTGTTCAAGGACGGCACCGACATCTATTTCGCCCGCCAGCTCGTCAACGAGCGCATCCAGCAGGCGAAAGACCAGTTGCCGCCCGGCCTGCACACCTCGATGGGACCGGTCTCGACCGGCCTGGGCGAGATCTACATGTACGCCGTCGAGGCCAGGCCCGGCGCCAAAAAACCGTCGGGCGAGCCCTACAGCACCACCGACCTGCGCACCATCCAGGACTGGATCATCGAGCCGCAGCTTCGCACCGTGCCCGGCATCGTCGAGGTCAACACGATCGGCGGCGACGAGCGGCAGTTCCATGTGCTGCCCGAGCCGGCACGGCTGATCGCCTACAAGCTCACCTTCCGAGACGTCATGGCGGCGCTGGCGTCGCACAACGCCAATGTCGGCGCGGGCTACATCGAGCGCAACGGCGAGCAGTACCTGGTTCGCACACCGGGCCAGGTGGCCGACGTCGGCGAGATCCGCGACATCGTCGTGGGCTCCCGCGGTGGGCTGCCGATCCGCATCGGCGACCTGGCCGACGTGAAGGAGGGCACGGCGCTACGCACGGGGGCGGCCACCCTCGACGGCAAGGAAACCGTGATCGGCACCACCATGCTGCTGATCGGCGAGAACAGCCGGACGGCGGCCCAGCGTGTCGCGGCGCGGCTCGACGAAATTGCGCCATCGCTGCCCGACGGCGTCGTGGCGCGACCGGTCTACGACCGCACGCGGCTGGTCGATGCCACGATCCGGACGGTCGAGAAGAACCTCGCCGAGGGCGCGATCCTGGTCGTCGTCCTGCTGTTCCTGGTGCTGGGCAATTTCCGTGCGGCCTTCGTCACGGCCTGCGTCATCCCCTTGTCGATGCTGTTCACGATCACCGGCATGGTCGAGAGCCGGATCAGCGCCAACCTCATGAGTCTCGGCGCCATCGACTTCGGCATCATCGTCGACGGCGCCGTGATCGTGGTCGAGAACTGCCTGCGCCTGCTGGCCGAGGAGCAGCAACGGCGCGGCCGAGTCCTCACACGCAGCGAGCGCTTCGCCACGATCCTCGGCGGGGCACAGGAGGTCATTCGGCCGAGCCTGTTCGGCACGCTGATCATCGGTGTCGTTTATCTGCCGATCCTCACCCTTACCGGCGTCGAAGGAAAGATGTTCACACCGATGGCGCTGACGGTGCTGTTGGCGCTGACCGGGGCCGCGATCGCCTCGATGACGCTGGTGCCGGCCGCCGTCGCGCTGTTGGTGACGGGCCGCGTCGCGGAGAAGGAGAACCTCTTCATGCGTGGCGCGGCGCGGCTCTATGCGCCGGCGCTCGAGCAGGCGATCCATCTGCGGCTGGTGGTCGTCGGCCTGGCGGCGTTGCTGGTCGTCGTGAGTGGAGTCGCCGCCTCGCGCATGGGCGGCGAGTTCATCCCCTCGCTCGATGAGGGCGACATCGCCATGCATGCCATGCGCATCCCGGGCACCAGCCTCAGCCAGGCGGTGCAGATGCAGGAAGCGCTGGAGAAGGCGCTGCTGGAGTTCCCGGAGGTCAAGGAGGTCGTGGCCAAGATCGGCACGGCCGAAGTGGCGACCGATCCCATGCCACCCAACGTCGCCGACAACTTCATCATGTTGAAACCGCGGGCCGAGTGGCCCGATCCGAATCGGCCCAAGGCCGACCTGGTGGCTGCGCTGGAAAAGAGGGCCGCCGAAGTGCCCGGCAACAACTACGAATTCACGCAGCCCATCCAGATGCGTTTCAACGAGTTGATCTCGGGCGTGCGCAGCGACCTCGGCATAAAGATCTTCGGTGACGATCTCGACGCCCTGCTGTCGGTCGCTGCGAAGGTGCAGTCGGTGGTGCAGGCCGTGCCGGGCGCGGCAGACGTGCGCACCGAGCAGGTGAGCGGCCTGCCCATGCTGACGGTGAAGCCCGACCGCTCCAGCCTGGCGCGCTACGGCATCAGCCTGGCCGACCTGCAGGAGGCGGTCGAGATCGCGGTCGGCGGAAAGGAAGCCGGCCTGGTGTTCGAGGGCGACCGCCGTTTCGACATCGTCGTGCGCCTGCCCGAGCATCTGCGTATCGACGTCGATGCCCTGCGGTCGTTGCCGATCCCCGTGCCGGCGCAGGCCGCCGTGCGCGGCATCGTACAGACAGGGCTCGCCACGGCGGCGCCCTATGTACCGCTGTCGGCGGTGGCCGCGATCGAGACGGCGCCTGGCCCCAACCAGATCAGCCGCGAGAACGGCAAGCGACGCGTCGTCGTCACCGCCAACGTGCGCGACCGCGACCTCGGCTCGTTCGTCGCCGAGGTGCAGCGCGAGGTCACCGCCAGGGTAAAGTTGCCGACCGGCTATTGGATCGGCTGGGGCGGCCAGTTCGAGCAGCTCGTGGCGGCCTCGCAGCGATTGGCGATCGTCGTGCCCGTCGCGCTGCTGCTGATGTTCGTGCTGCTGTGCGTGAGCCTGGGCTCGGCGGGCGATGCCGCCTTGGTGTTCAGCGGCGTGCCGCTGGCGCTGACCGGCGGGGTGGCGGCCCTGGCGCTGCGTGACATTCCGCTGTCGATCAGCGCCGGCGTCGGCTTCATCGCCCTGAGCGGCGTCGCCGTGCTGAACGGGCTGGTGATCATCTCGTTCATCCAGCGCCTGCGCGCCGAGGGCCGACCCGTCGGTGTGGCGGTGCGCGAGGGCGCGATGAAGCGGTTGCGGCCGGTGCTGATGACGGCGCTGGTCGCCTCGCTCGGCTTCGTGCCGATGGCGGTCGCCACAGGAGCCGGCGCCGAGGTGCAGCGTCCGCTCGCCACCGTGGTCATCGGCGGCATCGTCTCGTCGACGCTCCTCACGCTGCTGGTCCTGCCGGCACTCTACGCGCTGTTCCACCGCGACAGACCAACTCGACAAGGAGAGAGTACATGAAAAGCATCTTGATGATCGCCGCCCTGGCGCTGTGGGCCGGCGTGGCGAGCGCGCAGCACAGCCACGGCAACATGAAGGGACCGAACGGCGGCGCGATGCAGGACGTCGTCGGTGTCCATGCCGAACTGCTGATTGCGGCCAACGCCGTGACCATCAATATCTTCGACGAAAGCAACAGGCCCGCGCCGGCGAAGGGCTTTTCCGGTTCGGTCCTGATCGTGTCCGGTGCCAGCCGTGAGACGGTGCAGCTCGCCGTCGTGGGCGACAATTCCCTGAAAGGCGAGGCGAAGGCCGCAGTGCCTGCGGGCGCAGCCGTCACGCTGGTCCTCAGGAACGCAGCCGGGAAGTCCGGCCAGGTCAAATTCTGAGGACCGTCAGCCGTTGATGAAGGCACCTGTCGAGCCGCCGCGCGCTTCCTCGACGCTTCGGTGAATCTCTTCTTCTTCCGGTTTCGGCGGCCTTATCAACTTCGTCGGCCAGACGACGGCAGGCACGCCGGCACAGGCATTTCTCCGCTGAGATTTCGCGCGTTATCGCCAGCGGCGGCAATTCCGTGCACCAACAGGAGCGGCCGGGCGGGCTGGCATTCGAGGAGAGCGTCGCATTGGGGGCATTCGACAACCATTGCGCTTGCATTCTATTGCACTTTCGCTCGATTGTGCGGCCATGCTTCGTTCACTCCTCGTCGACCATATCCGAGATCCGCACGCCTCGTGGGCCTGTGGACGCTTCGGCGCCATCGCAGAATTCCATCGCGACCCGGACGAACCGGTCGAGATCGCGACGGAGCCGTCGATTGTCGCCGTGACCGGCCGCGGCGCGATCCGACTGAATGCGCTGCCGGAACTGCGGCCCGTTGCCTACGAGACGATCAGCTCGTGCATCGAGAGCTGGGGGCAGGGCGTCGTGCTCTGCCTGCCGCAGGACGCGGCGGCGATGAGCGGTCGCACCATCGTCACCGAACTCGGGCCCGATCGCGACGCTGTACGGCCGCAGGATCGCGACGCCATCCTGTTCGATCTCGGTCTGGGCGGCGAGCAGGCCGACATTTGCGTGCGCTCGGCCGATGCGGAGGCGATCGAAGTACTGCGCGCCGCCTGTGGCCGTCCGATGCTGGAGAACCAGCATCTGATGCACCGTCTGCCGGCGCTCAGCCCGCATCGCGTGTTCTGCTGCCGCATGGGCCGCGTCGAAGTCTACCAGCCGATCCCCACGCCGGATGGCAAATCGCCCGAAGGACCGCACACCCATGTCCTGCCGCGCCTGCTGGCGCATGGCCGTCTCAACGCCGCGACGGTGCCCGTGCCCGAGGGATGGCTTGCCGGCATGTCGTTGTTCCCGGCGCATCCGTTGCTGCGGGCCGATGGCCAGACGACAGCGTTCGATGCCGATCGTTATCACGCCTTCCAGTCGCTGATGCAGATGTTCGGCGATCCCGACCTGGTCGCCGGCAAGCAGGCGGCCTTCGCCGGGTCGGAGGTCGAGAGCGCTGACAGCGACGAGCGGCGCCATGCGCTCGGCTTCCGCATCGGCCAGCGTCAGCGGAAGTGGCTGCAGGACCCGATTGCGTCAGGTTCTTGACGGCGCAATTCGACGCGATAAAACTGTCCGCATCGTCGGTCCTCCCCAGCGGGAGGCGAACAGGGAACGCCGTGTCGTCCGCGAGGACCAATCGGCGGCTGTACCCGCAGCTGTAAGCGGCGAGCGACTGTCCATCAGGCCACTGGCCCCCCTGCAAGCTGCAGGGGGCTGGGAAGGCGGGCAGGAGCGACGACCCGCAAGCCAGAAGACCTGCCGGCGATAGCGTCGCACTTCCGTGGACGGGATGTTCCAACGGGACGGTCAACCGAGCGGTGACGCGCCTTGTGCGTGTGCTGTTCTGGAGGACCGTCCGATGACGCCGTTCCGTCGATGTCTGTTCGCCCTGTTATTTCTTTTGCCCATGTCGGCGCTTGCGCAGACCGAGCCGGCCGGCACGCTGCCGACGCTCGTCGTGACCGCCGACCGCTTTCCTACCGATCCCGACAAGATCACCTCGAGCTACACCGTCATCCCCCAGGAGGAGATGCAGCGCCGGCAGCTCCGGACGGCGGGCGAGGTTCTGAAGACCGTGCCCGGCGTTTCGGTCCAGCAATCGGGCGGTCCGGGCACGCAGACCTCGGTCTTCGTTCGCGGTTCCAATTCCAACCACGTACTGGTGCTGGTCGACGGCATCACCGTCAACGATCCGTCGAGTGCAAACGGGGCGCCCGATTTCGCCCATCTTTTGACCGAGAACCTGGATCGCGTCGAGATCGTGCGCGGCCCGATGAGCACGATGTACGGCAGCCAGGCGATCGGCGGCGTCATCAACCTGGTCACCAAGGCCGGCAAGGGGCCGATGAACGGCGCGGCCTTCACCGAGCTCGGCACCCGGCTGTGGAGCAACAGCGGTGCCTACGTGCGCGGCAGCGAGGGGCGCTTCAACTACAACCTCACCTTCGCCGGCACATTCACGCCCAACGACACGCCGGTGCCGGCCCGGTTCACGCCGAACGGCGGCTACGTCGACATCGATCCCTATCGCAATCTTACCTTCGCGGCGCGACTCGGCTTCGAGATCAACGAGAATACCCAGTTCAACTGGTTCGGCCGCTACATCGACACCAAGCTCAACTTTGACCAGACCGGGCTGGAGGATCCCAACGCCAACGGCTACACGTCGCAGTTCTTCACGCGCGGCGAGATCGAGGGCTCCTACTTCAATGGCCGCTGGAAGCCCGTCATCGGCGTCAACTACAGCACAATCGCCCGGCACGACCTGAACTACGCCAGCCCGCAGGTTCCTTTTCCCTTCGATATTGATTCCCTGTTCAACGGCCGCCGCCTGCAGGGCGACTTCAAGAACCTGGTGACCATCATCGAGGAGGTCGAGGTCATCGCCGGCCTCGACTACGACCGCCAGTGGGCCTACAGCAACACCCTGAGCTCGATCGCGCCGGGGGCACTCGCCGCTCAGGCCTGGGGCACGATGTCCCAGACCGGCCTCTACGGCCAGCTGCGGCTCAATCCGTTTACTGGCTTCAACCTCAATGTCGGCGGGCGGATCGATTTCAACGATACCTTCGGCAATGTCGGCACGTGGCGCGCCGGTGCCTCCTACCTGTGGGCGCCCACCGACACCAAGATCAAGGCCTCCTACGGCACCGCCTTCAAGGCGCCGTCGCTGTTCGAGCTGTACGGCACCGGTTTCTTCTGCGGCGGCAACCGCAGCATCCAACCCGAGTACAGCCGCGGCTACGAGGTCGGCGTCGAACAGGGTATCTTCGATCGCAAGGTCAAAGCGGGCATCACGTATTTCTTCAACACATACTCAGGTCTGATCCAGTGCCCGCCACCCTTCACCTCGCTGCAGAACGTCGCCAACGCACAGAGCGAGGGCTTCGAGACCTTCGTGCAGATCAGTCCGCTGAAGTGGCTGGATCTCTACTTCGACTACACCTACACCATCGCGCGCAACGTCGATGCCAACGTGCCCCTGGTGCGTCGTCCGCAGGACATCTTCAACGTCCGCGCCGAGGTGCGGCCGTGGGAGAACACGCTGTTCGGCGTCGGCGTGCTCCAGGTCAGCAACCGCACCGACTTCAACGCCATCACGGGCACGATCATGAACCCGTCGCCTTACACACTGCTGCGTGCCACGGTGCAATACGACGTCGTCAAGAACGTGCAGCTCTTCGCCCGTGCCGAGAACATTCTCAACCGCGTCTACGAGGAGCCGGAGGGCTTCCAGGCGCCGTATTTCCAGGCCTTCTTCGGCGTGAAGGCAAGATTTTGAGGAGAATCCGTCGGCGCCACCCCCTCGGGCGGCGCCGGCTGGGCTATGCTCGGCGACTGTGAGTATCGTGAAGGCTGACGCATCGACGACGGTGGCGCTGCTTCACCTGGCGCCCCGGCCAGGTGACATCGCGCACAACAAGTGCATGATCGAGAGCGCCGTGCGGCGCGCCGCTTCGATGGGCGCGACGTTCATTGTCAGCCCCGAGCTGGTGGTGAGCGGCTACGGCTTTCGCGACGCCATCGGCACGGACTGGATTGCGCGGGACCAGCCGGCGCTGTTCGCCTGGGCGGGCGATCTCGCGCGGCAGGCGTCGGCGTTCCTGCTGCTGGGCACGCCTGAGGAGGATGGACGGCTGTTCAACAGCCAGATCCTCTTCGCGCCCGACGGCACGAGGATCGGGCACCATCGCAAGATCATGGTGCTCAAGGTCGGCTCGGAGTCATGGTCGACGGCGGGCGACCGCAGCACCGTGGTGAGCGTCGACGGCGTCGGGCGTGTCGGGCTGTTCGTTTGCGCCGACATGTACTCCAAGCGACTGGTCGACGAGACGGCCGCCCAGGGCGTCGACCTGCTGGTGTCGTCGGCGGCCTGGGCGCCGGGCCATCACGGCCCGAACGGCGAATGGGAGAGGGCGTCGCTCGAGACGGCGCGGCCGGTGCTGGTGTGCAACCGCAGCGGCATGGACGCAATGGACTTCCGGGGTTCGCAATCGGTTGCCGCCGTCGACGGCTCGATCGCGTCGTCCCATCGTTCGCCGGACTCGGCGATCGTCCTGCTCGACTGGGCACCGCAGACAAGGCAGATCTCGAATTGGCGCCTGATCTGATGGTCCGGGTGCTGCGCTGGCTGCTCGCGATCGCCGGCCTGCTCGGCAGCGCGGCTGCGCGGGCAGAGGCGCCGCAGCGCGTCGTCACGGTCAACCTCTGCCTCGACCAGGCGGCGCTGCGTCTGGCCGCGCCGGGCCAGCTCGTCGGCCTGAGCTACCTGTCGCACGATCCACGCCTTTCGGTGCTGGCCGACCGGGCGCGCGCCATAGCGCCGGTGCGCGCCAAGGTCGAAGCGATCCTGGAACTGCGGCCCGACCTCGTGATCTTCGACCGCGATGCCCACGCCAACCTCAAGCGGCTGGTGAGCAAGGCGGGCGTTCCCATCCTCGAAGTGCCGTGGGCCTCCTCGCTCGAGGACGCGGAAGCGATGATCGCCCGTATCGGGGCTGCCCTCGGCCGCGAACCCGAAAGCCGCGCGATCATCGCCGACATGCAGGAACAGCGCGGGCGGCTCGGGCCGCCAGGACTGCCGACCGCGCTTGCCGCGGTCCTGCAGGCCAACCGCGGCACGGCCGGGAAGGGCAGCCTGATGGATGATCTGCTGCACCTGTCGGGCTATCGCAATCTCGCCGCCGAGCTCGGAATTCCGGCCTACGGGCGCCTGCCGCTCGAAGCGGTGCTGGCCGGCAAGCCCGACCTGCTGGTGCTGGACGGCAACGCCAATGCCAATCCGGCCCGGGCCACGGAGTTCGTCGATCACAATGCGCTGATGGCGTTGGCAGGCAGCACGCGGCTGGTGTCGATTCCCCTGAAGTACACCGTCTGCGCCGGGCCGGAGAACGTCGAAGCCCTCAAGCTGCTGCGCGAGGCGCGGCGATGAACCGCTGGCTCGTTGCGCTCGTGCTGGTGCTCTATCTCGTCTCGCTCGCCGTCGGCCCGGCGCTATGGCCCTGGCGGCTGGGCAACGAGATCGGCTGGGCGATCGTCTGGGAGCTGCGCGTGCCGCGTGCCACGCTCGGCCTCCTGATCGGCGGCGTGCTCGGCTTGAGCGGCGCCATCCTGCAGGGCTGGCTACGCAATCCATTGGCCGAGCCCGGCGTGATCGGCGTGTCGGCCTGCGCAAGCTTTGCCGCAGTCTGCGCCTTCTACAGCGGACTGGCGGCCGTCTTTGCGCTCGCCCTGCCGCTCGCCGGAATCGCCGGCGCCGCGGTCGCGGTCGCGCTGCTGATGACGGCGGTGCGCGCCGGCACCGGCACGGTCTCGCTGCTGCTGATGGGCGTGGCGATCAACGCCATCGCCGGGGCGCTGATCGCGCTGGTATTGGCCTCGTCGCCCAACCCGTTCGCCTTTCAGGAAATATCGCTGTGGCTCGCGGGCTCGATCACCGATCGCGACCTGCGCTACCTCGCGATGTCGTCGCCGTTCATGATCGTGGGGGCGCTGCTGGTGCTGGGCGCCGGGCGTTGGCTCGACGCGCTGTCGCTGGGCGAGGACGCTGCGCGCAGCCTGGGCGTCGATACCGGCCGACTCAGTCTGCGGCTGACGCTCGGCGTCGGCCTCATGGTCGGCGCAGCGACATCGGTGGCGGGCGTGATCGGCTTCGTCGGCCTGATCGCGCCGCATCTCGTGCGCGCGCGGGTCGGCTACAAGCCGGGCGGCACCCTGGTGCCGGCCATGCTGGTGGGGGCGGCGCTGGTGCTGGCAGCGGATATCCTGGTGCGGCTTCTGCCGACTGCCTTCGAGTTGCAGCTCGGTGTGTTTACCTCGCTGGTCGGCGCGCCGTTCCTGGTCTATGTGGTGCGCCGCGCGCGCGCTGGATGGTTGGCGACATGAGCACGCTCGACGCTCGTGCGCTCGCCTGCCGCAGAGGCGAGCGGAACGTCCTCGAGGCCGTCGACCTGTCCTTTGCCGCCGATCAGGTGACGGCGATCGTCGGCCCCAACGGGGCGGGCAAGACGACATTGCTGCGTCACCTCGCGGGGCTCGATAGCCCCGCAGCGGGTCAGGTCGAGCTCGACGGCACGCCGATCGGCGGCCTTGCCACCGCCGTTCGAGCCCGGCGCATCGCCTATCTTCCGCAAGGGGCGTCGGCCTACTGGCCGCTGCTCGGCCGTGATCTCGTAGCCCTGGGGCGATTGCCGCATGGCGCCACGCTCGAGCAGCCCCTGGCCGCGCACGATGCCGAGGCGGTCGAGCGCGCCCTGCGACGGGTCGACGGCCTGGCGTTCGCCGGTCGCACCATCGACGCCCTGTCGCAGGGCGAGCGTGCGCGCATGATGCTGGCGCGCGCGCTTGCCACCGAGGCCGACATCCTGCTGGCCGACGAGCCGGTCGCGAGCCTCGATCCGGCCTATGCGCTGGACGCCATGACCGTGCTGCGCAGCGAGGCCGCCCGCGGCGGCTGCGTGGTGGTGAGCCTGCACGATCTCGGGCTGGCGGCCCGGTTCGCGGATCGTGTGATCGTCCTGGCGAGCGGCAGGGTTGCGGCCGACGGGCCGCCTGACGAGGCCCTGCGGCCGGCCGTCATCGACGCGGCCTACGGCGTCTCCTTCCGCACAGTCATTCTGGACGGCGTCACGCAACCGGTAGCGTGGTCACGGCGGCCCTGAGCCGTAGGCTCGGTGCGAAACGACACAGACGACACAATTTTCACGGCCCACGATACAGCCAAGACACCCACAGGGCTTACAGCAACTCTGGTCCGCGGGGGGCGTTACGCTCTCCCGTTTCATCGGCAAACCGGTGCACTCATGGTTCATTTCCGCTCCCTCGCGCTCCTTGCTGGCCTGATCGGCGTTGCAGCCCCCGCCATGGCAGGCTCTGCCGGCCCGGCCGGCTGGGACCTGGAAGCGAACGTCCGGAACCCCAGCTATGCCATGGCCCAGCCTGCAAGCAGCGATCTCAACGTCGACACCGTCGTGCTGTCGTGCGAGCAGGGGCCGGACCGGCGTGGCCTGCAGCTTCGCCTCTACCTGTCGGGCACGGGACCGCTGGCGCCGAAAGCAGCCGGTAAGGCGCTGAAAGACGATCCGCGCGTCGAACTGATCGTCGACGGCGCGAGCCAGCCGGCCGACCTGTTGTTTGCCGACGATTTCGTCGTCGTCGCCGATACCGCCGACGGGACCATGCCGCTCCTGTCCGACGCGCTCCTCGACAAGCTGCAGACAGGCCGCCGGCTGGAGCTCAAGTTCGATCTCGTGCAGGAACCGCGGGGCCAGGCACCATCGTTCGACGGCAGCGCCGTGGTCGACCTCCAGGCCGGCGCGGGCGGCCGCGCGGTGAGGATCGTCAGGCACTGCGTCGACGAGCCGACGCAGAACCTTGCCGAGACGCCGCGTGGGCGCTGACGTCTCGTTCGAGACAAGAAGGTAGCGTGCTTGACCGCACGCTGCGCCCCCATTAACGGTGATGCATCGACGGTCCTCCTTAACGGAGGCTAACAGGGAATGCCGTGCCGCCCCCTGGGCTAATCGGCAGCTGTACCCGCAGCTGTAAGCGGCGAGCCACTGCCCACAGGTCACTGGACCTCGGTCTGGGAAGACGGGCAGGAGCTGGGACCCGCAAGCCAGAAGACCTGCCGGCGATAGCGTCGCTCTTCCGATGGACGGGATGATCCAACGGGACGGTGAACCGAGCGGTGACGCGCACAGTGCGGAACCGTTTGGGAGATCGTCAGATGACGTCGATCCGTGCACGCTCGCGTGCGCTTTGTTCAAACCCTGAAATTGCCGACGACGAATCGAGCAGGCTGCAACTCTACGCCTCTACCAAGCAGGCGAATTCTCATCACGCGCCTGCAAAGCCGACGCCCACACCGACGCACAACACGAGACTACCGTTCCGGCGCGGCGGCTTCGGCAGCCTTTGCGAGGCCCTCGACTACGCCGCCCAAGGCGAGACGGGGCTGAACTTCTTCGATGCGCGAGGGCACCTCATCGAACGCTTGCCCTATGGCGATCTGCGTATCAAGGCCCAGCGCTTCGCGCGGCGCCTGATCGGCGCCGGCATCGGCTGCGGCGATCGGCTGGTCATCGTTGCCGACACCTGGCCCGGCTTCTGCGTCGCCTTCTTCGGAGCGCAGTATGCCGGCGTGCTGCCTGTGCCGGTCGCCGTGCCGGTCGGCCTCGGCGCCAAGGAAAGCTACATCCGCCAGCTTCGGCGGCAGATCCTCGCCGCCGGCGCTATCGCCGTCGTGGCGCCGGACGAGCTGGCCGACTTCGCCGTGACCGCCGCGGCCGGGACAAGCGCGCGCTTTGCCGGGCCGATGTCGCTCTTCGAGGCGATGTTGGAGGAGACGGTGGCGCTGCGGCCGTTCGGCTCCGGCAATCGCTGCTATGTCCAATATTCCTCCGGCAGCACGCGAGCCCCTCTGGGCGTCGATATCCGGCAGGACCAGCTCATGGCGAACATCGACGGCTCGATCACGCGCCAGGAGCTCGATGCCGACGACAGCGGTGTGAGCTGGCTGCCGCTCTATCACGACATGGGATTGATCGGTTTCGTGCTGGCGCCGATGTGCGCCCAGCGCAGTGTCGACCTGCTTGCGCCGCGCGACTTCGCACGGCGGCCGATGCAGTGGCTGTCCTTGATCTCACGCCGTCGCGCCACCGTCACCTACAGCCCGAGCTTCGGCTACGACCTGGTCGCGCGCCGTGCCCGCCATCAGACGCCGGACGTGCTCGACCTGTCGTGCCTGAAGCTGGCCGGCATCGGCGCCGACATGATCCAACCCGCCGTGTTGCGCCGCTTCGCCGACACCTTCGCCATCTGCGGCTTCGACAGCCGTGCCTTTCTGCCGAGCTACGGCATGGCGGAGGTCTGCGTCGGGTTGAGCTTCGGCCGCCGCTTCAGCGGCTTTCGCACTGACCTGCGCGATGGCCGCGAGTTCGTGTCCTGCGGCCAGGCGATGGACCGCCATCGCCTGCAGGTCCGCGGCGACAGCGGCTCTCCCCTGGGCGAGGGCAACATCGGGCGGATCTTCGCCCAGGGCCCGAGCGTGATGCCGGGCTACTTCCTGAAGAGCGAAGAGACGAAACAGGTGCTCAAGGACGGCTGGCTCGACACCGGCGACCTCGGCTACTGGCGCGACGGCGAGCTGGTGGTGACCGGCCGTGCCAAGGACCTCATCATCGTCAACGGCCGCAATATCTGGCCGCAGGACATCGAATGGGCGGTCGAGGGGCTGCCGCGCCTGCGGCGTGGCGATGCCTGCGCCTTCTCGGTGAGTGCCGGGGAGCGAGAGGAGGTCGTCGTGCTGGTGCAAGGCGAGCCCGCCGACGCGATCGACCGGGACGCGCTGATCGCGCGCGTGTACCAGGTCGTGCGCGAAGCGGCTGGAGTCGACTGCCGGGTGGTCCTGATCCCGCGACGTCCGGGGTTGCCCCTGACCTCGTCAGGAAAGCTCAGCCGGGCCCGGGCGCGGGTGGACTACCTCGCAGGTCTTGGCGCGGAGCTGGCCGACGGCCAGTGACCGGGGCGGCCGGTGGATTATACTGCCGGCCGACCCCATATCCCCGGACGCATTCGCGCAGCGTCCCCAGGAGACTGCCATGGACGACAAGACCCGCACCGAGCTTGAAGCCGCCGCCTTCCGCCGATTGGTCGCGCACCTGCAGGAGCGCACCGACGTGCAGAACATCGACCTGATGAACCTGGCCGGCTTCTGCCGCAACTGCCTGTCGCGCTGGTACCGCGAGGAGGCGGGCAAGCAGGGCATCGAGGTGCCCGACCCCAAGGCGCGCGAGATCGTCTACGGGATGCCGTATGACGAGTGGAAGGCCAAGCACCAGAGGGAGGCTTCTGGCGACCAGAAGAAGGCTTTCGACAAGGCGCAGCACGGGTGATTTTTCTTGCGGCGTGAGATTTTCCTCCTTCCCTCTCGTCATGGGAGGAGAGGGATGAGGATGAAGGCTCCACATTATCCCCATCATTCATCGCCGAAGTGTCATTGAGCCGGGAGGCCCTGCGCTCCTATGGTCCGGCCGACGAGATCAAGGAGAGTTGGACATGCCCGATGGCAGCGCCGTTTCGAAGAAGACCAAGGCCGGGCCGATCTCGGCTGATCGCCTGAAGAGCTTCGTCGAGCGCATCGAGAAGCTCGAGGAGGAGCGCAAGGCGATCGGCAGCGACATCAAGGACGTCTATAGCGAAGCCAAGGGCGTGGGCTACGACGTCAAGACCATGCGGAAGATCGTTTCGCTGCGCTCGATGGACGCCGCCGACCGCGCCGAGCAGGAGACGCTGCTCGACGTCTACAAGCACGCACTGGGCATGGTCTGAAAGTAATTCCGCGCGCCCCCTGCAGGCGCTAGAGTCTTTCCTGGCCAACGCTCCAATGAAGGGAGCGGGCCAGGAGGGACGCCATGCGAAAGTCAGCCATTTCGGGCGTTTGCGTCGCGTTGAGTCTTTTGGCTGCGCCGACCTGGGCGCAGATCGCCGTCTCGTCGAACGACCACAAGGTAAAGCAGGAGAACGGCGTCACCAGCAACGCCGACAATCCAACTCCGGATTCGATCACCATCCTCGATCTCGGCCAGTCGCCGGTGAAAGTCTTGGGCACCGTCAGCAACGTACCGGGCAGCGTCGTCGGTCCGCCGACCTCGGTCGCCGTCACGCCTGACGAATCAGTGGCGCTGGTTGCAGCCTCCACCCAGATCGATCCGGCCGACAAGACAAAGACCAAGCCCGACACCAAGGTCAGCGTCGTCGACCTCAAGGGCCAGAAGGTCCTCGACACCGTCAACACCGGCGCGGGCGCGGCCGGTATCTCGCTCACCAAGGATGGCCGGCGCGCCTATGTCGCCAACCGCATGGCCGGCTCGGTCTCGATCCTGGCTATCGACGGCAACAAGGTTGCCGTGGTGAAGACCATCGACCTGGTGCCGGCGGCCGCGTTGCTGAGCCACGTGGCCGTCTCGCCCGACGGCGCCACCGGGGTAGGCACCCGCAACGGCGACGGCAAGGTCGCGGTGGTCAAGCTCGGCGCCGATTCGATCACCGAGAAGGCCACACTCGACGTGGCGCCTCGGCCGTACGCCGTGTCGATCACGCCCGACGGCAAGTACGCCGTGGTGGCGAGCCTCGGCGATCCCAAGGCCAACGGCATGTTCACCGTCATCGACATCTCGGGCGACCAGCCCAAGATCGTCGGCACGGTCGACATCGGCTACGAGAACCTCGAGGGCGCCATGATGTCGAACGACGGCAAGTGGGTGGCGGGCGTTGCCCATGCCGGATCGACCCGGCCCAAGGACGCGCCGCAGTTCAAGCCGAACGGCATGGTCGTGCTCTACAAGCTCGACGACGGCAAGCTCACCAAGACCAGCGAGGCGCCGATCGGTGCATGGTCGCAGGGCGCGTCCTTCTCCAAGGACGGCAAGACCGTGGCGGTGCAGAACATGATCCAGAAGAACATCCAGGTGTTCAAGAACGACGACGGCAAGCTCACCGACACGGGTCACAAGATCGAGGTCGGCGGCGGCCCCGCTGCCATCCGCTCGTCGACTGATCGATAAGGGACGAATTGATGAGACGGCGTACGTTTATCCTCGCGTCGCTCGCCTCGTCAGCGGCGGGCGGGGCGGGGGCTCAACAGCCTTTCCCCTCGCAGCCGGTCAAGGTCGTGGTGCCCTTTCCGCCGGGCGGCGGTACCGACGCGCTGGCCCGCGCCATCCAGGAGCCGATGCAGAAGGCGCTGGGCCAGACCGTCATCATCGACAACAAGGGCGGCGCGGGCGGCGCGCTGGCCCATGAGTACGTGGCGAAGCAACCGCCTGACGGGCACACGGTGCTGGTCAGCTCCAACAACCAGGTGCTCTACCCTTTTCTGGTTGCCAAGCTCACCTTCGATCCGGCGGCGTTCGTGCCGGTGGGTTTCATCGCCAAGCAGGAATCGGTGTTCGTCGGCAGCGCCGACGCGCCATGGGCCGACCTGGAGGCGATCACCGAGGCGGCGCGCAGGGCGCCGGGCGAGGTGCAGTACGGCACGGCCGGCGTCAGCACGCCGATGCATCTGTCGACCGAGCGCTACGCCATCCTGAACAAGATCAAGCTGACGCATGTGCCCTTTCGCGGCACCGGCCCGCTCGTCACCGACCTTCTGGGCGGACACATCAAGCTCGGCATGTCGAGCCTCACCAGCGTGTTGCCGCACATCCAGGCGGGCAAGCTCAAGGCCTACGGCATGGCCGCACCCGAGCGCGCGGCGCTGGCGCCCGATATGAAGACCTTCAAGGAACAGGACCTCGGCGACGTCGACGGCACCATCGTCTACACCATGATCGCCCCACCCGGCACACCGGCCGCGGCGATTGCCAAGCTCAACGACGGGCTCAACGCCGGCGTATCGACGCCCGAGATGAAGGAGGAGCTGCGCAAGCGCGGCTTCGTCGCCATGGGCGGGACGGCGAAGGAACTCGCCGACTGGACGGCGGTGCAGGCCGGCATCTGGGGGCCTGTGCTGCAGGCGGCGGGGATCAAGCCGGAGTAGTTGGAGCGCGGATCTGGAGGTTCGCGCGTGCGATCAAAACCAGATGTTCATCGGCAGGCCGCGGCTGTCGCGCAGCTTCGCCGGGCCGAGGCGCGTCGCCTTGCGCTCGGTGATCAGGAGCGCGGTGCGGCAGACGGCGATGGCGTCGAGGATGTCGTCGCGGGCGGCGCCGGAGAGGCGGTCGACGGGGCAGGCAAAGCCGTGCCTGGCCAGGAGTTCGCAACGCTCGGCGTAGCCCTCAGGCTGGCGTTTCTTGCTCAGCACCGGCTTGCCGCCGTTCATGCGCGCAAAGGCGAGCTCGGGATGGGCCTCGAAGACGATGCGCTTCAGTTTCGGCCGTGAGCACAGAAGCTCGTCGACCTCGCGCATCTTGGGAAACAGATGAAAGGTCTGCTGGTTGATGCCGACGCCGAGCGCCTTGCTGAGCGCATTGGCCTCGGCATGCGTGGCGCAGGCGAGCGCCGGCCGGCAGGGTGTCGGGAACACCGAGCTCGCCTTGCCCGGCATCAGCTTGCGCGCCTCGACCTCGCAGACGCGTGGCGGGCGCGGCAGGTCGACGAAGCCGATCGGCATGTCGACCGCCAGAACGGAAAGACCCTCGCTGGCCTCTGCGAGGGTCTTCACGACTCCCACATCGAGGGTGCCGTCGGCGCCGCGCCGGCAGACGACCCAGCCGGTGCGACAGCCGTCGGCGCCGCCAATGACGGGCGCCGCGCTCATTTCGGCTCTTGCTCCTCTCCCTCGCCAGGAGGAGAGGTACATGAGAGCGGGCCGGCAACTACCACTTGGCCATCTTGGCCTGGAGGCTGCCGTCCAGCGTGGCGAGGAAGTCCTCGGTGTTCTGGAACGGATGCTTCTTGTCGATCAGGATCGCGAGATCCTTGGTCATCTTGCCGCTCTCGACGGTCTCGACGCAGACCTTCTCGAGCGCATCGGCGAACTTCACCACGTCCGGCGTGCCGTCGAAGGTGCCACGATAGTGCAGGCCCTGCGTCCAGGCGAAGATCGAGGCGATCGGGTTGGTCGAAGTCGGGCGGCCCTTCTGGTGCTCGCGGTAATGGCGCGTCACCGTGCCGTGCGCGGCCTCGGCCTCGACGGTCTTGCCGTCCGGCGTCATCAGCACCGAGGTCATCAGCCCGAGCGAACCGAAGCCCTGGGCCACCGTGTCGGACTGCACGTCGCCGTCGTAGTTCTTACAGGCCCAGATGAAGGCGCCTTCCCACTTCAGCGCCGAGGCGACCATGTCGTCGATCAGGCGATGCTCGTAGGTGATGTTCTTGGCCTTGAACCTGTCGGCGAACTCCTTGTCGAACACCTCCTGGAAGAGGTCCTTGAAGCGGCCGTCGTAGCGTTTGAGGATGGTGTTCTTGGTCGACAGGTAGACCGGCCAGCCGCGCATCAGGCCGTAGTTGAACGAGCTGCGCGCAAAACCGATGATCGATTCGTCGTTGTTGTACATGGCGAGCGCGACGCCGCCGCCCGGGAAGTCGTAGACGTCGTGTTCGATCATCTTGCCGTCGGCGCCCTCGAACTTGATCGTGAGCTTGCCCTTGCCCGGCACCACGAAGTCGGTGGCGCGATACTGGTCGCCGAAGGCGTGACGGCCGATCACGATCGGCTTGGTCCAGCCCGGCACCAGCCGCGGCACGTTCCTGCAGACGATCGGCTCGCGGAAGATCGTGCCGCCGATGATGTTGCGGATCGTGCCGTTGGGCGAGCGCCACATCTCCTTGAGGTTGAACTCCTTCACGCGCGCTTCGTCGGGCGTGATGGTCGCGCACTTCACGGCGACGCCGTACTTCCTGGTCGCTTCGGCCGAATCGACCGTCACCTGGTCGCGGGTGGCGTCGCGATGCTCGATGCCGAGGTCGTAATACTTCAGGTCGACGTCGAGGTAGGGAAGGATCAGCCTGTCCTTGATGAACTTCCAGATGATGCGGGTCATCTCGTCGCCGTCCATCTCGACGACCGGATTCTTCACTTCGATCTTCGGCATCTTGCTTCCTTTCGAGCCTCAAATTTCTTGATGCACGCAGGGTTCCAGCAAGCCGCCCCGGTTGCCCGGGGCGGTATCTGACGCCGGGTCAAAGAGCAGTGAGTGCCGCGTTCAACGTCGCACTCGGCCGCATCGCTGCCGACGTCTTGGTCTGATCGGGCTGATAATAGCCGCCGGTATCCACCGGCTTGCCCTGCGCGGCGATCAACTCGGCATCTATCTTCGCCTCGTTGGCCGCCAGCGTCTCCGCCAGCGGCTTGAAGCGGGCCGACAAGGCCGTGCTGTTGTCCCGACGGGCCAGCGCCTGTGCCCAGTACAGTGCCAAGTAGAAATGGCTGCCACGATTATCCAGTTGGCCGACCTTGCGTGCCGGCGAACGGTTGTTCTCGAGGATCTTGCCGTTGGCCTCGTCGAGCGTCTCGGCCAGGACCTTCACGTCCTCGTTCCCGGTTCTCTGCGCCAGATGTTCCAGCGAAGCGCCGAGCGCCAGGAATTCGCCCAGCGAATCCCAGCGCAGATACCCTTCGTGCTGGAACTGCTCGACATGCTTGGGGGCCGAGCCGCCGGCCCCGGTCTCGAACAAGCCGCCGCCCGCCAGCAGCGGAACGATCGACAGCATCTTGGCCGACGTGCCCAGCTCCATGATCGGGAAGAGATCGGTCAGGTAGTCGCGCAGCACGTTGCCCGTGACGGAGATGGTGTCGAGACCCTTGCGAATGCGGTCGAGCGAAAACTTCATGGCCTCGACCGGTGCCAGGATGCGGATGTCCAGGCCCTTTGTGTCCTCGCTCTCGAGGTATTTCTCGACCTTGGCGATCAACTGCGCGTCGTGCGCGCGTTTGGCGTCGAGCCAGAACACCGCGGGGGTGTTGGTCAGGCGCGCGCGGCGCACCCCGAGCTTGACCCAATCCCGGATCGGCTCGTCCTTGACCTGGCACATCCGGAAGACGTCACCGGCCTCGACCGGCTGTGACAGGAGAACCGTGCCGTCCTCGGCGACCACGCGTACCGTTCCAGCGGTGGCGACCTCGAACGTCTTGTCGTGCGAGCCGTACTCCTCGGCCTGCTGAGCCATCAATCCGACGTTCGGCACCGATCCCATCGTCTTCGGATCGAAGGCGCCATGCGCCTTGCAGTCCTCGATGACGGCCTGGTACAGCGTCGAGTAGCAACGATCGGGGATCGCGGCGATCACGTCGTGCAGCTTGCCGTCGGGCCCCCACATCTTCCCCGACTCGCGGATCATCGCCGGCATCGACGCATCGATGATCACGTCGCTCGGCACGTGGAGATTGGTGATTCCCTTGTCGGAATTGACCATGGCCAGGCCGGGCCGCTTCGCATAAGTGGCCTGGATATCGGCCTTGATCGCCGCCTTCTCGGCCTCCGGCAAGGTCTCGATCCGGGTCAGCATGTCGCCCACGCCGTTGTCGGGATCGACCCCGAGGCGCGTCAGCGTGGCGCCATGCTTCTCGAACACGTCGGCGAAGAACACTGAGACGCAGTGGCCGAACAGGATGGGATCGGAGATCTTCATCATGGTCGTCTTGACGTGCAGCGAGAACAGGATGCCGTCCTTCTTCGCGGCGTCGATCTGCGCGGCGAAGAAGGCGCGCAATGCCTTGCGGTTCATCACCGACGCGTCGATGATCTCGCCGGCCTTGAGCGGCACCTTCGGCTTCAGCACCGTGGCCGCGCCGTCGCTGCCGACCAGCTCGATACGGACACTGGTCGGCGCCGCAATGGTCGTCGCGACCTCCGAACCGTAGAAGTCGCTGCCCGACATGTGCGCCACGCGCGTTTTCGAGTCCTTGCTCCAGGCGCCCATCTTGTGCGGATGCTTGCGCGCGTACTGCTTCACGGCGCCGGCGGCGCGGCGGTCGGAATTGCCCTCGCGCAGCACCGGATTGACGGCGCTGCCGAGCACCTTGCCGTAACGGGCGCGAATTTCCTTGTCCGCCGGCGTCGCGTCGCTGTCCGGATAGTTCGGTACGTCGTAGCCCTTGCTCTGCAATTCCTTGATCGCGGCCTTCAGCTGCGGGATCGATGCAGAGATATTGGGCAGCTTGATGATGTTGGCCTCGGGGCGCATGGCGAGTTTGCCGAGTTCGGCGAGCTCGTCGTCGATCTTTTGTGCGGGCGTCAGCTTTTCGGGGAAGTTGGCGATGATGCGGCCGGTCAGCGAAATGTCCTTCAGCTTCATCTTCACGCCGGCCGTGGCGACGAAGGCCTCGACGATCGGCAGCAGCGAAAACGTCGCAAGCCCGGGCGCTTCATCAACCTTCGTCCAAACGATTTCGAGATCTGACATAACCTGCACCTCCGTGCGCCGCTTTCGCTTCGGCTGAGTTGATCTATTGCTGTTTATGGGCTGTCTTGTTGCATCGCCGCCAGTCAAAGGCAATCTCCGGCGCGGCGACCTTGCCGATGGCGACAGGCCCTCTTGAAGGCCGACACGGCCCTTTCGCGGCATGGCGGGATATCGCATGTATCGGTACGTTGTTGTGAGCGATGGTCGCAGAGTTCGGCACGAGCAAAGCTGCCCTTCATGAGGCGTGGACGCCGGCGTCGCCGCAAGACGCGCACCATCCCGACGTGATCGAGATGGTCTCCCTCACCGGCGGCGTCATCGGTTCGACCCCGTCAGACGCGGTCCAGCCGCTTGTCGAAGCCGGCCGAACGCGGCATTGCCGCGATTGCAGGCAGGACGTCGTTGATGTCGCTCACGAAAGCGACGTGGTCGAGGTGGGTCGGTTCGGCGAAACCACCTTCTACGATACCGCGCAGAAGGGCTGCGAGAGGCTGCCAATAGCCGCCCTCGTCGACGATCACGATCGGCTTGGTATGGAGGCCGAGCGTGCGCCAGGACAGAACCTCGAAAAACTCCTCCAAGGTGCCGATTCCGCCCGGCAGGACGACGAAGGCGTCCGAGCGCTCGAACATCTGCAGCTTGCGCTCGTGCATGGTCTCGACGACCACCGTCTCGCTGAGGGCGGGGTGGCCCGCCTCGCGCTGCAGCAGGAACCGCGGGATGACGCCGACCACACGCCCGCCCCCCTTTAGGGCGGCATTGGCCACCAGCCCCATCAAGCCGACCCCGCCGCCGCCATAAACCAGGGCTATGCTTTCTCGGGCCAAAAGCTGGCCCAGCCGCCGGGCGACCTCCCGGGCTGCAGGGTCGGTGCCGAAACGGGCGCCACAGAAGACGCAGAGGGAGGAGGGGCTGGGGTTCACTTTTCTACACGGACCGGGAGCCGACGTTTGTATTTACAGACGATCCGACGTCTTTCCGGACCGAAACGACATGGTATCATTTTGTCCAGCAAGGTCGCGACGCCAATGGGGGCGGGTAGTCGCACCGTCGGGAGGGTGATGACACGCACAGTTATCTGGCTCGTCGTTGGCGGGGTGGTCGTGCTCGCGGCTGGCCTCGGTGTGGCGTGGCAGGTCCGCATGAACGAGCGGGCCGTGGTCGGCCAGGCGAGCAGGCCGACCGCCGCCGAATCGCCGCCCGCGCCGCAAGCCGCAGCGCCCACGGCGTCGAGCACCGCGCCGCCTTCGGGAGCATCGCCAGATCCGCCGGCAACGCCGCAGGCCGCGCCGCCGGCGGCCCTGGCCGTGCCCACTTTCGACATTGCCCGCATCGGGCCGGACGGCCGCGCCGTCGTCGCCGGCCGCGCCACGCCCGGTGCCAAGATCGTGCTGCTGGATGGCGGCAAGGAAATCGCGCGCAGCGAGGCCGATGCGCGTGGCGAATGGGTCGTCATCGCCCAGGATCCACCGCTCAGCGCCGGCCAGCACGAGTTGCGCGTGGTGCAGCACGTCGAGGGACGTGCGCCGGTGACGTCGGATCAGGTCGTCGTAGCCGTCGTTCCCGAGAAGCCGGCTGCTTCCGCATCGGCGCCCGCCGCAGGACAGCTGCCGCGTGAAGAGACGCTGGTGATGATTGCACCGTCCGGCGGTGGACCGGCCAAGCTCGTGCAGGCACCGTCGGCTGCCGGAGTGCCGCGATCGGGCGATCTCACCTTGTCTACGCTCGACTATGACGATGCCGGCCATGTGACGGTCACCGGTCAGGCGACGCCGGGCGTCGCCGTGCGCGTCTACATCAACGACAATCTCGTGGCCGAGGGGGCTGCCGGCTCGGACGGCCGCTGGAAGCTCCAGCCGCCCGGCCCGCTCGGTCCCGGCAAGCATACGCTGCGCCTCGATCGGCTGGCGAGCGACGGCAAGCCCATGGCGCGCCTGGAACTGCCGTTCGAGCGCGTCGTGGTGCCGCCAGGCACCAAGGATACCCGCCGCCTGGTCGTGGTGCGCGGCGACAATCTGTGGAACATAGCGCGTGCCCATTACGGCGCAGGGTTCCATCACACGGTGATCTACGGGGCCAACAAGGAACAAATCGTCAATCCCGACCTGATCTATCCCGGTCAGGTCTTCAGCCTGCCCAAGGTCAACTGAGACCCGGGCAACAGAGTACCTTTCATGCTGGCGAACTTCTTCGTGCCGATCCTCGACGACGGCTGGCGCTTCATCGCGATCTTCGCGGCGATCACCTTTCTCGCGGCGCTGACCGGCGCGGCGTGGTTGTTCTGGCCGCTGTTCGTGCTGACGCTGTGGGCGATCTACTTCTTCCGCGATCCCTCGCGCGGCGTGCCCCAGGACGACGACGTGCTGGTGGCGCCGGCCGACGGGCTGGTGCAGATGGTGGTCGACGCCGTGCCGCCGGCCGAGCTCGGTCTGGGCGACCAGCCGCTCAAGCGCGTGTCGATCTTCCTGAGCGTGTTCGACGTCCACATCAACCGCACGCCATGCGCGGGAACCGTCGACGTCGTCTCCTATAGGCCGGGCAAGTATCTCAACGCCGCTGCCGACAAGGCGAGCGAGGACAACGAGCGCATGGCGATCGCGCTGAGGCGCGCCGACGGCCGTGTCATCGGCTGCGTGCAGATCGCTGGCTGGGTGGCGCGACGCATCGTCTGCTACATCAAGCCCGGGCAGTCCGTGCAGACCGGTGAGCGCTTCGGCCATATCCGCTTCGGCAGCCGCACCGACCTCTTCCTGCCGCCCGGCGCGCGGTTGCTGGTGGCGACCGGCCAGCGCATGATCGGCGGCGAGACGGTGATCGCCGAGCTCGATCCCGTGAAGACGGAACCTCGGCGAGTGGTCGAGTTTTAATATAGATAGAACACGCTCTTCATATTCCGCTCCTCTCGCCGGGAGAGGAACATG
The DNA here is from genome assembly GCA_023416135.1 of Pseudomonadota bacterium. GTDB lineage: Bacteria > Pseudomonadota > Alphaproteobacteria > Reyranellales > Reyranellaceae > Reyranella. The sequence goes on from JAEZIF010000346.1 coordinate 56,035, forward strand.
AGGAAAGGACTCGTCATGGACAGCGACTTTCGCACGCGCCGCGGCCGGTTGCGGGGCTTCTCGATCAACCGGTTGATCCCCAACGTCTTGACGCTCGCGGCGCTGTGCGCGGGCCTGACGGCGATCCGCTACGGGCTGCAGGGACAGATGAAGCTCGCGGTCATTGCGATCTTCGTCGCCGCGGTGCTCGACGCACTCGACGGACGCGTCGCCCGGCGATTGGGCGTGACCAGCCGGTTCGGCGCCGAGCTCGATTCGCTGTCGGACTTCCTCTGTTTCGGCGTGGCGCCGTCGCTGGTGCTCTACATGTCCTCCCTGTCGGACGCCGGGTCGCTGGGCTGGATCGTCACCCTGATGTTCCCGATGTGCTCGGCACTGCGCCTCGCTCGCTTCAACACCGCGCTGGTCTCAGACACGCCGCCGCCGGCCTGGACAGGTTCGTACTTCACGGGTGTGCCGGCGCCGGCCGGCGCGCTGCTGGCGCTGATCCCGCTGATGGTGAGTTTCGAGATCGAGGCGGCTTGGCCCAGACACGCGCTGGTCGTCGGCACGGTGCTGGTGCTGGTCGGCGGCCTGATGGTGAGCCGACTGCCGACCTTCTCGTTCAAGAAGGGCAGGGTGCCGCGCCATCTCGTCCTGCCGGCGCTGCTCGGTGCCGCGCTGGTGATGGGCGTGATCGCCAGTTCGCCGTGGATCGGACTGTCGCTGCTCGGCCTGGTCTATGTGTCGCTGATCCCCTACAGCTGGATGACTTATCAACGGCAGGCCAGGCAGGAAGGCGCGGGCGCAGGCGCCGAGGTCGTGAACCTGCGCACCGTCGATTCGGGGTCGCAGCCTCACGAGTGATCGCGCGGCTTCGATGCTCGATCCGCTCCTGCGGCGGTGGATCGATCCGCCGCTCGACCGGGCCGGCGCCTGGCTCGCCCGGCGCGGCATGTCGGCGAACGCCTTCAGCCTTGCGGGCCTCGCTGTCGGCCTCACGACCATTCCGTTGCTTGCCTGGGAACGCTACGATGCGGCGCTAGCATTACAGTTGCTATTGTCAGTGTGTTCTGAATCAATGGGGACCCATGATTCGGGATATGATGATTGGTGGTGCGTCGATTGAAGAGACGCTTGCGCTGTGGTCCTCGTCGTTGCGGGCAGCC
>JAEZIF010000223.1 GCA_023416135.1 Pseudomonadota bacterium
CGCTCGGCTGGCCTGAGCTCATGCCACGACGGACCGTCCACCGCTTCCGGATCCCAACCGTGGTCTTTCACCAGAAGCGGACAATTGATGTGCTGCAAAAACCGGACAACTTGAAAAGCTACCGACAGGCTAGAAGTGCGACCGTGGCCCGTCAACGTCGAGTGGGCCGCTGTCCATCCGGTTCTCGTTCGGTGGTTAATTACGATTTGCACAAAGGGCAGAGTCGTCCTCAACCTGAAGCTGCCAGCCCTGATGCGGATCGCACCAGTAGGGCGTTGCGGCGCTTGGTGGGACAGGTGCTCGGGAACCGCCAAGGCTCCGCTCAATCGCTCCGGCAGCATCGCGCGGCGGCGAACGCCGGCAAGGTGATCGACAAAGAGGGCAACGATTGGGATAATGTTCACGCGTGATGGTCAATGGTGTTGCCCATTGCGAGTCTCAGTTTGGTGGTGGCGCCCACGTCGCCCCCAAGCGCTGACGTCATCACCGACCGGGATTGCAGCGGGCCGAAAGATCTCCGAGCTCTCACGCGAGAGCTGAAAGCGGACCGGAGGGCTGATGCAATGCGCACGGAATTCACCACCGTCGCGGCCTGTTGCCTGGCGCTCGCCGTCGGCGCGGTAGCCCAAACGACTGATAAAGGTGCCCAGCGCATCGAGGCGACCGTCGAGCAACTCAGCCAGGAGCTGGCGGCCGTGTGCCCGCTGGCCGATCCTGCCGACCAGGGTGCCCTGGAGGCCTGCCGCCGGGCGCTGTTCACAGGCTCGCTGTTGCGACGGAACCTGGACGACATCCTGCTGTGGGGCCGGCCCAAACCTGGCGAGAACCTGAAGGGCACGACGCTCACCCAGTTCGCACCCGAAGTGTGGAGCGGGCTCTATGCGCCCCTGTTCATGTTCGACGGTACGTGGCGCCTCGACTACGACGAGAGCGAACAGCTGTACCGGGCCCGCCTCGGGGCCCTGTTCCGCAATGCCCTCGACCCCGGCCAGTATCCCTATCCATTCTGGCACGACGCCAGGAAATGGAACGACTACCAGGCCGCCAACACCTTGGTCCTCTGGATCGCGCCGAAGTCCGGCAAGATCGTCGTGGGCCAATTCATCAGGGATGGCCAGGACGCTCCAGGCCTCAAAAGCGCGCCCGTCGCGCGGCCGCCGTTCGACGGACAGTGGACATGGACCGACGCCACGGGAGTCGGCCAGCCAGCTCCAGCGCTGTTTCGTGGGCTGTTCTCGGAAGTCAACCCCTATATCGACGAACTGGAACCGGCATATCGAGAGCTTGCCAATGCGATGCGCAGCGGCCACTGCAACGATTGTCACGTGCCGGACAATCCCAGCCGCATGAAACGCCTCGTGCTGCTCCAGACGCCGGCCCATGCTGCATCGGAGATCAGGCGGCTCATGAAGGCGGTGCGAGACTTCGAGATGCCTGTCGACGACTCGCTGCTCTATCACGACATCGATGCCGACACGCGCGCGGCGCTATTGGACTATGGCGGAGTCTTCGAGGATTTGATCGATGCGGCTCGCGCGTGGGAAGCGGAACACGCAATGCCGCGCTAGGTTTCCATTCAACACGTTGGAACGTGTCCGGAGCCGAGCGAGAATCCACCCAATAAAAGTCAGCGCCAAAGTGTGATGCAAACTGATTGCCACACGCCCCCCTTCCATAGGGTGACCGCGTTCCGGCGGCGGAGTCCTGACCCAGGGAGGGAGCACCAAGCGGGCCGGCATCGGCGGCGCGCAGTCCGCCGAAGGTCGAAAATTGAAGCAAGGTCGGCGGCGGCGGTCTTCGGGCAAAGCTTCGCCCGTGGCGATACGTGGGCATCGCGCCCATCGCGACGACGGGCTGAGGAATCTACATGAGCGACAACTACGACGTCATTGCCGGGTTCGACACTTCGTCCCTGGCACTGGGTGCTGCGTCCCTGCAGGACGGCCAAGCCGGCATCGACGTGGCGAACGCCGCGTTCGCCAACCTGTCGGGCACGGCTCGCTATGCCAACGGCGTCGCCCTCATCGAGGCGGCCGCGGCCGCGGCCGACGGCACGGCGAGCCCGGTGCGCGCGCTGCTGGCCTTCGCCGACCGGCTGAGCCAGCTCGAAGGCGATGCTGGTCACTTCACGGCAATCGGCATCGAGATCGCGGGCCTCGTCGCCTCGGGGGATCTGGAAGCGACGGCAGCCATGGCGGATTTCGCTCCCGCCGTTGACGCGGCGAGACCGCCGCGTTCGCCGAAGCCGTGCGCAGCCTTATGGACGGCGCTTTCCACGAGATTCACGGCGGTGACTTCGCCACCACCGTGAGCTGGACGGTGGCGGGCGCGACGGGCTACTCCGCCCCGGTCCTGATCACGCCGTCCGGCCAGACATTCGTCATCGGCACCGCCAATCCGGGCGGACATGAACAGATCCGTATCTACGGCGAGAACACGTTCGGCTTCGAGGACCTCGCCTACAACCAGGGGTCGGACTTCGACTACAACGACATAGTCATGCGGTTGAAGCCGACGACGGACCACATCATCTGAAGCGACGGCGGCTGCTCCTCGGGAGCCATTGCCGGGAGAGGCCCGCCCTAGGCCCCGCAGCACAAGTGCTGCATTCGGATCGCAGGCCTCGGACCTCGGCCCACGGTGCGTCGCCGATTGGCGACGTGATTAATTGGTGGCGGCGTCATTTCTTTGCCCACGGCGTTCAAACAGTTTCTATAGTTATGATGCGCCATCGACCGACCGGCGCGACCGAAGGGGGCTCAGTCATGACGATCGCTTCTCAATCATGGAAATTGAAGGCGGTTGCCCCGGTTGCCAGCGATGGCGCGCTACCTGATCGCGCGGTGAAGGTCGTCGCCGTCGACGGCGACGAAGATTTCCGACGCCGGCTGTCGGACGAGCTGATCGAGCAGGGCTTCGACATTACCGTCTTTGGCAGCGGCATTGCGCTGCTGCAGGACGTACAGACCGTCGCAGCCGCCGACTTGATCATCCTGGACTGGAACCTGGCCGACATGCCGGCAACGGAGCTGGTGCCCAAGCTGCGCGCCACTGCGGTCGATATTCCTGTGGTCTTCGTGGCCGGCCGCCCCCTGACGGCCAGTGAGAATCGTGCCTTTGCGCTCGGTGCCCTCGACTTCGTCGACAAATCCCGGGGCTTCGGCATCCTCCTGCGCCGTCTGCGTCTCATCATCCGCGGCGCGCCCAGGCAGCAGCCGGCGGAGGTGTTGCAGCACGGCGATCTCACCCTCATGCCGCAGGCCGGCCGCGCCTTCTGGAAGGGCGAGGACCTCGACCTCACGCTCTGCGAGCTCAAGATCGTGCATCTCCTCGTGCAAAGCCGCGGCCGGTCGGTGACCTACCGCGAAATCTACGACTGCGTGCACTATCGTGGCTTCATCGCCGGGGCCGGCGATGACGGCTACAGGGTCAATGTCCGATCCGCCATTCGGCGGATTCGAAGCAAGTTCCATTCCTTCGATCCTGCCTTCGATGTGATCGAGAACGTGGCCTCCTCGGGCTACGCCTGGCGCGAGGGCAACGCCGTGTCCGCCTGAACGCGCGGAGCTGACGTCGCGTTCGATTCACCGCAGGCGGGCAGACGGTCGATGCGCAGGCTGCGGCGCTTCCTGCGAATCCTCTGTCTTGTATCGAACCCATCCCCAATCTGATCACAACCCATCCCGGCCAGTGGTGTTACAGGGGGCAGGAGGCGCGGCGACAATTCGTAGCACGGAGGAGCATGGTGGCCCCGAACTCTCGTCCACGCCTGGAAGGGCACGGGTCAGAAGTGCGTACCGGGCGTATGACGGCCCTGCCGATGGCGGGGCGTCATCTCGACGTCGCACCCATGGGCGGCGTCGGCGATGCGAGCGAGCCCCGTGTCGTCGCGGTGGAGGATGACGCCCTGTTTCGCGAGCTGCTCGCGACCGAGCTCAGGATTCATGGGTTCAATATGCAGGTCTTCCCGGACGCGGAAAGCCTCCTCGCTTCAGTCGAGATGGCGTTGTCGGCCGATGCGATCGTCATCGACTGGAAGTTGCCTGGATTGTCGGGTTTCGAACTCTTTTCAAAACTGCGTGAACACGGCGTGGAGAGCCCTGTCATTTTCCTGACCGCATATGCGCTCGTCGAGAACGAGAGGCGAGCTCTGCTGGCCGGCGCTCTCGATTTCATCGACAAGACCCGCGGCTTCGATATTCTCGTCAGGCGACTCAACCTGGTCGCCAAGGCGCCGCCCAGCGTTCGCGTCCAGCGGCGCATGCAACGCCGCGGCAGGCTGATGCTGAACCCCGTCGAGGACCGCGCCGTATGGGACGACACCGATCTGGGATTGACGGTCGCCGAGTATCGAGTGGTCGAACTCCTGGCGAGCAAGTCGCCCGGTCATGCGACTTATCACGAGATCCACGATCGGATCCGCTCTCCCGGTCCTGCACGGCCGCATGCGACGGCGAGCGAACAGCGTCGGAACGTGCGTTCCGCCATCAGGCGCATCCGCTTGAAGTTCCGAGCCCGCGATTCCGGTTTTTCCCAGATCGGCAACTTTGCGGCTCTCGGCTACGTCTGGCTGGAGGAGGGGACGGCGTCGGATACTCGATGAACGGCCGCATCGAGCGTTCAGCTCTCCTTGGGGACGTATTGCGACAAGGCGGCAACAATGCTGCAGTCGTTTCGGGCATCCGAGCGAGGGCAGTTCTCGAT
>JAEZIF010000230.1 GCA_023416135.1 Pseudomonadota bacterium
CGCTCGGCTGGCCTGAGCTCATGCCACGACGGACCGTCCACCGCTTCCGGATCCCAACCGTGGTCTTTCACCAGAAGCGGACAATTGATGTGCTGCAAAAACCGGACAACTTGAAAAGCTACCGACACAAGCCGTTCGAGCTCGCCGGCTGGACCGCCGACGAGCTGGCCAAGATGCCGACCTACTACATCATGGATCTCGCCGACGGCATGGCCGAGACGGTGGCCAAGGAAATGCCGACCCCGGCCGAGATTGCCGACAACACCTGGCTCACCGAGCGTGAGCTCAGCGTCTACAGTGCCGAGTACGAACGCAACGGCTTCCAGGGCGGGCTCAACTGGTATCGCGTGCGCACCAGCGGCAAGGCCAACGGCGAACTGGAGGTCTTCGCCGGCCGCACCGTCGACGTGCCGTCGACCTTCATCTCGGGTCGGAGCGACTGGGGCATATATCAGACGCCTGGTGCCATCGATCGCATGCAGAAGAGTGCCTGCACCAGGATGAGGGAGATCCACCTCATCGAGGGCGCCGGGCATTGGGTGCAGCAGGAGCAGCCGGACGAGGTGAACCGCCTACTGCTGTCGTTCCTGAAGGCGACGTAACGCCATCCCGAGCGCAGCAGTCTTGCGTCGCACGGGCCGACAGCGTCACCGTTCCCGCCATCTCGCGGCTTCGGCCGGATCGGCGTTACAGGCGGCGACGACCAGGGCGGCGGTGAACAGCGTCGCCGTGCGCAGCTCGCCTTGCCCCACCTTGTCGCGCGTCGGCGGGGGTCAGCACGACGCGCAGGTTTGCGGCGGGGTCGTCGAAGCCTGCGACCAGCCGCAGGGCCGGGATGCCACCCGACGCGAAGTTCGCGTGGTCCGAGTTGGTCATCAGCGGCCGCACCGTGCGTACGCTGAGGCCGTTGGCCTCGGGCTCTCGTCCTGCTGTGCCGCCAGATCGGTCTCGCGGGCGCATGGCTCCAGGTGATTCCACCTCGACCCATCATGCCTTAGGCTTGCCGTCATGAGACTGCTCGCCGCTGCCCTTGCCCTCCTGCTCTCGCTCGCGAGCGCGGCGAGGGCCGAGTATCCCGAGAAGCCCATCCGCATCGTCTTGCCCTTCCCGCCCGGCGGCGTCACCGACATCGTGGCGCGCCTGCTCGCCGGGGGCCTGACGGCGGAGTTCGGCCAGCAGGTGCTGGTCGACAACAAGACCGGCGCGGGCGGCGTCATCGCGGGCGACCTTGTCGCCAAGGCGGCGCCCGATGGCCATACGCTGCTGCTCACCACGCCCAATCACACCATCAACGCGGCGTTCCGCGCGAACATGCCGTACGACACCGAGAAGGACTTCCGCCCGGTGTGAACGTGGGCCAGATCCCGATGCTGCTGGTGACGCACCCGTCGCTGCCGGTCACGACCTTTCAGGGCTTCATCGACTACGCCCGCAGGAATCCCGGCAAGATCAACGTATCGCCGGCGGGCAACGGCACGCTGCCGCACATCACCATGGAACTGCTGATGCTCAGGGAGAAGTTCCAGGTGACCAACGTGCCCTACCGCGGCGCGGCGCCGGCACTGGCCGACCTGGTGGCCGGCCAGGTCCAGGCCAAGCTCGACAACTACACCCAGTCGGCGCAGTTCATCGCCGACCGCAAGCTCAACCTGCTCGCCGTCACCAGCACGCGGCGGCTCAAGCAGTTTCCCGACGTGCCGGCGATGGCCGAGCAGCTTCCCGGCTTCGACGGCTATCTGTGGATGGGCATCCTGGCGCCGGCCACCACGCCCGACGCCGTGGTCCAGAAGCTGGCGACGGCCATCCAGCGCTTCGTCACGTCGCCCGCGACGCAAGCGCGCTTCGACAAGGACGGGATCGAGCCCGTCGGCAACGGGCCACGGGAATTCGGCATGGAGATCACCGCGGAACTCACGGAATGGCGCGAGCTCGCCAAGACGACGAAGATCACGGTCGACTGAACTTCAGCGCAGGTATTTCGCGAAGAACGCCTTGGTGCGCGCTTCGGCATCGGGGCCGGCCACGGGATCGTAGGCCAGGCGATGGCTCTTGCCGTCGGCCACGGTGACCGTGCGATCGGCCGCCTTGCTGTCGAAGCTGTGATAGGCGTTGGGGTAGTACACGGTCTCCACCAGCCCAGGCTGGGTGAAGCCGCTGGCCTCAAGCTGGCGGCAACGATCCGCCGGTGTCCAATCGTCCTTGTCGCCGATCAGGATCAACAGCGGCACGGCGACGTTGCGATCGAAGCCGGCGGCGCAGGCCGGGTAGTAGGCAACCGCAGCCTTGAGGCCACGCGCGGCGAGGCCGTAGTCCGCCTGCACCGCCCGCATCGCCGTCCATCCACCATGACTGTGGCCGATCAGGCCGATCTCACCCTTGCGCACGAACGGTTGGGCGTTGAGGAAGTCGATCGCCCCTGCCACGTCGGACACGCGCATGCTGCCGCTGACGACATTGCCGCGGCCGCACACCGACTTCTCACCGCGCGGTCCGAATGAATCGGGGGCGACGACGACATACCCCCAACTCGCCAGCAGCTTGCCCCAGACATCGGTATGCCGACCGATGCCGCCGCAGGTGTGAGCGAGCACGATTCCCGGGAACGGGCCCGCGCCCGAGGGCTTGTACATCCAGCCGGACATCTCGGGACCGGCGGCGCTGCTGCCGACGGCGATGCTCGGGAAACGCACGGTCTCGGCGGAAGCTACGCCGGCAAACAGCAGCATGATCAGTGCGATCGCGATCGTGCGCAGCATGCGGCATAGTACGCCCAACCGGGGAGAAACGCCCATCATGATCAAGACGATCGGCCTGTTGACGCGCAAGGACGGCTGGACCCACGAGCAGTTCATGAAGCACTGGGTGGAGATCCATGCACCGCTGGCCCATGCCGTGCCCGGCCTGCGCCGTTACGTGCAGAACCACATCACGGGTGAACGCACGCGCGCCGACATTCCCGCCACCGATGTCGCGATCGACGGCGTCGCCGAGCTGTGGTTCGACGACCAGGCGGCGCTCGAGGCGGCGGCGAAGACGCCGGAGATGAAGGCGCTGCACGCCGATGGCGCGCAGTTCATCGGACGGATCAGGAGCTACGTGATCGACGAGAAGGTCGTGATCGGGTGATTCACTCCGGCTCGATGCCGGCAGCCTTCGCCGTATCGCGCCAGACGACCAACTCCTCGCTGATCCGCTTGGCGAAGGCATCGGGCGGCTCCCCGCCAGGTATCGCCGCGAGGTCGCGGATCTTGGCCTGCATCTCGGGTTCGGCCAGCACCGCCACGACGTCGTCGCGGATGCGACGCGAGGTCGGCCGGCAACTTGCCAGGGCCGAACATGGCGAACCACGCCGAGCGTTCGACGCCGGGCACGCCCGCTTCGGTCATCGTCGGCACCTCGGGCAGCACTTCCAGCCGCTTTTCGGTACTGACCGCGAGCATCTTCAGCGTGCCGTTGCGATGGTGCGACATCACCGTGAGCGGGCTGGTGAGGCCGACCGGGATGTGACCGCCGGCCAACTCCTGCATCATCGGCGTCGCGCCCTTGTAGGCGACGTTCTCGATCTTGAGACCGCTCTTCAGCCGGAACAGCTCGCCGATCATGCGCGTGGTGTTCTCGGTGCTGCCGAACTGGTACTTGCCGGGGTTGGCGCGCGCCGCTGCGAGGAACTTGTCCATGCTGTCGAAGCCCGCCTTGGGCGAGCCGACCAGGGCGATCGCACCGCCCACCAATATGGTGACTGGCGTGAAATCCTTCTCGGTGTCGTAGGGCAGCGTCTTGGTCGTGTAGGGATTGATGGTGTGCGCGCTGGTCGTCACCATCAACGTGTAGCCGTCGGCCGGTGCCTTGGCGACGATCTCGCTGCCCAGGATGCCACTGGCACCGCCCTTGTTGTCGATGACGACGGTCTGCTTCCAGCGTTCGGCGAGCTTCGGGACGATCAACCGCGCCACCAGGTCGGTGCCGCCGCCGGCCGGATAGGGCACCACGACCCGCACCTGCTTCGACGGGAAGTCCTGCGCCCGCAGCACCGCCGGCGCTGCGCTCCACGCCGCAGCAGCCGCAACGAATCCGCGCCGCCCCAACCTCGCCCATCCCAGCCTCGCCATGTGTCCTCCCTGGAGTTTCTCGTTGACCGGAAACCTAGAGCGCTGCGGTCTCCGATACCAGCGCCTCCAGGCGCGCAAGGGCGGCGGCATGCGCTCCCGTCCCGAGATCGGCGTAGATGGCCGCAACGCGGCCGCCGAAATCCAACGGCGCGCGGGCAAAGCCGTCGACGGCGGCGACGGCACCCTTCTCGTTCAAGAGATAGACGCCGTTCACGGCGAACAGCGTCTGGCAGAGACAGGCGACGGCACGAAAGACGCAGCCGGCCAGGTACGAGACGTCGCCGCGATCGAGGCTCTTGCGAGCGTTGGCCAGGGCGAAGGCCGCCTCCCATTCGAAACGCTTGCGCAGCGCGACCGCGAGCGCCGGCGGGTAGGGCATCGTGCGAACCTGCAGAGCGGCAAGCGAGCCCGCCGGATCGTGCAGCGGCCGCGCGTATGCAACCTCGCCGACATGGATGGTGGGCAGGAAGGCGTGCGGATGGCCCGGCTGGTAGTGCGGCTCGACCTTGCCGGCATGGGCATCGTCGATCGCCGCCGTCACACGATCGAGGTCGCGGTAGAGCAGGTCGACATGGACCCCGCCGATCAACAGCCAGCCGCCGCCGTCGATCCACGGCCCCCATCCGCCGAGAGGCGTGACCTCGGCCTCGCCGCCGCGATCGTCGAGCGACACCACGACCCGGCTCAAGGCGGCGATGTCGATCGGCCGGCGGCCGCGATAGTACAGCCCGATGTCGTAGTCCGAGCCGGCCGTCGCCGTGCCGCGAGCGCGCGAGCCGCCCAGCGCGATCGCCTCCACCCCTTCCACCGGGGCCAGGGCCACGACCAGACGGCGCAGCAGGGCTTCGTCGTTTGCATCGGTCATGGCTCTGTTTAGCGCCAAAGAAACTGGAAAAGGTTGCCGGCCCGTCACACCATGACGGAAATCCGGAGGTGCTGCAGATGTTCGACCTGGTCATCAAGGATGCGGAGATCCACGACGGCGCGGGCAGCCCTCCCGTGCGCGGCGACCTCGGGGTGACCGGCGGCAGGATCGCCGCCATCAGCAAGCATGAGGGCGGCGGCAAGCTCGGCGCAGCCATGGAGACAGTGAAGGCCGATGGCCTGGCCCTGGCGCCCGGCATCATCGACGGCCACACCCACTACGATGCCCAGATCACCTGGGACCCGTTCGTCGATCCTTCGCCGGCGCTCGGCGTCACCACGGCCGTGTTGGGCAATTGCGGTTTCACCATCGCGCCCTGCAAGCCGGCCGACCGCGATCTCACCATGCGCCATCTCACCCATGTCGAGGGCATGTCGCTCGACGCGTTGCGCGCCGGCATCCGCTGGGAGTTCGAGAGCTTCCCGCAGTACCTCGACATGCTGCAGCGCCAGGGCGTCGGCCCCAACGTCGCCTGCTTCGCCGGCCATTCGGCCATCCGCACCTTCGTCATGGGCGAGGAAGCGACGGAGCGCACGGCCAACGACGACGAAATTGCGGCGATGACGGCACTGGTGCGCGAGGCCATGGCGGCGGGCGCCGTGGGTTTCGCCACCTCGACCGCCGAGGCGCACAACGGCGAAGGCGGCACGCCGATGCCGTCGCGCCTTGCCGACGATCGCGAGCTGCGCACGCTGGTGCGGACGATGGGCGAAAGCGGACGCGGCGTCTACATGCTGACCAAGGGCAGCAAGACCTCGATCCCCTATCTCGAGGAGCTGGCGATCGAGGCGAAGCGGCCGGTCGTGATCGCCGCGCTGTTCCATTCCAATACCAACCCGACAGCGGCCTTCTCGACGCTGGACCAGGTCAACGCTGCCCGCTCGCGCGGCCATCAGCTCGTGGCGCAGACCTCATGCTGCCCGCTCAGCATGGATTTCACCTTCAAGAGCCCGTACCTGTTCGAGAGCATGCAGTCGTGGAAGCCCGCCATGGCGGCGCACGACGCCGACGCGCTGAAGGCCGTCTATCGCGACAAATCCTGGCGCGACGCCGTGCGCCGCGAACTCGAAGCATCGCGTGGCCGGCTGGTGTTCAACGGCGAATGGGACAAGCTGTTCGTAGTCGAGGTCGCAAAGCCCGAGAACCGGGCGCTGGAGGGCGCGACGTTGGCCGACCTGGCGAAGAAGGCTGGCAAAGATCCGCTCGACTGCATTCTCGACTTCGCCCTGTCGGAGAACCTCGACACGATGTTCGTGGCCCAGCTCCTGCACAATGACGAGATCGCAGTGGGCCGCATCCTCGCCGATCCCAACACCCACATCTCGCTGTCGGATGCCGGTGCGCATCTAACCTTCTTTTGCGATGCCGGCTTCGGCCTCCACTTGATGGGCCATTGGAGCCGCGATCTCGGTGTTCTCGACCTGCCGCAGGCGGTGCATCGCCTGACCGGGCAGCCGGCCAGGCTGTTCGGCTTCAAGGATCGTGGTTTGTTGCGCGAAGGCTACGCCGCCGACCTGATGCTCTTCGATCCCGGGACGGTGGCGCGTGGCCCCAAGCGCCGGGCCCACGACCTGCCGGCCGGCGCGGCACGTCTCACCGCCTCGGCGGTCGGACTGCACGGCGTCTGGATCAACGGCACCCACGTCGCCCACGACAAGGGCTTCTGCGGCGATCCCGAGGCGCGGCCGGGCGAGGTGATCAGGCGGTTCGCAAACTAGCGCGCAGGAACCGGCGATTGGGCGACCATGTCGGACTGACGAACTTCCGCGTGAACCTGACGGGCATCGTGCCCGGCGGCCAGTCCTCTGCGCGCCATGCGCACTCCTGCCGTCGGCTACCGACCACCAGGATAGTCGCATCGGCCGTTGGAACGACTGACGAAGCGATGGGGCGTTGCCGCAGGCGACGCGAAGCCGGCGCACATGTCGATTCGCAGCTCGCCGCACGACCCTTGAGCTAAGGCCAGTTCCTGACGGCCTCGGCAGCCCCGCCCAAGGTCCGGTCGAGTTCCTTCTGCCCGCTGCCCTTGCCCAGCCTGGGCGTGACGTGCACGACCATGTTGGTGTCGATGGCGCCCAGGCGCACGGCGAAGGCCGAGTAGGAGGCGCTCAGCGTGCCGTCGTGGGCCCCGCGCAGGTCGTAGGCCCAGGCGCCCCAATGCCAGAAGTTGCCGCCGCCCGTCGGCGTGGGACGCACGAAGGTGCCGAGCCCGTAGTGCACGTCGGCGCCGACACGCTTGCCCTCGGGCGACGTCATCCAGGCACGCGACCGCGGGCCGATCGCCGGATTGCCGGGGGCGAAGGCCTGGTAGAAGCGGCCATAGTCGGCGGTCGACATGCGCCAGCCGCCATAGCTCGACATGATGCGCCAGCCCGGATCGAGCTCGGCACCGCGCGCGCCCAACGGCAGCAGCACCGTCTCCCGGCAGTAGCCTTCATAGTCACGGCCGCTCGCCTCCTCGATCACGGCGCCGAGGATCAGGTATCCGGCATTCGAGTAGACGTAGCCCGCCCCCGGTTCGTCGGCGAGGCGATGACGGAAAATCCAGCCGAGCTGGACGTCGAACGCGGTTCGCCGCGCGGTGTGAGTCCGCAGATAGTCGGCAAGCGGCGCGTTGGCGACGTCCTTCTTGGCGATGCCGGCACGATGGACCAGCAGCTGGCTGATCGTCACGGCCGACAATCGCGGATCGACCGGCCGCCCGACCCGCGCCATCGTTCTGGCGAGCGCCTGCGACAGCGGCGTCTCGAAGGAAAGCTGGCCACGATCGATCAGGCCAGCGATGCAGACGGCGGTGACGGCCTTGGACAGGCTGGCGACCGGCACGGGTTCGCCCACCGCTTCCTGCCCCATGGCCGCCTCGCGCACCGCGCGGCCGGCATGCACGACCGCGAGGCCACTCGTCTTGCGACCGTATTGGGCCATCCAGCCGCGCCAGGCCTGCTCGATGCCATCGACGGACGGGGTCTGGGCCTGTGCCCGCCCGGCGGCGGCCGCGAGCAAGGCGAGGAGCACAATGGCAAGGGAGGTACGAAACGCACGCATGAGCTGTCCGCCGGCAGATTTGGCACAGAGCTCGCGCCGTGGCAGCCGAAAAGTCCGACAGAAGCCGGAGGAAGCCTGACAGGAGTCATGCTAGAACGCGCGCAAATCGCGTATTCGCGGAGGAAGTCATGGCAACCGAGATAGGCCACTACATCGACGGCAAGCGCACGGCGGGCAAGAGCGGCCGCGCCGGCGACGTCACCAACCCGGCAACGGGCGAGGTCACGGGCAAGGTGGCTTTCGCCTCCGAAGCGGAAATCGATGCCGCGGTGCAGTTCGCCAGGAAGGCGCAGCTCGCCTGGGCGGCGACGCCGCCGCTGCGCCGCCAGCGCGTCATGTTCAACCTCAAGGGCCTGATGGAGAAGCGGCTCGACGACCTGGCGCGCCTGATGTCGCTCGAGCACGGCAAGACCTTCGACGACGCCAAGGGCGAGGTCGGCCGCGGCCTGGAGGTCGTGGAGTTCGCCTGCGGCATCGCCCATCACATGCGGGGCGACTTCACCGAGCAGGTCGCGACCGACATGGATTCCTGGTCGATCCGCCAGCCGCTCGGCGTCGTGGCCGGCATCACGCCGTTCAACTTCCCGATCATGATCCCGTGCTGGATGGGCGCCATGGCGGTGGCCTGCGGCAACGCCTTCATCCTGAAGCCGTC
>JAEZIF010000244.1 GCA_023416135.1 Pseudomonadota bacterium
CCTTTCCTGTAGCCTCAAAGGCCCTTCGCTGCGCTCGGGATGACACTTGCGCCAGGCCCTGCACATCTTTCGCGAGGGCCGTCGAGCTGGAGCAGCACGGAAAAGGAGAGCGACATGAATGACGTCCGGCACGACCATTCCCGCTGGGGGGCGGGTGACCAGCTCGGCGCCGGGAATTTATTGACGCCCGAACGGCGCCTCTCGGCGCTGCGCTCGATCCAGACCGGTGCCCTCTACGATCTCAGCCACGAGATCAGCCCCAAGGCGCCGTTCCTGCTGCCGAACCAGACGCCGTTCCTTCAGTCGATCTGGGCATCCTGGCGGGATTCGATCAAGCGGCGCCGGGCCACTGGCGCCACCAACGACGCCGGGTCGAACGTCGAGCGTGTCGAGATGACCATGCATGTCGGCACGCATATCGACGCGCTCGGCCATTTCAGCATCGGCGGCAAGCTGTACAACGGGCTGAACGCCGCCGACGTGGTGTCCGATTGGGGGCTCGAACGCCTCGGCATCGAGCACATGCCGCCGATGATCAGTCGCGGCGTGCTGCTCGACGTTGCCGGGTTGGATGGCGGCGCCTTCCTCAATCCGGGCCGGGTCGTTGCACCGGACGACTTGGCGCGTGCCGCCGATGCGGCGCAAGTCACGGTCGAAGCCGGCGACATCGTGCTGATCCGCACCGGCTGGGGACGCTTCTTTGGCGTCGACAACGCGCGATATCTGCAGGGGGAGCCGGGGATCGACGTGCCCGCGGCCCGCTGGCTGACGAAGCGCGATGTCGTCGCGATCGGTTGCGACAACATGGCGGTCGAGGTGCTGCCAAATCCGGACCGTGGCATCGCGATGCCGGTGCATCAGCACGTCCTCGTCGAGGCCGGAGTTCACCTGATCGAGAACCTCTCGCTCGATGAACTGGCGCGCAACCGGATCGCAAGCTTCTGCTTCATCCTGCTGGCGGCGAAGTTCAAGGGCGCAACCGGCTGCCCCGTTCGCCCGATAGCGCTGGTCTGACCACGTCCTCGACACCGGCCCGCCGCCGGGCGAATCGCGCCTCAGACACCGGCGATCACGTCGGCCCATTCCTCCAGCATCGCCGGATGGCCGTGGCGAATGTGAATGGAAAAGTCGGTATAGCCCGCACCTTGCAGCTCGCGCAGCCGTTCGCGAAGCGCCGACCTGGTGCCGGTGATGGTCACGGCGCGGATCAACTCGGCCGTGCAAACTTGATGCTCCTCCGGGCGCAGGAACATCAGGTGCCCACGGTGATTCTCCAGGTAGCGCGCATCGGCCGGCTCATAGCGCTCGTAGATCTTGCGGTATTGCTCCACCAGAGGCGAGAGTGCCGGCGGAATGCCGCGACCGAGATTGCCGAACTGTTCCAGCTCGACAAGGTTGTGCAAGACGATGGTCGCGTGAGGGCCGGCCTGCGCGCGGGCGCGCGGGCTGTCGAACGGCTCACCCTCGGCAAGCACGCAGCCGCCGCAGAACGCCGTGGCGACGCGCGTTGCCGGCTCGATGCCAGCTGAGCGCCATGCCGCTTGCATGGCGGCGATCGAAGCCTTCGCCGCATCGATGTAGCCGACGCCGTTGATCCAGTGGGCGCCGAGTTCAGCCGTCAGCCTCCGGGCACGCGGGCCCTGCGCCGAAATGTGCAGCGGAATCGGGTCCCGGTTGTTGACCACGCCTATATCGAGGCTCAGGAACCGCATCTTCCGCGAGGCGCCCTCGAGTTCCCATTTCACCGTCTCGCCGGCGATCAGCCGCTGCACCTGCTCGATGTAGCGCCGCATGTCGGCGAGCCGGACCGGACCAACCCCCATCGTGCGCCGGGCGGTGAAGCCGGTGGAGATGCCGAAGTCGATACGCCCCGGCGCGAGCGCATTGAGCGACATCAGGGCGCTGGCGGCGACCGGCGCGATTCGGTTCGAAGGGATCAGCACACCGGTTCCCAGGCGGATCTTGGACGTTTGCACTGCCGCCGCGCCCATGGCGACGAAGACTTCCGCGTTCAGCAATTGTGTGTCGTAGAACCAGGCGCGGGTGAAGCCCAGCTCCTCGGCGCGTCTCACCACCTTCCAGGAGTCTGCCGCGGTGGCGAGATTGATGCCGTAGTCCATGCCTCGACCTTCCCGTTCTACTTGGTGTGAAAAGCGCGCCCCAGCGCCAGTATGAAGCAGACAGCTCATGCTCATTGCCGGGAGCGCGCCACTCTGGCGGTCAATGAACCAGGAGTGTGACCTGTTGCATTTGTATTCCTACACCATGAGTGGCGTAAAAATATGGTTAACTAGACGCGCGACACCATGATGAATTCACGGCAGGATGTGGAGCTGGGCGCCCGTGTCCACCTCCGCTTAGGTCAAGGGTTGCGGCGTTGCGTTGTTTGCGGCAGTGACCGGTCAGCCCATCATTAATCGGTCGACCGGTTCTATAGCGTAGTATGCTGACCTCTCAGCAACCATCAATGACACCGGGCGCCGAAATGCTAAAGGTCAAGACGTTGTCCTGCGCGCGAGCGAGCGCGTTTGCAGGACGCTATCGCGCAATTGAAGAGTGGTGCAAAGGCGCGGGCCGCCCACACGTACGCGCTTAAAGGCAGAAAACTGCCGCCACTCTATCGAAGCCCCAAGAATCCGACCGAAACGTGGGCTGGCCGAGGCAACAAGCCGCGTTGGCTCGCCGCAGCACTCAAAGGCGGGGCTAAGCTGAGCAGGTTTGCGATAGAGTAGGATCCTTGCGGCGAGGCTGACCGGGAATTGGCGGCGTTAGGGCGATTGAACGGGATGTTGGGCTCGGCTAGCAGCGTCGGCCTCCTGCCACCCAGGAAGCCACCGCCACACGCATCGCTCATGTTTGATTCGTAAGCACATGGGCACCTCAGCGGCTTGGTAACGACGACTGCGTTCGCCTTGGGGTGCTCCAGCGTGACCTCTACCACGTCATGCGTAGGCCGGCAGTCAGGGCGTGATTGT
>JAEZIF010000281.1 GCA_023416135.1 Pseudomonadota bacterium
CCTTTCCTCTTGCCCTAAAGGTCCCTCGCTGCGCTCGGGATGACAGGGAGTTCGTCATCCACGCATCCTACAACAAGGAACTCCACCTACTTCTTCGGACCACCCTGCCCGGTCGCGCGCAGGCGCAGGCGCAGCGCGTTCAGCTTGATAAAGCCTTCGGCGTCGCGCTGGTCGTAGGCGCCGGCATCGTCCTCGAAGGTGACGGTCTTCATCGAGTAGAGCGACTTGGGCGACTTGCGGCCGACCACGGTGGTGTTGCCCTTGTAGAGCTTGAGCCGCACCGTGCCGCTGACGTTCTCCTGGCTCTTGTCGATCAAGGCCTGCAGCATCTCGCGTTCGGGCGAATACCAGAAGCCGTAATAGATCAGCTCGGCGTACTTGGGCATCAGCTCGTCCTTGAGGTGCGCCGCCCCGCGATCGAGCGTGATCGATTCGATGCCGCGATGCGCGGCGTACAGGATCGTGCCGCCCGGTGTCTCGTAGATGCCGCGGCTCTTCATGCCGACGAAGCGGTTCTCGACCAGGTCGAGGCGGCCGATGCCGTTGGCCTTGCCCAGCTCGTTCAGCCTGGTGAGCAGGGTCGCCGGCGACATCTTCTCGCCGTCGATGGCGATGGCATCGCCCTTCTCGAAGTCGATGGTGATGTAGGTCGCCTTGTCGGGAGCAGATTCGGGCGAGATGGTGCGCTGGTAGACCATCTCGTGGGCCTCCTCCCAGGGATCCTCCAGGATCTTGCCCTCGCTGGAGGAGTGCAGGAGGTTGGCGTCAACCGAGAACGGCGCCTCGCCGCGCTTGTCCTTGGCGATCGGGATCTGATGCTTCTCGGCGAACTCGAGCAGCTTGGTGCGCGAGGTGAGTTCCCATTCGCGCCACGGCGCGATCACCTTGATGTCGGGCTTGAGGGCATAATAGGTGAGCTCGAAGCGCACCTGGTCGTTGCCCTTGCCGGTGGCGCCGTGACAGACGGCATCGGCACCGAGGTCGCGGGCGATTTCGATCTGGCGCTTGGCGATCAGCGGCCGGGCGATCGAGGTGCCGAGCAGGTACTGGCCCTCGTAGAGCGCATTGGCGCGGAACATCGGGAAGACGAAGTCGCGCACGAACTCTTCGCGCACGTCGTCGATGAAGATGTTGCCGGGCTTGACGCCTGCCATCTCGGCCTTCTTGCGCGCAGGCTCCAGTTCCTCGCCCTGGCCGAGATCGGCAGTGAAGGTCACGACCTCGCAGCCGTAGGCCGTCTGCAGCCATTTCAGGATGACGGAGGTGTCGAGGCCGCCGGAATAGGCCAGCACGACTTTCTTGATGTCGCCCTTCTTGTAGGGCCCGGTATAAGTAACGCTCATGGCGGCCGGCTTTCGGTTCGGATCGGAGAAGGCGCGCGAATATAGCGGCGGAATGCACTCGGGCAAGCCTGCCGCAAAGACGCTATAATCGATCCCGAAGTAAGCTGAGCCATGGTCTCTGCCCTAGATCGTCTCACCTATGCCGCGCGCCAGACCGCCCGTGTCGCCTGGTACGCCGGCCACTATGCCGCGGGCCGCCGGCTGCTGAAGCCGATGCCCAAGCCCGACTTCCCGGTCGGGCCGACGCCCTCGCGCGACGAAATGACGAAGGACATGCGCGCCGTCTTCGAGCGCGAATGGCAGGACATCAAGGCCGGGCTCTTTCCGGCCCCGCGCCCGCTCACCTTCGACCCCGGCGAGTTGCTGCGCCGCAGCGTCCTCTATTTCCGCGACCTGCCGCAGGTCGATGCCCGCCGCCATGGCCAAAGCGACGAGCTGCCGCCCGGCGAGCAGGGCGACGGCCTGCCCGACTACTACCGCCAGAACTTCCATTTCCAGAGCGACGGCTGGCTCTCGGACCATTCGGCCACGATCTACGACACCCAGGTCGAGGTGCTGTTCACCGGCGCCGCCGACGTCATGCGCCGCCGTGCGTTGAAGCCGATCGCCGAATGGCTGGCCGGCCGCAACCAGCGCACACTGGCAGGCCTCGATGTCGGCTGCGGCACCGGGCGGTTGCTTGCTTTCCTGCACGATGCTTGGCCCGGCATGAGGTTCGCCGGCCTCGACCTCAGCGGTCCCTACCTGGCCGAGGCGCGCCGACTGATCGGCAAGACCGCGCGCGTAAAGCTGATCGAAGGGGCGGCGGAGAAGCTGCCATTCGAGGACGCGAGCCTCGATCTCGTCGTGTCGTCGTTCCTGATGCACGAGCTGCCCCAGGCGATCCGCGAGCGGGCGCTGGCCGAAATGGCACGAGTCGTGAAGCCGGATGGCCTGGTGGTGATCGTCGATTCGATTCAGAAGGGCGACCTCCCGGGATGGGACGGTTTGCTCGACCTCTTCCCGCACTATTTCCATGAGCCCTACTACGCAGAGTATGCGAATGGCCGTTTGGAATCGTGCAGCGAAGCGGCAGGATTGAGAGTCGTCGCCACCGAACGCGCCTTCCTGTCGAAGGTCGTGGCGCTCACCAGATAGCTATGGAGAAACGACCGGCGGCTTGAAGCGAGATGAAGCGCATCGGCGAAGTCCATGCCTTACCTGAATCAGGCAGCCGCGTGATCGACCGCTGCCGAATTTTCGACAACGACGCCTGCCGAGGCAAGCAAGCCTTCGATAGACGTCGCGATCTCGGGGCGCGAGGCCCCATAGGCGCTGCGCAGAACCCGTTCGAGTTCGATCATCACGGTCTTCAAGATGAAAGCAGGTTCAGCGGCTATCGCCCGCTGAGCAGCCTCGGCTTGCGCCGGCTCGTCGTTCACCAGCAGACGAACAAGGACGTTAGTATCGACCGCGCGCATGCCGACGCCGGACTTCCTTTTCGATCGCAGCGTTCATTTCCTCGATCGATCGCGGTGGCCCCCTGTACTTCAGCATGCCGCGGAGATCGCTGATCGAGAGTTTCTTCTTCTCTTCGATGCGCTTGAGCAGGATGCCTTCCGGACGATCCTCGATCACGAGCTTCGTGCCCGGCTTCCAATGGAGCTTGTCGCGAAGCTCCTTGGGCAGGACGACCTGACCTCTGGAGGAAATCATGGTCTGTGCCATGCCTATATCTTACCGGTAAGACCGAAGGTCCCTCAACCGCCCGCCTTGGCCTCGATGTCCCGCACACGTTCGCCACGCCTGCGCGCGCTGGCGCTCTTGAGCTGTCCGCAGGCGGCGAGGATGTCGCGGCCGCGCGGCGTGCGGATGGGGGCGCTCAAGCCGCCATCGTTCACGATCTCGGCGAAGCGGTGCATGCGGTTGTTGGAGCTGCACTCGTAGGGCGCGCCGGGCCAGGGGTTGAACGGGATCAGGTTCACCTTGGCGTGGATCGGCTTCAGGAGGCGGACCAGCTCGCGGGCGTCGGCGTCGCTGTCATTGACGCCCTTCAGCATGGCGTACTCGAAAGTGATGCGCCGGCTGTTCCTGGCGCCGGGATAGGCGGCGCAGGCCGCGAGCAGTTCGGCGATCGGCCATTTGCGGTTGATCGGCACCAGCGTGTCGCGCACCGCGTCGTTCACGGCGTGCAGGGAAACCGCGAGGTTGACGTCGAGCACGTCGCCGACCTTGGCGATCATGGGCACGACGCCCGAGGTCGAGAGCGTGATGCGCCGGCGCGAGAGGGCGATGCCCTGCTCGTCCATGACGATCTTGAGCGCCGTCGCCACGTTGTCGAAATTGTAGAGCGGCTCGCCCATGCCCATCATGACGATGTTGGAGAGCATGCGCGTGGTCTCGGTCGGCGTCGGCCACTCGCCGTAGCTGTCGCGCGCCACCATGAACTGGCCGACGATCTCGGCGGGCGCGAGATTGCGCACCAGGGGCTGCGTGCCGGTGTGGCAGAAGGTGCAGGTCAGGGTGCAGCCGACCTGGCTCGACACGCATACCGAGCCGCGATCCTCCTCGGGGATGTTGACGGTCTCGGCCTCGTTGCCGTCGGGGAAGCGCAGCAGCCACTTGCGCGTGCCGTCGACCGAGCGCTGCTCGGTGACGATCTCGGGCCGCTCGATGA
>JAEZIF010000295.1 GCA_023416135.1 Pseudomonadota bacterium
TCGCCTGGATGTCGACCGAGACCAACCAGTTCGGCACCAACGAGTTCATCGACTGGTGCCGCATGGCCGGCATCGAGCCGATGCTGGCGGTCAATCTCGGCACCCGCGGCGCCGATGCCGCCCGCAACCTTGTCGAATACTGCAACCATCCATCGGGCACCACACTGTCGGACCTGCGCCGCAGCCACGGCTGGGAAGCGCCGCACGACGTGAAGTTCTGGTGCCTGGGCAACGAACTCGACGGCCATTGGCAGATCGAGGCCAAGACCGCCGAGGCGTACGGCCGGCTCGCCTGCGAGGCAGCCAAGGTCATGAAATGGGTCGCCCCCTCGCTAAAGCTGGGGGTGTGCGGCTCGTCCGGCCGCTACATGCCGACCTTTGGACGCTGGGAAGAGACGGTGCTGGAGCACACCTTCGATCACCTCGAATACATCTCGCTGCACCTATCTCAACAACTACGAAGCCGACACCGCAACCTTCCTCGCCAGCCCCGACTTGATGGACAGCTTCGTCGAGGAGGTCGTGGCCGTCGCCGACGCCGTGGCCGCGCGACGTCGGTCCCAAGCGCATCACGCTGAGCTTCGACGAATGGAACGTCTGGTACCGTACGCGGCGCAACCGCGCCGCCCGCGTGCAGCCTGGCTAACCCGTGGCACCGCCGATCCTCGAAGAGATCTACAATGTCGAGGATGCACTGGCGTTCGGCGGCATGTGCATTTCGCTGCTCAATCACGCCGATCGCGTGGCGGTGGCCCGCCTCGCCCAGCTGGTCAACGCCATCGCACCGATCATGACCGAGACCGGCGGACCGGCCTGGCGGCAGACCATATTCTGGCCATTCATGCATTTCAGCCGGCTGGGCCGTGGCCGCGTGCTGCGCACCGAGATCGACTCGCCCACCTACGCGACGCGCTACAACGATCCCAACGGGGCTGAGGACACGTACTTCCCACTGCCCGCGGTGCCCTATCTCAAGCTCGCCGCGGTGCACGACGCGGAGGGCCGCCGCCTCACCCTGTTCGCGCTGAACCGCAGCCCGACCGACGAGCTGCCGTTCAGGCTCGACGCCCTGGGCTACGACGGCCTGTCGCTGAACCAGGCGGTCCAGCTCCACGACACCGACCTCGAGGCCATCAACAGCAAGACCGCCCCCGACCGCGTGACGCCGCGGCCTCTCGGCTCGGTCCGGGTCGGTGGCCAGCGCGTCGAAGCCACCCTGATGCCGGCCTCCTGGAACGTGATCGAGCTCAACGCGCCCTCCTCGGGGTGAGGCCGACTACGACACACGCGATACGATTCCCTACGGGTACGACATCCGCACGAGACAGGCCCCGGGTACACCCTCGGCAGCCACGAAACCCCGCTCGCCGAGGACCAAGCCATGACCCCCAACCAGATCAAGCTCGTTCAGACGAGCTACGCCCAGGTCGCCCCGATCGCAGCCACCGCCGCCGATCTGTTCTACGGCCGCCTGTTCGAGATCGCCCCGCAGGTTCGCACCATGTTCCCCGACGACCTGACGGAGCAGAAGAAGAAGCTGATGGCGATGCTGGGTACCGCGGTCGCGGGCCTCAGCCATCTCGAAACACTGATGCCTGCCGTGCAGGCGCTCGGCCGCCGTCATGCCGGCTACGGCGTGAGCGCCCGGCACTACGCCTCGGTCGGCTCGGCCCTGCTGTGGACCCTTGAAAAGGGCTTGGGCGAGGCCTTCACGCCCGAAGTCAAGGATGCCTGGGCGACCACCTATATCATCCTCTCCACGACTATGATGAACGCGGCCAACGAAAGGCCTATAGCGGCGTAGCACCACCCTTCGCCGCCTCTTCGCAAGCTTTTTGTGCCGTAGCCGCCGCCTCGACCGCTTCATCCACCCTGGTCGAGGCGGCGGTATCGATCATGTACAGCACAGCTCCACCCAGCACGATCAGCGCGCCCCAGACGTAATAGGTCCACGCCGCCATCTCGAGGCGCAGCAGGACGACGACGAACGGGATCGGAAAGAACACACCGACGAACCGGATCCAGGTCGCGCGCTGATAGGCCTGCGTCTTGGCTTGGGCATTCCTCTCCAGCACGAGCGCGCGTTGCTGCAGGGCCGACAATTCTGCGGTTGAATGATTGGTGACCATGCGGCGCGTCCCTGGAGCCCAACGCACGACCATCATCGCACGAGACAGGGGTTTTCGCCCGATGCATTGTGCGGTGCCCGATCCGAGAGTCGGCTGCCGTTCGACGCCATCCTGAGGTAGCCCGCGCCGGCCGCGGCTCTGGGCGCATGAACGCATCGAGAGCCTACTCGACGTCCGCGGATCGGCCTGTCACCATCGCCTCTGCACACAAACCTCGGGGGCAATCACGTGAGACTGAGTGATAACGATGTCATGGTCGCCGCCACCCTGGCGGCAGCGGTGGGCGAGACCATGATCAGCAAGTCGGCCGTCGATCTGGTGACGGTGCTGGAGGAGATCATCGACGAGCTCACCAAGCGCGGCGGCACGGGCGCCATGTGTGCGGCAGCCTTCAAGAAGCATTTCCCCGAGCAAGTGCACGAGAACCACCAGCACTTTCCCGACAGGTAGCGCGCAATATTTCTTGCCCTACCCCGCCGGCGTGTAAAACTGGTGTCATCGCGGAACCTTCAGTACCTCCCGTGCGTTCGAGATTTAGGCGCACTTCGTCTCATACGACCGCCTTACGCACGGGGGAATTTTTCTTATGGCGAAATCGGCAACACAGACGGTTTTGGCCCGTCTGATTACCGAGGGTGAAGCACTATTGGTGGCGGATTGGGTCCGTTCCCTCTCCGCCTCGGAGAGCCGGATCTCCCCTCAGGAGGCGCAGGCCCAGGGCAAGGAGTTCCTGCACGCCTTGGGCAAGGCCATCGCAGAAGGCAACGTTACCGATATCCGCGGGTCTGACTTTGCCGAAGTCCGCGACATGCTGGCCAGCTTCTCGCGTTCGCGGGCGTTGCAAGGCTTTTCGCCGTCAGAGACCGCCACCTTCGTCTTTTCGCTGAAGCAGGCGTTGTTCGAACGCATCCGCACGACCACCACCGACGGCAAGCAGATGGCCGACAACGTGTGGGCAGTCAGCCTGCTGCTCGACCAACTGGGTCTGTTCACCATCGAGTCGTTTCAAAAAACGCGCGACGAGCTGATCGAGCGCCAGCGCCAGGAGATCGAGGAGCTGTCGACCCCGGTCGTCAAGCTGTGGGACGGCATCGTCGCCCTGCCCCTGATCGGCACGCTCGACAGCGGCCGCACGCAGGTCGTGATGCAGAACCTGCTCGAGACCATCGTGCAGACAGGGGCGGAGATCGCGATCCTTGACATCACCGGCGTGCCGACCGTCGACACGCTGGTCGCCCAGCATCTGCTGAAGACCGTGTCGGCGGCCCGCCTGATGGGGGCCGACTGCATCATCAGCGGCATCCGCCCGCAGATCGCCCAGACCATCGTGCAGCTCGGTGTCGAACTCAACGTGATCTCCAAGGCGACGCTCGCCGACGCGCTGGCGCTGGCGCTGAAGCGCACCGGCCGATCGGTCGAGAAAGTCAAGAGGAACGCCAAGGCCCATACCGACGAGCCTGTCGCCGAGAAGCGCGACTAAGGCTCGCTCCATGGACAGCATCCCCATCCTCAAGATCGGCAGCGCCCTGCTGGTCACCATCCAGGTCGACATGCACGACCGTCTCGCCACGCAGCTGCAGGAAGACCTCACGACCAGGATCGTCCAGCACCGCTCCCGCGGCGTACTGATCGACATCTCGGCGCTGGAGATCGTCGACAGCTTCATCGGCCGCATGCTGGCCAACATAGCCAGCGTCTCGCGCCTGCTCGACGCCGACACGGTCGTGGTCGGCATGCGTCCCGAAGTGGCAATCACCCTGGTGGAGCTCGGGCTCGGTCTGCCCGGAGTCAAGACGGCGCTCAACGCCGAACGAGGGCTTGCCCTGATCGGCGGCGTGCAGGGCGAGCAGGCGGCGGAAGATGCCGACGACGACTGAAACGCTTCCGATCAAGAACGGCGACGACATCGTCCGCGTGCGTCAGAAGGTGCGCATACGCGCCGTCGAGGTCGGCCTTTCGCTGGTCGACCAGACCAAGCTGATCACGGCGGCGAGTGAACTCGCCCGCAACGCGTTGGACTACGGCAAGGGAGGCCACGCCGACATCGAGACCATCGCCGAGCTCAGGCGCGGCGTGCGCATCGTGTTCCGCGACAAGGGGCCGGGCATCGCCGACATCCAGCAGGCGATGACCGACGGCTTCACTTCGGGCAGCGGACTGGGCCACGGGCTGGGCGGCGCCAAGCGCCTGGTCGACGACTTCGACCTCAAGAGCCGACCAGGCGAAGGCACGACCGTCACCATCGCGCGGTGGAGGCGATGAACACCGTCCTCGCCGTGCCTGATACGAGCTATGTCGCCGGGGCGCGCCGCGAGGTCGAGACCCTGGCGAGGAGGATCGGCTTCGACGAGGAGGATCGCGGCCGCGCCGCCCTGGTCGCCACCGAGCTCGCCACCAATCTCGCCCGGCATGGCGGAGGCGGAGACGTGCTGGCCAAGGCAATCCAGACCGACGCCGCGACCGGGTTGGAGCTGATCGCCATCGATCGCGGACCCGGCATTGCCAACGTCGCGCACAGCCTGCGCGACGGCAACTCGACCTATGGCACTTCCGGCAGCTCGTCCGGTACCGGGCTCGGCGCCATCCGCCGCCAGGCCGACGAGTTCGACATCTTTTCAACACCCGGCCAGGGTACCGCGGTACTGGCCCGGCTGTGGCCGCAGCGCCAGCCCGTCGTCAACCGCGTCGTCCAGATCGGCTCTGTCTCGGTGCCCAAGCGCGAAGAACAGGTATGCGGCGATTCACTGGGCTGGCTGCAGGCCGGCACAACGGTGTCCGCCATGGTGGTCGACGGGCTCGGCCACGGAGTGATGGCCAATGCCGCGGCAGAAGAGGCGCGGCGGCTGTTCTGCAGGGGCTTCACGCCTTCGCCGGCTGCCGTGGTGCAGAAGATCCATGCCGGCCTGCGCGCCACACGCGGTGCCGCGGTCGGCATCGTCACGGTCGACTTGGCGGCCAGCCAGGCGGTGTTCTGTGGCCTCGGTAACATCGCCGGGCTGGCGGCAGCCGGCGGCAGCGTGCGGCGTTTCGTTTCCATGAATGGCATTGCCGGCCACACCGCCGGCACGTTCAGGGAGTTCATCTACCCGTGCGACGGCGCTGGACTGGTCATCGTGATGCATTCCGACGGAATTTCGGCCAACTGGTCGCTCGACCGTTACCATGGGCTGAGTGGGCGCCACGCCAGCCTGATCGCCGCCGTGTTGCTGCGCGACTGCGGGCGCGGCCGCGACGATGCCACCATTTTAGTGATGAAAAGGGCGCCATGACCGGTCAGCCCCTGCTGTCGCTCAGACTCGACACCGAGCAGGACATCGTCCACGCCCGCCAGCGCGCCCGTCACGTCGCACGACTCGTCGGCTTCGATCGTCAGGCTCAGACCTCGATCGCCACTGCCGTCTCGGAAATCGCCCGCAACACCGTGACCTACGGCGGCGGCGGCTCGCTCGCCTTCACACTCGACGGCGAATCTCCGCGGCAAAGGCTCAGCATGACGTTCCGCGACAACGGGCCAGGCATTGCCGAACTGCAGAGCATTCTCGACGGCAGCTACGTCTCGCCGACCGGCATGGGGGTAGGCATCGTCGGCACCCGCCGGTTGATGGATACGTTCGAGGTCGGGAGCGCGCCCGGACGCGGCACGATCGTCAGCTTCGCCAAGTATCTCCCGCGCAACGGCACCCTGCAGGGAACGCCAGGCAGCTTGATGACCGATCTGTCGGCTGCCAGGCCCGAGGCACTGATCGATGAGGTGCTGGTACAGAACCGCGACTTGCTGGCCAGTATGGCCGACCTCGAGGCAGCGCGCGGCGAGCTGAGTGAGGCCAACGCCGAGCTCGAGAGCACCAACCGCGGCGTGTTGGCGCTCTATGCCGAGCTCGACGAGCGCGCCGAAGAGCTGAAGCGCGCCAGCGAGGTCAAGAGCCAGTTCCTGTCGGCCGTCAGCCACGAGCTGCGCACGCCGCTCAATGCCATCAATGCGTTGTCGCGCATGCTCGCCGAGCAGAGCGACGGGCCGCTCAACGATGAGCAGCAGCGCCAGGTCTCCTACATCCGCCAGGCCACCGACACGCTGACCCGGCTGGTCAACGATCTGCTCGATCTCGCCAAGGTCGAGGCAGGCCGCATCGACCTGCATCCCACGAAGGTCGTGGTGGCCGACCTGCTGGCGGCGCTCCGCGGCATCATGCGACCTCTGCAGTTGAGCGACGCGGTCGAGCTGGCGTTCGACGACAGGACGGGCGGCGCCGCTTTGTTCACCGACGAGGGCAAGCTCTCGCAGATCCTGCGCAACCTCCTGTCCAACGCGCTGAAGTACACCGAGCGCGGCGAAGTCCGCGTCACCGTGTCGACGCCCAATCCGGGCCGCATCGAGTTCGCAGTCAAGGATAGCGGCATCGGGATTCCGACGGAGGAGCATGGCCGCATCTTCGAGGAGTTCGTGCAGGTCCGGAACCCGCTGCAGACCCGCACCAAGGGCTCGGGGCTCGGCCTGCCCCTGTCGCGCAAGTTCGCCGAGCTGCTGGGCGGCGTCATCACGCTCGAAAGCGAGCCCGGTCGTGGCTCGACCTTCATTCTCGACATCCCGCTCGTCCTGCCGGGTGCCGACTCCCAACAGGCGGAGCAGGAACAGGCCCCCGGCAAGATCCTGATCGTCGACGACGAAGAATCGACGCGTTACGTGCTGCGCCACATGCTGCGCGGCGAAGGGCCGTGGGCGATCATCGAGACGACCGACGGCACGGAGGGTCTGCGGCTGGCCCAGGCCGAGTCTCCGGACTTCATCCTGCTCGACCTCCACTTGCCCGGGCTGAACGGCTTCGAGGTCTTCCGCTCGCTCAAGGGCGATCCCGCGACGGCATCGATTCCCATCCTGGTGCTGACCTCGTCGATCCTCGGGCCCGATCATCTCGAAAGGCTGCGCGGTTCGGTCGGCGTGCTGTCGAAGTCGAACCTTTCTCGGTCGATCCTGTCGGCCCACGTGGCGCAGTCGATGCGCCGGGCAGGCGAGCGGTGAGCAAGTCTCTGATCCTGAACGTCGACGACAATGAATCGGGCCGCTACGTCAAGACGCGCATCCTGCGCCAAGGTGGCTATGACGTGATCGAGGCCCGCACCGGCGTGGAGGCTTTGGAAACCGCCAAGCATGCCAAGCCCGACCTGGTGCTGCTCGACGTCAAGCTGCCGGACGTGTCAGGCTTCGAGGTCTGCCGGCTGATCAAGGAGCATACGCCCAAGCTTCTGGTGCTGCAGATCTCTGCCTCGTTCGTGGCGCCGACCGACCGTGCCACCGGCCTGGACAGCGGCGCCGACGCCTATCTCAGCCAGCCGGTCGAGCCCTCCGAGCTGCTGGCCACGGTGCGCGCCCTGCTGCGGCTGAAGCGCGCCGAGCAGCAGGCGCAGGAAAGCAACGAACTCTACCGCGTCATCGTGCAGAGTGCCACCGACTACGCCATCGTCACGCTCGATCTCGGCGGCTACGTCCTGACGTGGAGCAGCGGCGCACAGCAAGTGCTCGGCTGGTCGGAGGAGGAGATGAAGGGCCAGTCGGTCGACCGGCTGTTCACACCGGAAGACGTGGCGGCCGAGGTGCCGGCCCAAGATCGCGAACGTGCGGCCGGGGACGGCAGCGCCAGCGCCGACCGCTGGCAGATGCGCAAGGACGGCAGGCGCCTGTGGGCCAGCAGCAGCCTTGTTCCCCTTCGCGCCAACATGAACGGCGTCACCGGCTTCATCCTGGTGCTGCGCGATCGCACTGTCGAAAAGGATGAACAGGACGCCATGCAGCGCGCCAACACCTGGTTGGAGAACGAGGTGACGGCGCGCACCAGTGCGCTGATGGAGGCCAATGCCCAGCTTCGCCGCGAGATCGAGGAGCGCGAGCGCGCCGAGCAGGCCCTGCGTCAGGCGCAGAAGATGGAGGCCGTCGGCCAGCTGACAGGGGGAATCGCGCACGACTTCAACAACATGCTGACTGTCGTGCTGGGCGCCACCGAAGCCCTGAAGACCTCGCTGCCGGCCGACGCCGCCGCCCAACGTCGACGCGCCGATCTCGTGATGCAGGCAGCGACCCAGGCGGCGGGCCTCACCCACCGGCTGCTTTCCTTCGCGCGCCCCCAACCGCTCGATCCTAAGCCGACGAACCTCAACGCCCTGATCGGCGGCCTGATCGAGATGCTGCATCGGACGCTCGGCGAATCGGTAAGGCTCGAAACAGACCTCGCCGGCGGCCTGCCACGGATACGAGTCGATGCCAATCAGCTCGAGAACGCGATCCTAAATCTGGTGGTGAATGCCCGCGACGCGATGGGGGCGGGTGGCACGCTGACGCTGCGGACCGCCGCGCCGGAGCCGGAGTGGGTCAGCCTGTCGGTGATCGACACCGGCACGGGCATGGCGGCGGACGTGGTCGAGCGCGCCCTCGAACCGTTCTTCACCACCAAGCGCAGCGGCGAAGGCACCGGCCTCGGCCTCTCGCAGGTCTACAGCTTCGTGAAGCAGTCGGGCGGCAACCTCGGCATCGATTCCACCGAGGGCCGCGGGACCCATGTCGAACTGCGCTTTCCGCGCCTGCTGGCGGGCGACGAGCCTCTTGAGACGGCATCGCACGAGACAGGCGGGTTTCGTGGCCACGGCCGTCGGGCGCTGGTCGTGGAGGACCAGCAAGGCGTGCGCGAGCACGTAGCCGAAAGCTTGCGCCACCTCGGCTTCGAGGTAGTGGCTGTCGGCGATGCCGCCACCGCGCTCGAATTTCTGCGAGGCAATCGAGTCGATCTGCTGATGACCGATATCGGCCTGCCGGGCGGCAGCGACGGCTGGAGACTGGCGGCACAGGCGCGCAGCCTGCTGCCTGGCGTGAAGATCGTGCTGATGACCGGCTATGCCCAGCGCAGCCTCGACCCGCTCGGGCCCGACAGCGAGCTGTTGATGAAGCCATTCATGCGTGCGGCGCTCGAAGGCCGCCTGATCAGGCTGTTCGGCCAGTGATCGGCCGCTAACGCGCGGTCGTCACCCTTGTCCGGCCATTGGGCTGCAAACGGCTGTCGAGAGGACTGCCGCGTGTAGGGCCGGGCTTTGGCGCGGCGGCACGTGCGCGATCGGCTTCGTACGTTTCCTTGGAGACCAACGGCAGCAGTGCAGACGGATGGTAAGGACGCCGCCGGAAAACCGAGCTCCGGTCGCCATTGGAGACCAGAAAACTTGCCAGTACGCGTTTGGACGGTATCTGCGTCATCCAGGAACGTCTCATCATGCTGTATTGTGGCGATGCGGATCAGGCGATCGCTGCCGGCACGCAAGGCATGAGCACGCATCCGTGCAGCACAACCTTCCGCACCCAGATGCTCCATGCTCGCGACGCCGGCTACAATGGGCATTGCGCAACCCACCGATTGTGCGTGGGCGTTCGTCGACCCCACTCGCGGCGGCGCTCCGCTCTTGCCGCACGGGCGCGACACGCCGGATGCAGTTGCCGTATTCCGCCCCTTGAAAAAGCGGACGGCGCCGGCACCGATCCCGCGCCGTCCAGACCACCTTTATTCAAGAATCATCAGGTGATCGTTGAGCCGGGGCGTGGGGCCTTGAATACCGGCTCATTGGATAGGGTAGCTGAGCGATGAGACAAACGGGTTGGGATTAGCGAGACCCCGTGTGGAACGTCGCCCGTTCGTCTCGATCAGGGCAGTGTGACAAACCATCTTGAATGTCCTTATCTCTTCAATCCAGAGTCAGTCGTAGCGGGCCATCGATCGGCTCGCGGGGTAGCGGAGTAGAGAAGGAGCGGAACTGGGGCGTGCTGCTCCTGCTCAGCGTGTGGGGCTGGGTTGGGGGAACGGGGACATGTATGTGGAGATTGGGACTGGCGGTCGCATTCTGGCCGCGTACCTGACTCGGCAGTATCCGGGCCAGCGATGGGTGCCAATAGGCAGTCGATCGCTGCAGGCTTTCCTCGCCGCGGCGCCAACCGTGGCCGAGCCACGGGGCCGGTCCATGATTGGCTCGTCCGAACCATTCGCTGGCAGCATGGTTCGCGCCAACACGTCGACCAATCGATGACGGGACCGCGAAGGGCTTCGAATTCGCGAATGACGTGGGCCTGGAATCGTGCGGCGAACGCGAACCACGCGATCGAAGACCACCCGCCTTCATCGGACTCCACGGCAATGCGCGATCCAATCGCCGTTACGCCGCGCCCTCCGTCTCGGGCGTGTCTCGCAGCATGACGTGCCTCGCTGCGAGAACGTGCGCCCGCATCACGGCGGCCGCCCACTCGCCGTCTCGCGCCTCGAATGCATCGACCAGCTCGTGGTGGTGATTGAGGCTGCGGCGAAGATCCGCCGGCCGATAGCGCTCGAAGGTGCGGTGCACGATCGGAAGCTCGATGGTCCGCATGACGCTCCCGGCGAGGCGCTCGTTGTCCGCTGCGCGCATGATGATCTCGTGGAATTCGCGATTGAGCGCGCTGACCCCGTCGAGGAATTCAGGTTCTCGCCTTTCGGCGAGCCGGACCATTCCCCCGGCGAGCTCACGGAGCCGGCGAAGATCCGCCTCACCAATGCGCGGCGCCGCCTGCCCCGCCGCGGTGCTCTCGAGAAGAGCGCGCAGCTCGAAGACCTTGCGGAGATCCTCCACCGACCAGGAATTGACGAATGCCCCGTGGTTGGGAACGAAATTGATCAATCCTTCGGCAGCCAGTCTGCGCAACGCCTCGCGAACCGGTGTCCGGCTGACACCGAGGGCACCCGCCAGCTGCTCCTCGCGCAAATGCGTCCCAGGGGAATGCCGGCCGGTGATGATGTCGGCGCGGATCGTGGCATAGGCCTCGGAGATGATCGCTTTCTGCGATCCCCGCCGTGACGCCATGGCGACGCTGCCGCTGAAGGAAGAATTTGGCATCGGTAACAGCGGGCTTACGTCACGACCACATCACCAGGTCGCGGTTGGGAAGACGCCCGATGAACGATCCGATCGAGATGCGCTCACGTCCGGGCCCGGCTTCCCCGCCGGCGATCTCGTGCGGGTTGCGCGTATTGAATATCACCACGTCGCCGAGATTCGGGTTGAATGTGAACGCTTCCGCGCCGGCGACGACGTCGCGGGGCAGGTCATAGCTCTTGGGGATTTCTCCGGGCCGGACCTCCGGCGTCCACGGCGCGTGATGGACGGTGGTCTCGCCACCCGAGACGAGCTCCTCCGCATAGAAATTCCAGCCGAGTTGCGCGTCGACGGCTCCGATCGCGTACTGCGGCGAGTTGAAAGGCGCGAAGTCGGCGTGGAGGTCCACCCCCTCGGAGGCCTGCCGGATGATGCCTGCATAGTAGCGGCCAAGTTCCTCCTCCGCGACGCCGACCCGCCCGGCCGGGTAATGCTCCTGGAGGCGATCGACGAGGCGCCCGACCGCGTCGAAAGATTCCCGCAAGACCGCATCCTTCTTCCCGTTGGCGACGCCGACGTCGTGGAAGTAATCCTCCTTCGGCCGGTTCCAGCGATACTCGTACTGCGCCATGCCGATGTAACCGATGCGGCGCGCGACGCTGTAGTACTTCAGGCCGACGCGCCGAACGGCTTCGGCGAAAGCGGCGCACTCCGCGGTTGAGGCGAAGTTGCGGATGCGAATGGCCGGGATCTCGTCGGCAAGGAGCGCAGCCAGCGTCTCGCGGCTCAACTCCGCTTCGGCGTGGCGCGACCATTTCGGGTGATGCGTCATGACTCGTTCCTCCGTCTCGCCAGTGCGCCGGGCGGCGCCACACCAGGCAATCAGCCGATGCTCATTTCCAGGTCTTCATCGGCGGACACTTGATCTCCAGCTGATGGCACTCCTCGAGCGCCTCGCTGAAATGCTCGACGCCGACGGGATGCACCCAGGCCGTGCCAGGTCCGGCGATCGTTTCCTCGCCGCCGATCACCAAGCGCAGCTTGCCGCTGATGAGAAATCCCATCGATTCGTGATCCATATGTTTATGAACGGGATCCACCAGTCCCTTCCCGCGGAACACTTCGAGCATCAGGATCTCGTTGCCGACGAGCAGCTTCTTGACGACGAGATGCCCCTGCTCGACCACCCCCTCGACGGAAGTGATCGTCTCGGGTGTTACATCCGCCGATGCGGCGAACAAGCGGCCAGTCGGCGGCAGTCTGCGTATTTCGGTCATTTGCGCCTCGCTTCAATGTCCTCAATGTATACAACTAGATCGTCCAACGATCAAAGACCATTCGCGCCAGCAGGTTGTTGAACGTCGGCAATTCTTCATATACCTTCCAAATAATACACATCTTGTTGCCGCATGGCCCCGCCGGCCACGTGCTCCGAGATTGCAGGCGACACGCTGGTTCATGCAACATTGTACACAATTGAGGACATGTTTATGTACACTCCAGTGAGTTGCCTTCCGCCGCATTCCTTAGCGGCGTCGGCGCAGCCGTGACGCCGGCTCCATCGCTCGCGGCACGCGGCTCCCGCTGGCTCGCCTGGATCGGCGGCGCACTGATGCTGCTCGCCGCTGTGCTCATCAGCCTCGATGTGATCACACGCAACCTGTTCACCTCGACGTTCTTCGAAAGCTTCGAGTTGAGCACCTACATGCTCGCCGCGACGGTATCTTTCGGCTTTGCTTACGCCCTGGTCTCGAAAGCGCATATCCGCATAGAAGTCCTCTATGTCCTGCTGCCGGTCGTGGTCCGGCGCGCGCTCGACGTCCTCACCATCTTCATCCTCTTTGCCCTGGCCGCCTGCTTCGCCTGGTTCGGTGCCCAGACCGCCCTGGAGAGTTGGTCGCTGGGCGCGCGCTCGAACTCGGCGCTCTCCGTTCCACTCGCCCTTCCCCAGGGAGTCTGGGCCGCCGGGCTGCTCTGGTTCTGTATCGCAGCCGGACTGCTCGCGCTTCGGTCGCTCCTCAATGCCGTCCGCGGACGCACCGATCTGATCGAGGAAGAGGTCGGCGTCGCGAGCCTGGCCGAGGAGATCGAGGCCAGCACCGAACGGCACCAACGCGCCGACGCGCCTGTGCCTCCGAGGGAGTTCTGATGCTTCTCACGGCCGTCATCCTCCTTCTCGTCCTGATCGGCAGCGGCATCCATGTCGCGTCGGCGCTGGGTCTTCTCGGCGTGGGTCTCTCGGAGATCTATTCGCCGTTTCCGCTGCTGAAAGCCCTGGGCGAGCTCATGTGGAGCGCCTCCAGCGACTTCATCCTGCTCGCCGTGCCGATGTTCATTCTCACCGGCGAACTCCTGCTCCGCTCGGGCGTCACCGAGCGCATGTACGAAGCGCTCGACAAATGGGTGGGCGGCTTCCCGGGCGGGCTCATGCACACCAACATCGCTGCGTCGGCGATCTTCGCCGCGACATCGGGATCGAGCGTCGCCACCGCGGCGACGATCGGCACCGTCTCCATGCCGAACATGCGGAAGCACGGCTACAATCCAGCGCTCTTCCTCGGAACGATCGCAGCCGGCGGCACGCTTGGGATTCTCATCCCGCCG
The DNA here is from genome assembly GCA_023416135.1 of Pseudomonadota bacterium. Classification (GTDB taxonomy): domain Bacteria; phylum Pseudomonadota; class Alphaproteobacteria; order Reyranellales; family Reyranellaceae; genus Reyranella. Next base: position 13,608 of record JAEZIF010000295.1, read on the forward strand.
AGCATCAACATGGTGATCTACGGCGTGCTTTCCGAGACCTCGATCCCTCAGCTCTACCTTGCGGCGTTCATACCGGGCTTCCTGCTCGCGGCGCTGTTCTCGGTCGCAGTCTGGGTCATCTGCGTCGCACGCCCCGCAATGAGTGGCCACCCCGCGCCGCGTGCGAGCCTCGCCGAACGGCTGCACAGCCTCGTCCACCTCGGCCCTCCTCTCCTCCTCTTCCTGCTCGTCGTCGGATCGATCTACGCCGGAATTGCGACCCCGACGGAAGCCGCATCGCTCGGCGTCGTGGCCGCCCTGGTCCTCGCGCTCGTCAATCGGAGGCTGAGCCTGGCGGTTCTCTTGCGCGCCTTCGAGGGCACGGTCCGCACCACCGCGATGGTGATGTTGATCGTGATCGCAGCGTTGTTCGTGAACTTCGTAATGTCCACCTTGGGAGTGACCGACGCCGTCGTCGCCGCCGTCGGACTTCTCGACTGGCCGCCGCTGGCGATCATGCTGATGATCATCGGCGTCTATCTGCTGCTTGGTTGCTTCGTCGAGACCCTCACCCTGATGATAGCCACGACTCCGATCATCGTCCCGATCGTCACGAAGCTCGGCTACAGCCCGATCTGGTTCGGAGTTGTCTTCGTCATCCTGATCGAGGCGGCGCTGATCACGCCGCCGATCGGCATGAACCTGTTCGTCGTGCAGAGCGTTCGCGGCCAGGGGCCGTTCCGTGACGTGGTCCGCGGCGCGCTTCCCTTTCTCTTCATGATGCTCGTGCTCATCGGGCTCTTGTTGGCGGTCCCGGATCTCGCGCTCTGGCTGCCGCGTGTTCTGGGCGGAAAGTGATATCGAGAGGAGAACGCAGATGAAGATAGGTAAAATGGCAATTGTCGGCGCCGCCGCCGTAGCGCTTGCCGGCTTCGCATTCGCGGCGCACGCTGGGGACACTTTGCCGAAGACGAAGATCAACATCGTCGGCAATCTGGGCATTACGACGCAATACAAGGATCTCGAGGCTCCGTTCTGGACGGAGAAGATTCCCGCCGCCTCGAATGGCGCGATCACGGCGACGATCAAGCCGTGGAACGAGATGGGACTCAAGGGACCGGAGGTGTTCCGGCTGCTCCGCCAGGGCCTTTACGACATCGCCTCGGCGCAGATGGGCCACATGGCCGGGGATGCCCCGATCAACGACGCCACCGATCTCGCCGGCCTCTCGCCGACCATCGAGACCCTCCACCAGGTGACGGAAGCCTTCCGACCCGAGTACGAGCGCTATTATGAGGACGAGTTCAAGGTCAAGCTCCTCGGTCTCTGGTCGTTTCAGGCGCAGGTGCTCTATTGCCGCGATCAGATCCGCGGCCTCTCCGATCTCAAGGGCAAACGCGTCCGCACGTCGGGTGCCTCGCAGTCGGATTTCATCGAGCATTTCGGCGGCTCCGGCATCAACATGGCGTTCGCCGAGGTGCAGCAGGCGCTCGCCAACGGCGTGATCGATTGCGCGATCACGGGTACGCTGGGCGGCTACAAGGCCAAATGGCATGAGTCGGCCAAGTTTCTCTACCCGCTGCCGATCAACTGGGGCAGCGCGGTCCAGGGCGCGAACCTCGCCTTCTGGAAGAAGCTGTCGCCCGACGTCCAGTCGTTCCTCGTGAAGCAGATCAAGACCCTCGAAACCGCGATCTGGGAGCAGAACAAGCGCGAGAACGACCTCGGCATCGCCTGCAACACCGGCTCGGCGGCGTGCTCGGAGGGCAAGCCGGCCAACATGACCCTGGTGCCGGTTTCGGACGCCGATCTTGCGCTCCGCAAGCAGGCTCTGCTGCAGACCGTTTTGCCTCGCTGGGCCAAGCGCTGCGGAGCCGAATGCGCGAAGCGCTGGAACGCCAGCGTCGGCAAGGTCGTCGGGATGCAGGCCCCGACAAACTAGGGGTGGACGGCTGGGATGCAGCGCCGAGCGCTGCATCCGCGGCACATCAGGCAGGAGATTCGCGCGTGACAGACTCACTCGGTTGGCGGAAGAAGTTCGGCATTCTCGTGCCGTCGACGAACACGAGCGTTCAGCCCGAATTCGACGCCATGGCGCCGCACGGCGTCACCAATCACATCAGCCGGATCGCAATCCCCAACATACCGCTGCGCAGCGACGAGGATTTCAGCGAGCTGATCCGGCTGATAGGGGAAGCGCAGATCGCGGCCGTCGACAGCGTGATGTCGTGCGAGCCGGACCGGCTGGTCCTCGGCATCTCGGCGGAGACGTTCTGGGACGGGCTCGAGGCGAGCCGCAAGCTCAAGCGCGACCTCGAGCAGCATACCGGGCTCGAGGTTTCGATGGGATCCGATGCGTCGCAGTCCGCGCTGCGGCTCTATGGCGCTCGCCGGATCGGTGTCGTTACTCCCTACCAGCCGGTCGGGGACAAGAACGTCGTCCGCTTCTTCGAAGAGTGCGGCTTCTCGGTGGGCAAGATCATCGGCCTCAAATGTGAAAGTCCGGTCTCGATCGCTCACGTCCACGAGAAGAAGCTCGCCGAAGCCATTCGCGCGGTCGACGGACCCGATATCGACGCGGTGATCCAGGTCGGTACCAACCTCGCAATGGCACGCCTCGCCGGCTTCGCCGAGACCTGGCTGCAGAAGCCGGTCATCGCGATCAACACCGCGATCTTCTGGCATGCACTGAGGGCCTCCGGCATCGACGACAAGGTTGCCGGTTGGGGCTCCCTCCTTCTCGACCACTGAGCCTGGGAGGCACCGCCATGAGCTCCGGAGATCTCGAACAAGATTACCAGCAGGCCGGGTTTCGCGGGCGGCTCGGCTTCGGCCGGCGGCCGGCCCTCGTTCTGATCGATCTTGTACAAGCGTACTCCGATCCCGCCTCGCCGCTTTACGCACCGGCAACCGAGGAAGCGCGCCGCGCCTCGGTGCGCCTCCTGGCTGCAGCGCGCCGAGCGCGGATCATGACCATCTTCACGCGCGTGCTCTACCACCGAGGAGGGGCGGACGGCGGCATCTTCTTCCGCAAGGTCCGGGCTCTATCGGTATTCGAGGAAGGCTCCCGCTTCGGCGCCTTCGCCGAAGGAATTGCGCCACAGCCGGGCGATCTCGTCGTCACGAAGCAGTACGCGAGCGCGTTCTTCGGCACCTCTCTCGCGGCGACGCTGACGGCCGCCTGCATCGACACGACGCTCATCGCCGGCCTCACCACGAGCGGATGCGTGCGCGCTACGGCAGTCGATGCCATGCAGCACGGCTTCATCCCGATCGTCGTGCGTGAGGCGGTCGGCGACCGCGATCCACGGCCCCACGAGGCCAACCTGTTCGATCTCGAAGGCAAGTACGCCGACGTGGTCAGCGAGAACGAAACCCTCGTTTATCTCGAGAATTTAGGAGTCAAATGAGCACCTCGAAGTCCGGCCGCTTTCGCAAGGACCTGCAACGTGACCTGTTCATCACCGCGCCCGGCGTTTTCGAGCTCATCTCGGCCAAGATCGCCGATCGGATGGGCTTTCCGGCGCTGTACATGACGGGTTATGGCACAGTCGCCTCCTATCTCGGCCTGCCCGATGCCGGCCTGGCGACCTTCACGGACATGGTCGGCCGGGTCGAACGCATCGCGGCGGCGACGGAGACGCCGCTCATTGCCGACGGCGATACCGGTTACGGCGGACTCCTCAACGTCCGCCACACGGTGCGCGGCTACGAGCAGGCCGGCGCTGCGGGAATCCAGCTCGAGGACCAGGAATTTCCGAAGAAGTGCGGCCACACGCCGGGACGACGGGTGATCGCGGCCGAAGACATGGCGCGCAAGATCGCGGTTGCCGCCGAGAGCCGCCGCTCCGACGATTTCGTCATCATCGCCCGTACCGACGCGCGCACCACGCTAGGCCTCGACGAGGCGCTCCGGCGCGCCGAGCTCTATCAAAAGTCAGGCGCCGACGTCCTCTTCATCGAAAGCCCCGAAAGCGAGGAAGAGATGGCACGCATCGGCGGGAGCTTCGACGTTCCGCTGCTCGTCAATATGGTCGAAGGTGGGCGCACGCCAGTCCTCCCGAAGGAGCGACTCGCGGCGCTGGGCTTCCGGATGGCGATCTTCCCGACGACCGGCTTTCTCGCAGCCGCCGCGGCGATGCGTGGCGCCTACGAAGAATTGCGGCGTGAAGGGTCGAGCGCGAAGCTCGAAGTGCCGCTCTATTCGTTCACCGAATTCTCGAAGCTGATGGGGTTCGAGGATGTCTGGGCGTTCGAGCGCGCCCATCCGGAAACCGTGGATCGTGGCTGACGGTTGTACCCTGCAAAGGCTCGAGACCGTGCTAGCGGAGTAGCGTGTTTGCGCGAGTAGTGAACGACAGAAAGCGGGCAATGGACCACCTGCCATCGGGCTGGCGTCGGAAGATGTCGATGCCTTCCTCGGTCGTCGTGTCTCGGGCGCCATTCGCCGTCGTCGTCAGGGTCCAGGTCAACCGCACGACGGCGACATCGCCCGACACGATGATCTCGTGAATGTCGGGGTTCCTGTAGCTGACTTCCATGTCGGTCCTGGCCAACAACTTGGCGAGATTTCCGCACATCGTCTGTTGCGTCCCCTGCACCGTCTCCGGGATCGAATACACGAGGTTCGGCGCGAAAAGGTCGCAAACTCCTGCTGGATCCTTGGTGTTGAAGGCCGTCGTCCATAGCTGCAGGCGCTGGGTAATTGCTGCCTTGTCAGCAGCCTCGTCGGCGTGCGCCGGCACGAAAGCCGCCACGATCAGGAAGGTGGTGGCGAACACTGCCGATTGATTGCGCATCGTTCACCAACTCCATTCCTGCCGGCCCGGCTGCCCGCTTGCTGCCCACAGCCGCGCCGATCGCCCTTCACCTAATGCGGGTCCTGCTGCACGGCGACGGCCAGCCGCCATCGAATTGCCCCTTGAGTTGACGAGTGCCTGGGGTGTTCGTCAAACGGGAGCGGCCGAGAGGTATCGGCAATGGTTTCGCAGCCGCATCCACGGCACCGATAGATGCCAGAATGGGTGGGCGCTTGTCCGGGTCCATACTCCTTGTCGAACTCCGGACTAATGCTGACCTCGATGTCATTGCTGCGCTTAAAGAGTGTCACGGATCGCTCTCCGCCGCAGAATCCAGCGCAAACAGTAGTGCCGGTTGCCGCAGATGGACGTGGCATTCCGCACAAACAATCCACTCTTTCAGACTGGAACGTCACGCGAAAGCGCGCTCGCGCCCTTGGCGTGGCGCCCTAAACCCAGGCGCCATCACGGCATTGGCGTTGGTCGTCGCGGCAGACGAACCTGCTTCACGGGCTGGTAGCCGGGGTCGGCGAGCCGGTCGCGTATCGCCTGTTCAGACGGAAAGCGCAGAACTGCGACGCCCTTCGCAGGCGTGCCTTGAAGGGGCGCGGCCTGCATGTCGGCGACGACAACCTCGGCCTCGTACTTCGCCAGCCGCGCTTTGGCGGTCATCGCGGACCGCGCGACAACGGAGTATCTGTACGTGTATGAACGCTGAGCTACGCCCCGACATCTTGTAGCAGCGCTTACCCCAGGCTGATCGGGCTTCCGGCAGAGACGGTCCATGGTCAAGCCGCGATTGCCGGACTACTATGCGAGAGATCAGCTCTCAGTTGGACACGCTCTGCCGAGGACACGGCCTGTGGGCCTTCCCGGCCGGTTTGCTCAGGGCAGCGAACGCTATGTCGAACGATAGGGCCAGAGACCAGACCAACCGTCGCGTCATGACGATGTGGAGCGTCTCCGCGCTTGGAATCGGCTCCATGGTCGGCGCGGGCATCTTTGCCTTGTTCGGCCAGGCGGCGCTGGTTGCCGGCAAGGACGTGTATCTTTCCTTTCTGATCGGAGGCACGGCAGCGCTGCTCTCCGGCTACTCCTACGCCAAGCTCGCCGCCCGCTATCCGGCCGCGTCCGGCATACTGGAGTACTTCAATCGTGCCTTTCCCTCGCGCCTCGCATCTGGTGCGTTGTCGCTGATCTATCTCCTCACATTGGTCGTGACGATCACGATGGTCGCCAAGACCTTTGGCGCCTACGCCAGCCGACTTTTTTTCGCCGAAGATGCGTTGCCGATGATCTCCGGCGCCTTCGCATCCGGGATCGTCGTCGTGCTCGTCATCGTGAACATGATCGGCGCCAACGTCGTTTCACGGGCCGAGGTGACGCTGGTCGCGATCAAGCTGCTAATTCTGGTTCTGCTGATGCTGGCCGGTCTGCCCAGCATGGATCCAAAGATGTTCACGAGCGGCATCTCCGTCGCTCCGACGACGCTGTTGGCAAGCGTTGGCCTGACCTTCTTCGCCTATGCAGGCTACGGCATGATGGCCAACGCCGCCGCCGACGTTCGGCAACCGGAAACCACGGTCCCGCGTGCCATGTTTCTCGCCATAGGAGTGGTCATCGTCCTCTATGTGGGGCTGGCGATTGTCATCCTTGGAAATATCCCTGCCGACGAGCTCTCCAGATACGCCGACACCGCGGTGGCCCAGGCCGCGCGGCCGCTGCTCGGGCATTCCGGTTTCGTCATCGTGTCGATTGGCGCACTCCTGGCGAGTGCCTCGGCGATCAATGCGACCATCTTCAGCGCACTAGCCATTTCGAAGGGTCTTGCAGAGCAGGCGCAGTTGCCCCGGCTCTTTGCCGATGCAGTCTGGCACGATGGAACCAAGGGCCTCCTTTGGACCACCGCTGCAATCCTCCTCGCGGTCAATCTGCTTGACCTCGCCGCGGTCGCCAACACCGCCAGCGTCACCTTCCTCATAGTCTATCTCGCCATCTTCGGTGCCCATTGGCGGCTTCGCCGGGATGCCGGCGGCTCGCCGATCGTGATAATCTGCGGGCTCTCGCTCATGGGCATTGTGCTCGTTGTGTTCCTTTTCAGCCTTTTCGAGCGGCAGCCGATCGCCATCGTATTCATGCTGGTGTTCGTGACCGGAAGCGCCTCAGTGGTGTGGCTCATGAAGCGGAAGTCCACGGGCGCCACGTCGTAGTGGCCAGCATGAATGCGTCAGGGCGTCCTGACTCAACTTCTTGTCAATATTCGCCGAGAATGGTAACCAGGCGCCTCGATAGACGTTGAAGTGATGATGCGCGTCGAGGCAGCACCCGCCGGCAACTTACCCTTGAGAAAGTTCAGCGGGACTGTCACCAAAAGGTCAGAGCACATGCGGCCATGCGCGGGATGGCCAACACGTTCGAGCGACTAACGCGAAGCATAACTCTTTAAGTAATGCAGAGTTCCGGACGCTTGCCTTGGCAACAATCAAGGAGATGGCGCATGGATCACGCCAGCCGCCGTCGTCGTGACGACGCAGGAAACGACCCTGTATTCGGGTCTCAGCCGATGCTCAGCGCCGCACAGGCGAAGCAATTTCCGACATCGGAGATGCGACCGGACGTTGCCTACCAAATGGTACACGACGAGCTGTTGCTCGACGGGAACGCGCGACAAAACCTCGCCACCTTTTGTCAGACATGGGACGATCCCTACGTCCACAAACTGATGGACCTGTCGATCAACAAGAACTGGATCGACAAAGAGGAGTATCCGCAGTCCGCCGCGATATCGATCAGATGCGTGAACATGGTTGCCGACCTTTGGAATGCTCCGAAGTCGGACGCCAACGCGACGGGTACCAACACGATCGGCTCCAGCGAAGCCTGCATGTTGGGTGGAATGGCGATGAAGTGGCGGTGGAGGGCAAAGAGAAGAGCCTCCGGTAAACCAGTCGACAGGCCGAATCTGGTCTGCGGCCCGGTGCAGGTCTGCTGGCACAAGTTCGCGCGCTACTGGGACGTCGAGCTTCGCGAGATTCCAATGGAGCCCGGGCGCCTGCTCATGGACCCGCAGCGCATGACCGACGCCATCGACGAAAACACCATCGGCGTCGTCCCGACGTTCGGCGTGACATATACGGGAGCCTACGAACTTCCGGAGCCCCTGCAGGAGGCACTCGATACCCTGCAGCGAACCAAGGGCCTCGACGTCGATATGCATGTCGATGCCGCGAGCGGTGGCTTTCTCGCGCCGTTCACCTCTCCCGACATCGTGTGGGACTTCAGGTTACCCCGCGTCAAGTCGATCAGTTCATCGGGACACAAGTACGGCCTGGCGCCGCTTGGGTGCGGATGGGTCGTTTGGCGCGATCAGGTTTCTCTGCCGGAGGATCTGGTCTTCAAGGTCGCATATCTCGGCGGGCAGGTGGGCACGTTTGCGATAAACTTCTCGCGGCCGGCAGGTCAGGTGATATCGCAGTACTACGAGTTCCTCCGGCTGGGCCGCGTAGGCTACGCCAATGTGCAAATGGCGTGCTACGAGGTCGCGCAATTCCTGGCGAAGCAGATCTCTCCGCTGGGACCTTATGAGTTCCTATGCACGGGCAGCGAGAAGACCGGCATTCCGGCGATCTGCTTCCGGCTCAAGGAAGGCGCGAATCCGGGATACTCGCTTTACGACCTGTCGGATCGCCTGCGGATGCGAGGCTGGCAGGCTCCCGCGTTCGCCCTTACCGGAGGTGCGTCGAACATCGACGTGATGCGCGTGATGTGCCGACGCGGCTTCCCGATGGATATGGCGGACCTGTTCCTGCGGGATTTCAAGGACGCGCTGGCGTTCTTTGACAAGCATGGCGCGCCCCAGATCGCGGCGGATGAAGGAATGAGCTTCCACCATACCTGATCCGCGGAGCGGCGACGCAGTTCGGCAGTTTGAACTCAGGGGGACACGATGGCGGAGTCGGCCCGGCTTACGAAGCCACAAGCCGCGAGAATCGGCGTCATTACTCTCGCGGTCATGAACATCGTCGCCGTCGTCAGCCTTCGCGGTTTGCCCGCCGAAGCGGAATACGGGCTCAGCTCCGCATTCTACTATATTTTTGCCGCGCTCGTGTTTCTGATTCCCGTTTCCCTGGTAGCGGCCGAACTGGCGACGGGATGGCCCGAAAAGGGCGGCGTCTTTCGTTGGGTTGGCGAGGCGTTCGGGCCTCGCTGGGCATTCCTGGCGATGTTCATGCTGTGGATCGAGGTGACGGTTTGGTTCCCGACTGCACTCACCTTCGCCGCGGTATCCCTGGCATTCATCGGGCCCGACCAGAGGTGGGACCAGACGCTGTCGTCGAACAATGTGTTCGTGCTAGCCATTGTCCTGGCCACGTACTGGCTCGCCACGTTCATCGCCTTTAGAGGCGTGCAGGCCTTCGCCAATGTCGCCAAGTGGGGCGGGATAATCGGGACGATCGTGCCCGCAGCCATCCTGATCGTGCTGGGCTTCGCCTACCTGGCCGGCGGAGGCACACCGCAAATAAGCCTTTCGTGGAGGAACGTTTTTCCGGACTTCACGAACTTCGACAACGTCGTGCTGGCAGCGAGCATCTTCCTCTTCTACGCGGGCATGGAAATGAACGCCATCCATGTCAAGGATGTCAGCAATCCCACTCGCAACTATCCGCTCGCGATACTCATAGCCGCCGTCGGGACCGTGGCGATCTTCGTGCTCGGCACCCTGGCCATCGCCTTCGTCATTCCCAGAGCAGACATAAACCTGACGCAGAGTCTGTTGGTCGCCTACGGCGACATGTTCATGTGGGCCGGCCTCGGCTGGCTGGCGCCGGTAGTCGCGATCGCCCTGGCGATCGGTGTGCTGGCGGGCATCGTGACATGGGTGGCCGGACCATCGTCGGGTCTCCTGGTCGTCGCGAAAGCGGGATACCTGCCGCGCTTCTGGCAAGCGACCAACGCACGCGGCATGGCCACCCATATTCTGCTCGCCCAGGCGATGCTGGTCACCGCCCTGTCTGTCGTGTTCGTGGTGCTGCCCTCGGTCCAGACGGCTTATCAGATCCTGAGCCAGCTCACGGTGATCCTCTACCTGATCATGTATCTGCTGATGTTCGGAGCAGGGATCTACCTGCGTTACAGCCAGCCGAACCGGCCGCGCCCCTACAAGATTCCGGGGGGCGCCTATGGAATGTGGTTGTTCGGCGGACTGGGGTTTCTGGGCTCGCTTCTCGCATTCGTCGTTTCGTTTATTCCGCCGGGCCAGATCGCCATAGGCAGTCCAAGCCTGTACGTCGGTCTGCTGATCGGCTTGACGATCGTGTTCGTAACCATTCCGTTCGTCATCTATGCAGTCCGAAAGCCGCATTGGCGTGACCCGGAATCCGATTTTGCACCCTTTACGTGGGAGGTCGAGGGAGGACATCCGGGCATTCCCAGCAGCACGGTAAGCCCTGTTGCGGGCGCGCCCGAGAAGAAGAAATGACGATCGCGGCTGCCGCCATTCAGGCTGCCGTCGACGACGCGCATGCCGCGGCCGCCGAGGAAACGGGCGGCGCCAACGCCAGCTATATTCCGTATCTCGCATCGGTTCCTTCGCATCTCTTCGGTCTGGCCGCGGCAACGCCGGACGGCCAGATCTTCAAGGCCGGAGACACCGATTTCCTCTTTGCAATCGAGTCGATCTCCAAGGTCTTCACTTTGGCCCTGGTGATGGAAGAGATCGGCATTGCCGGCGTGCGCGAGAAGCTTGGGGTCGAGCCAACCGGACTTCCCTTCAATTCGGTCCTGGCGCTCGAACTGCATGATGGCCGTCCACTCTCGCCACTCGTCAACGCCGGCGCGATCGCAGCAGCGAGCCTCGTGCCTGGAGACACGGCCGATAGCCGTTGGCCAAGAATACTCGGCATGCAAAGCAAATTCGCCGGTCGACAAATCACCTTGAACGATGAGCTGAATGCCTCGGAACAGGGCACCAATTTTCACAATCGGGCGATAGCCTGGCTTCTTTACAGTGCGGGCAACTGCTTCAGCGACCCGATGCAAGCGGTCGATGTGTATACGCGGCAGTGCTCGACCCTGATCTCCACGGTCGACCTCGCCATGATGGGGGCAACGCTGGCGAACGCTGGCGTTCATCCGACGACCAAGGAGCGGATCGTTTCGGCCGACGTCGTGGAGCATGTCCTCGCGGAGATGACGATGGAGGGCCTGTACACGGCATCGGGACGTTGGGCGTATGAAGTCGGCCTGCCGGGCAAGAGCGGCGTGGGGGGCGGTATCCTGACGGTCGCGCCCGGAAAACTGGCGATCGCCGCTTTCTCTCCGCCGCTCGATGCAGCGGGCAACAGCGTCCGCGCTCAGGCGGCCGTCTCCAGAGCCGCAAACATGCTCAGCCTCAGTCTCTACCGGAGGACATAGCGTCACGACACGGGGGTCGCCATGAACATCGACTATTCGCGTGGATTGTTCCTGTCCAAGCGCACCCGCCGGTTGGCGGCATTCTTGCCCATGGTAGCCGTTCTGGTGCCGGGTGCAGCGTCTGCCCAGGACCGGCGGGACGATGAAGTGCACTTGATCGGCCGCATGCATGACAGGATCCGTTTGAGCAGGATCCGTGAAGAACCTTCACTGGCGGCAGAACTCGACGATGCCTACTCGCGCTACGTCAAAGCCAAGAAGCAGATTCAGGATGCGACCGGCATAAGCTACACGATGGACGCCTCTGGCCTGTTCCAGTGGGGAGTGCCCGATGGCGGATATGGGGCCGTGCAGGGGCTCTTCACGCCATCGATAAACTGGAAAGCCTTCACGAATACCTGGGCCGGCAGCGGATCGTTCCAGTTCGCCTTCACGGCCACTCAGTACTGGTCCGGGCTCACGACAGGGGCGAGCTTGGCGAGCCGGCTGGGGGTAAACACTCCAATCAACGACTTCCCTACCAATGCCAACACCTTCGCACAGGTGACCTACACTCACACATTTCCGGGAAACTGGCTCACGCTCTCCGTGGGCCAATACCCGATGTACAACTTCGACGGCAATGCTTACGCCGCGAACCAGCAAGTGAACTTCATAAACTATTCCATGAGTCAAAACGGCAGTTCGACCTATCCGACGTCCAGTCTGGGGGCCTACGTACAGCTCAATCCGATGAAGGACGTCACTCTTGCCGCGGGCTTTCAGGACGCCAACAACCCCACAGGAAGCTATGTTCAGACAGCCAGTTTCGGCAAAGGCCAGTATACGTGGTTCATCTACGGCGAATGGTCGCCCAAGCTGATGAATCTCGGTCAAAGCGCGATATCCGTGCTGTATTACAAGCAACCAAGCGTGCCCATTCAACCGCGGCAGAGCGAAGGGCTATCGATAAGCGCTTCCCAGGCCATCGGCACCGACTGGGGCCTCTTTTTTCGCGGAAACACGGCATGGGGTGGGAGCTGGAACGTGCAATCCTCGATCGCCGGGGGCGGCGTGTACAACAATCCCCTTGGCCGCAACTCACTTGATCAGATCGGGTTGGGTTTTGCGTGGAACAGGACGAACATGAGCCTTTTCTCCCCGGGCACCGCGGTGCGCCAGGACGAGACCGTCCTGGAAGCCTATTGGGCCTGGACCATATCCAGAGGGCTGCAGATAACACCGGACGTCCAGTTGTATTTTAAACCTGCCCTCAAGCCGGCGATCGACTTAGCGGCGGTGTTCTCACTGCGTCTGGCCGCCTTCTTCTGACGCCGCGAAGGAGCCTTTCTCCCGCGCCCTGCGAGGGCCGCTCTCCCTCCCTATAGAGCCTCCCGAAGCTCGACCGACCTGACCCGGTATTCACAGGTTCCGAGGCCTGTTGCGCACCTTGTCAGCAGCCGCGCATCGGTCTCGTAGGCGTCGGTCGTGAGATGGATCCTCTGATTGCCGGTGCGGCTCTCCAGGATGATCTCCCGCGAAATGAAGCGGTCGTCGGTTGGATGGAGCAGCACGAAGCCGACGGAGCCGCGATCGATGATGCACTCCAACTCGACGGTGATGGCGGCGCCGGCCGGCGACGGACCGAGCGGCATCTGCCAGGCGTAGTTCCAGATCGGTCCAGGTGCATAAAGCAGATCGCTCGGCTCTTTTGCGCGGCGTCTCGCGATCGGCCGATCCGCGCCGCGGCCGAGCACGCGGCAGTCCATCCACACGTAAGTGTCCGATTCGAATCGACGCTCCATGATCGGCTCGATCCGCCACGGATGCAGCCGCTCCTTCAGCTTCTCGACGTCGTACCATTCGACCCAAGGCGTGCGCTCACCATCGGTGAGCCGCCCCCAATCCTGAAACGATGGCGAACCTTCGCGCACCCAACGTTCGCGCGGATAGGACAGCTCGATCCATCGGCCGCCTGGCTTCAACTGTTCGAGCGCCGCAGCGCTCTCTTCGCGTGCCTCGGCAAAAGGCATGTGATGTATCGACCCGATGGCCCACACCACGTCGACTTGCCGCGCACGCCTGAAGGCCGACAGACTGTCGATATGGACCGTGTTGATGCTGAGGTCATGAGCCTCGGCAACCCGCCGTACGATCTCGAGATTTGATGGCGCGATATCGCAGCAGGTGACCGATGCACCCCGCATCGCCAACTGCACGGCATCGAAGCCCAGACCGGAACCGATCTCCAGCACGTGCTGGCCGCTCAAGGCATCGCCATAGAGCTCCCAGTACCAGCCGCGGAAACCTCTGGCGGCCTCGAACTGCCGCTTCCACCATGTCAGCAGATCGGCGCGGGGGGATTGGAGAAGGGTGTCGGAGAACTGCCGCGGCTGCTGGTCGGTACCTCCCGGTACCTCACGCCACTTCTCTGCCATCTGGCCAACAAGCTGATCGAACGACATGGCAGCCTGCGTAGCCCATCAGGGGCCGCAAGTCACCGGCGACCAGATGCCGGAGTTTCGGGCGACCTTCGAGGGTGCCTTACATCCGAGGAACGGCCCGACACCTCGAGGCCGAGTAGCCTCGGCGCGGGCTCTGGCGTGTCGAGGCTGACATCTATGTCAATGTGAACCCGACCAGGGTCGATGACCGGGTGAGACGAGGCCTGATTTGCCCGAGCGACCGGCGCGACTGGTCGCTGCTGGCGCAGCGCGGCCGCAGCTGGTCGGACCATCGCCGCCGGTGATATGCGCAAGCAGGGTGGCGTCACCTCTCGCCTGTGGCGTCTCGAACGCCCGCCAGCTCGCGCAGGCCTGTCCAGACGGCCGGGCCGCGTCATATCCATGTAATGTTCCCTTGTCTTGCCCACTGGGTTGCAAGACATGTTTCTGACTCTCGCTCACCACCCTGATGACACGGGCGGCCTCATAGAAATGGAGGGCCTTGACTGAGCGCCCGGCTCTGCGAGGCTTCCCGTCGTTCCTCGCGTTTCGGTACCCACCCTGGGTCTCATTTAGTTTCTGGCAGGCTCACGACCCGATGGAGCAGCGTCGTCACTCTGGGTGAGAGGGCCAGCGATGTGGTCTGCAGTTCTGATTGCATTGGCAGGTGGTCGAGGCCTGACCCAATGACCACGCAAGAACCTGTGCTCGGCCTCGATCGGTCGCGCCAATCGTCGGCCATCGGCGCCACAGCCGTCTTTTTCGCCGGTGTTTGCGTCTTGGCCGCATTGGCGATTTCAACTGTCTTCTTGGTCGGAATTGACCGGGGCATGGACCGCGTTCTCGCTTTCGGGCCGGAATCCGACGTCAATTCGATTGCCGTTGCCGTGACGGCCCTGGTGTACGGAGAGCAGGGCTATGTCGCGTACTATCCGGTGTTCGAAGCCCTCATGCAGCCCCTCCAGTCTGGCGCTGAAGGCCCCAACGACCCGAGGATTCTCGCCAATCTGCGAAGCGGAGACCTGATCAACGAAGCGCTTGCCAAGGCGAGCTCTCTTGGCCCGGTAGGCTCCCTTTTCGTAAGCGACGGCGGCCTGCGAACCATGGTCTACGACGATCTGGGGACGGTCGACTATGCCAAAATGGCTTTCGGCATTTTCGGCTTCAAGATCGAATCGCTCTACTACCTGTACTTCTCGATTGTCGCGCTGAGCACGCTCGCCTTTCTCATCCAGTTCAGGGCGAAGCCGGTCGCCCTGATGCTTTTGCTCTGCGTTCTCGGCGCCTTTTTTCTGGAAACGAAGACGGGCGTCTTCAACGATCATCAGCCAACGTTCTGGGGCCATCGCCACGGCTCCACGCTGGCTCTGATCCCGATGTGGCATCTGGCGCTTCTCCTGGTCTTTCGCTGGCGCCTGGCACCCAGTTCATTGCTGGTTGCCTTGCTGCAGGCGGCAATCCTGGTGCTGGCCATCAAGATGCGTGGCTCGGCCGTTTGGACCGTCGTGTTTCTCTGCGGGTTGTCGATGTTGCTCAGCTATCGAGCCTGGCGCTTGCTGCCGCCCGCCACCAGGACGTTCTGGGACCTGGTCAGGCCGGCCTTCAAGTGGCCCCTCGTTGTCTCCTTACTCTGTGTGGCGGCAAACAATGCCTACACGGACGCCAAGCTCCACCCGGCATACTTCACCGACGATATCATTGCCCATCACGGCGCGTGGGACGTTGCTTTCCTGGGAATGGCCCATTCACCGACGCTTTGGCACCGGGTTGGCGGCACCTACGACAAGCCGCTGGATCGGGTGGGCGTGGAGGCCACGTTGGCCTATCTGCAGGAGCATCGCTTCCTGCGGTCGGAAGCCGAGTTCGTGTCGCCATGGACCGGAACTTACAAGTATCGGATGTACGACGACATCATGAAGCGAGTGTTTCTCTCTCATGTGCTTGCCAACCCCTTTTCAGTGATTGAGCTGTATCTGTACTGGAAGCCAAAGCGTATCGTGGAACTCTGCATCAGTTCCCTCGCCACGATCGATGCTTGGTCGTGGGCCATCGTCCTGCTCAGCGCGACGGCGATGGCCTTGGCCCTGGCCCTGGCCGGCCTGTGCAAGGGAGCTGCCGCGAGAAGTCGAATCGTCCCCCTTCTTGCCCTGGCTGCGCCCGCGTTTGCGGCACTGCCGAACCTTTGGGCATTTGCATCGCCTCACACCCTTGCCGATGTCGTGCTGTCGCTTCTTGTCGCGCTCGTGTTCTCCACGTCCTGGCTGCTCTGTTGGCGCATGACCAAGGTGGTCAGCGCGGAGTAGGGAGGACTGCATGGCGCAGAGCGGACACCCGTAACAGGCGCATGGCACGCCTGACGCTTTCGTCGGGATTCGCGGGAGCCCTCGCCATCGAGGCAGGACAGCGACGCCGCTTGAAGGCAACCTGGAATCGATGAGACGATCAATCCCCCCGGCGATATGATGAACCTGCGGACGCTCGTGTTGAGAGCCTCGCCGCCGCCGGTCGGCCCCGCAGCGGTTTGGACGTGCTCGAGAGTGGGATCGTTCTTATCCGCCAGAAGGGCGGTTCGGGTGGCAACTTCTTGAATTCTTTGCCAACCGAGGGCGCACCCTCCCTCCGCACTCCTCGGCGCCCGCCGCTCGTGGCGCGGCTGCGCTGACGTTCAATTCGCAACCCCAACCGCAAGGTCACGCAAGTTAGATTGGCCAGGAGCATACCCGGGAGTACGAATCTGGAGACCGCATCGCCCACGCCGGCAAGGACTTGGGCACAACCGGCGGCCGCGTGGGAGGCGGCTCGTGAAACTTGCGCTCGCACTGGCCGGGTGCCTTGGTCTCGTGGCTGTCCTGGTTGCGACTTGGCTCGCCATATGGTCCGCATTGCCTCTATGGGCCATGATCCTGCTAGCTCTGCTGGTTGTCGCGGTGGCGGCAAGCAACCCATGACGCACGATGGTAGAACCTCGACGAGAGGCCGGTCTCAACTGATCAATAGCACGGAAACTCGGTAGCAGGTCACGTCTACCAGGCGTCTTGAGCTGGGTGCGATTCACTGGGGCGGGCCGCAATGTTGTTTCCATCGGCCGAACTGGAGCACATTCACCTGAAGCCGAAGAGCTTTGAGGATGCAGACTATCGCACGAAGCGCTTTAGCTGCTCCCGCTGCGGCTCTGAGGCCTCTTCGGTTTGCGCATGCCCGAAGCGGAACTTCGCCCGCTCCATCTTGGGCTTGTGAAGCTGCTGCTCCAAGAAGCAAGTGGTCAGCAGGTATCCGATCGAGCCGACGATCACTCCGGCAACAGCACGTCGACGCCAGTTCGATTTCGGTTTGGTTGGCAAAGGCTCATCGTTGAGCCTATGAATTTGTGCAGCGTAGCCACGCGCACGCTCATCATCATGCCAATAAAGGCCATGCTCTTTCATAGGACCTCCCGTGGGCCTATTACGGGTCGCCAGTCCTTCACACCAGCTGGTCACACCCCGGGCGCCGTTGCAACGTCCTGTACGCTCGCGGACGCAGGGCCGCCCCAAGCGCGCCCGTGCGCGCGCCCCTTTCCTGCAGGACCCGCGCCTGATCCGGCAACCGTTCGCAGTCGACTGGAACCGCTCGCGTTTCCAGTCGAACGGAAAAGCGCGCTGCGGCGCCGCTGATTACACAGGGCACGTTCCGTTCGGCTGATTCCAGCCGAAC
>JAEZIF010000306.1 GCA_023416135.1 Pseudomonadota bacterium
TGGAAGCACGGATCGTAGCCATGCCCGCCGCTGCCGCGCGGCGGCCAGACGATGCGGCCGTCGAGCGTGCCGTGCACGATCTCGACGTGTTCGTCCGGCCAGGCCAGCGCCAGCACGCAATGGAAAGTGGCCGCACGTGCGGCGTCGGTATCCGGCACCTTGCGCTTCGCAAGCTCTTCCTGGATGCGCTTCATGCCGACCATGGCGTCACGTGTCGGGCCTTCCCAGTCGGCGGTGTGGAGGCCCGGCAGGCCGTCGAGGGCCGCCACGCTGAGGCCGGAATCGTCGGCCAACGCCGGCAGGCCGCTGGCGCGTGTCGCGGCCAGGGCCTTGAGGGTCGCATTGTCCTCGAACGTCGTGCCGGTCTCTTCCGGGGACGGCAGGCCAAGCTCGCCGGCGGACACGATCGCGACGCCGAACGGCGCCAGCATGGTGCGGATCTCGCCCGCCTTGCCGCGATTGTGGCTCGCCACAACCAGCTTGGGCAGGGCGAAGCGGCGGGCCATTACGGAGACTTCGTAGAAGACGGGCCGATCGCCAGCCGCTGCAGGCCCGTCAATTCGCCGATCCCCTTCTTGGCAAGCTCCAGCAGGGCGATGAACTCCGGCTCGCTGAACGGCTTGTCCTCGGCCGTGCCCTGCACCTCGACGATGCCGCCCGAGCCGGTCAGCACGAAGTTGGCGTCGGCCTGCGCCTTGGAATCCTCGGGGTAGTCGAGGTCGAGCACCGGCGTGCCTTCCCACAGGCCGCATGACACGGCGGCGACCTGGCCGATGATCGGGCTGGCCGTGAGCTTGCCTTCCTTGATCAGTCGCTCGAAGGCGAAGTGCAGCGCCACCCACGAGCCGGTAATGCTGGCGGTTCGTGTGCCGCCGTCGGCCTGCAGGACGTCGCAGTCGATGTTGATCTGCCGCTCGCCCATGGCGGTGAGGTCGACCACGGCGCGCAGCGAGCGACCGATAAGGCGCTGGATCTCCTGGGTGCGGCCCGATTGCTTGCCGCGGGCGGCTTCGCGGTCGGTGCGGGTGTGGGTCGAGCGCGGCAACATGCCGTATTCGGCGGTCACCCAGCCCTTGCCGGTGTTGCGCATCCAGGGCGGCACGCGCTCGTCGATCGAGGCGGTGCACAGCACATGGGTGTCGCCGAACTTCACCAGGCACGATCCTTCGGCATGGCGCGAGAAGCCCGGTTCGAGGGATACGGGGCGAAGCTGGTCTGGGGCGCGGCCGGATGGGCGCATGAAATCTCCTGAAAACGCGGGCGGCAGGGTTTAGCGCCGGTGCCCGGGCAAATCCAGCCATCCACCCCGGCCTGCCGCCTGCGTTGACCGTTCCCCTTGCACTACCTACATTTTTTGCCATGGCGATACATCGCATTGGCCCTGTTCGAGGTGTCCTGACCGACCTCCCGGTGAGCCCGCGGCAGACTGCCTCGGTGGCCGAGCTGAACGAGCGCGCCCGCGAGGTGCTGCGTCACGTCGTCGAGGGGTATGTCGAGACTGGCGAGCCGGTGGGGTCGCGGGCGCTGACCCGCAAGCTCACCGAGACCCTGTCGCCCGCCACCATCCGCAACATCATGGCCGACCTGCAGGATCTCGGCCTGCTCTATGCGCCGCACACCTCGGCCGGCCGCCTGCCGACCGACGCGGGCCTGCGTCTGTTCGTGAACGGCCTGCTGGAGGTCGGCAACCTGTCCGAGGACGAGCGCGAGAGCATCGAGGCGCGCTGCCGCACTGTCGGCCGCAGCGTCACCGAGGCGCTCGAGCAGGCGACGACCCTGCTGTCCGGACTGTCGCGTTGCGCCGGTGTGGTGATGGCGCCCAAGACCGAGCAGCCGCTGAAGCATATCGAGTTCGTCAATCTCGGTCCCGGCCGCGCGCTGGTGGTGACCGTGACGCAGTCGGGCCATGTCGAGAACCGCGTCATCGATACGCCGATCGGCATGCCGCCCTCCGCACTGGTCGAGGCCGGCAACTATCTCAGTGCTCGCCTGATCGGCCGCACCATAGAGGAAGCGCGCCGGCAGATCCTGGACGATCTCAATCTGAAGCGCGCCGAGCTCGACGAGCTCACCGCCAGGGTGATCGAATCGGGGATGGCGACCTGGGCCGGCGAGCCCGGCAGCGCGCTGATCGTGCGCGGCCAGGCGCGCCTGCTGGAAGACATCACCGCCATCGAGGATCTCGAGCGCGTGCGCACGCTGTTCGATGCGCTGGAGCGCGGCGAGAGCTTCGTGCGCCTGCTCGAGCTCGCCAACGTGGCATCGGGTGTGCAGATCTTCATCGGCGCCGACAATCCCTTGTTCGCCAACACCGGCTGCTCGATGGTCGTGGCGCCGTTCCGCGATTCTCAGGAGCGGATCCTGGGCGCCATCGGCGTCATTGGCCCGACGCGGCTGAACTACGCCCGCATCATCCCGCTGGTCGACTACACGGCGCGCACGATCGGACGGGTGGTAGGCTGATCTCCCCTCATGTTCCTCTCCTTCAGAGGACCCAGAGAGGAGCATGAGAGTAGTCGTTCGCCCTCACTCACCAGTCCTGCTCGTCGAAGTCCTCGAACTGCTTCATGACGTCGTCATCGTTCGTCGGCGGCGCGGACTCATTTGCCGGGATGGAGTGGACATTGATCTTCGTCTCTGGCCCGATCAACGTCACCAGCTCCAGCATATCCTCGCGCGTGAAGGCGACGCAGCCCTGAGTCGGTGAATAGTCGTCCTTTGCGATGTGCAGGAAGATCGCGCTGCCCCATTCGCCCTCTGGCGGGTCGTCGTTGTAGCCGACCACGACGACCAGGTCGTACAGGCCGTCGTCGCGCCACATCTTTTCGTGGCTCCACTCGTTGGGGATGCGGACCAGGCGATTGTAGGTCGGCGAGCGCGGGTCGTCGCACCAGCCGTCATGCTCTGCGATAGGCCGGGCCGGCAGGCGGACCTTGGGCAGGACCAGCCGGTCGTTGCGGAAATAGATGTGCCGCAGCGGATAGGACCCGGCCGGTGTGGCGGCATCGCCCTCGACCTTGTCCTCCCGCACGCCCCCTGCGCCCACCGTGCAGCGCCAGCGTTTGCCGCCCATGGAAGCCCAGGCGAGGGACGTCTCGGCCGAATCGGCCTGGACCGTGAGGACATTGGGGTCGGACATTGCCTAAAACTCCGGCGCTCTTCATAAAGGCTCGCTCTCTTGGGAGAAAGCGATGGCTTATGTCGTGACGCCGCCCGCGACGGTCGGCGTGCCGGTCAACGGGACCGGCGATCTGTTCCCGGTGCGTCGCATCTTCTGCGTCGGCCGCAACTACGCCGCCCATGCCCGCGAGATGGGCCACGACCCCGACCGCGAGCCCCCCTTCTTCTTCACCAAGCCGGCCGACGCCATCGTCGTCTGCGCCGACCCGAAGAATCCGACGAAGGTCGCCTATCCTCCGGCCACCAAGAACCTGCACCACGAGATGGAGCTGGTCGTCGCCATGAAGTCGGGCGGCGCCGACATCCCGGTCGACAAGGCGCTCGACCACGTCTTCGGCTACGCCGTCGGCTTGGACATGACCCGCCGCGACCTGCAGAACCAAGCCAAGGACATGGGCCGGCCGTGGGACATGGGCAAGGGCTTCGACCAGTCCGCGCCGATCGGCGAGATCTT
>JAEZIF010000309.1 GCA_023416135.1 Pseudomonadota bacterium
ACCTCGCCCTTCACCGTGCGCTGCATGTCGGTCACTTCCTCCGGCCGCTCGTCGACGAGCAGCACCATGAGGAAGACCTCCGGATTGTTGGCGGTGATGGCGTGGGCGATATTCTGCATCAGCACCGTCTTGCCGGTGCGCGGCGGCGACACGATCAGCGCGCGCTGGCCCTTGCCGATCGGCGCGATCAGGTCGATCACGCGGGTCGAGATGTCGAGCTGCTGCTGCGGCGTGCTGGTCGAAGCCTTCTTGGTGAGCGTGCCGGTGCGCCGGCCGGTGCTGACGCGGCCCGACGATGTCGCCCGCGAGCTCGACTGCTCCTCGGAGATGGTCGGCGCCATGACGCCGGCGCCCTCCATCTCGAGCTTAAGCTTCTCGTCGGGATAGAGCGGGGTCAGCGAATCGAAGTTGATGCGATGGCGCAGCGCGTCGGGGTCGTCGAAGTTGATCTTGTTGATCTGCACCATGGCGAAGTAGCGCTCGCCGTCCTTGGGGGCGCGGATCTCGCCTTCGACGGTGTCGCCGGTGCGCAGGCCGAACTTTCGGACCTGGGTCGGGCTGACATAGATGTCGTCGGCGCCGGGCAGGTAGTTGGCTTCCATCGAGCGCAGGTAGCCGAAGCCGTCGGGCAGCACCTCGATGGTGCCGGTGCCGAAGATCGCCTGCTCGGCGGCGGCGAGCTTCTGCAGGATGGCGAACATCAGTTCCTGGCGGCGCATCATCGCCGCGCCTTCGACGCCCTGCTCTTCGGCAAATGCCAGGAGCTCGGGCGGTTTCTTCATCTTGAGGTCTTGGAGGTTCATGGTTCTTCAATCAGGTGGGAGATAACGCACGCGCCAGCGCCGCATGCTCGCGGCCGCCTGAATTTGCGCTGTGTCGTTCGGTGTGGACCCCGTCGTTCACCGCCGGGGAGGCGGCGCCAAGGGCCCTAGGTGGCGGCTATTTACAGCGATGGCCGCAACCTGTCAAAGCCGTCCTGCGGGGGGCAGGAGATGGCGATATTCTATGCCTCGACGCCATGGGTGTCCTGCACGAAGGAGGCCGACGACGTCGCTGAGCTGCTGGTTCCGTTCGTTGCCAGCCATGGTCGTGCCGACCTGTCGGCAGGGGAAATCGACCGGGACTATGTCGAGGCGGACATCGCGAGCTGGTCGCTGAAGCTCCGGCAGCGCTCCACATCGCCACTGGCGGATCCGGCGGCTGAAGACCCGACCTAGCTGACCCTGTTGGGGCGAACGATCAGCCAGAAGATCGCCGCCGAGATACCGCCCAGGAAGCCCAGATAAAGCGCCAGGAATAGCGCCCGATCCACATCGTGGGCGGGCGCACGAATCTTGCCGTAAACGACGAGGGGCAGCGCAGTGCTGACGAAGCCGATGAGGGCATAGAACCAGATCTGCTGCAACCTGAGCCGCCGAAGAAGCAGGTAAGCCGGCACCCCGACGATGATCTGCAGCGCGTAAAAGGCACCGCAGAACAGGACGAATATGGCGAGCGGGTGGTAGGGGCCGTTCTGGGAAGCGAACCACGCAGGCAGGAGCGCCGGCAGCATCGGCGCCACCAGGAAGGCCAGCACGATTCGCACTTACTCGACCGGCTTGTGTTCCGTTCCCGCGCCCGGGGTCACGAACATCAGACGGCCGGGCGCCGAGACGATGCCGCGGTGCCAGAGGCCCTTGGGGACGATGAAGGTCTCGCCGGGCCTGATGGTGGTGCGCTGCTCGCCGCGGTCGCTCTCGAGCACGATGACCATCTCGCCCGACAGCAGGGTCAGGATCTCGTCGCCCGCGGGATGGCGCTCCCAATGGTCCCAGTCGGCCTTCTGGTCGGTGCTGCCCATGAGACGACCGTGGTCGAGGTCGCGGCGTTCGGCAATGCCGGCCCAGAACGCAGCACCGCCCTCCATGGCGAGCGCGCTCTCGTCGGAACGCAGGTGGATGTAGGTGCTGTCGAGCGTGAAGGCGGGGTTCATTGCTCCTCCTCCGCAAGCATTTCAGCATAGCGGAAAATCTCGGTGTGGTCGGCCGAACCGCCGAGCTTGCTGCTGGCATCGGCCCAGTAGGCCACCGCTTGTTTCAGCCCGGGCATGTTGAGCTGGAGGTGGCTCGCGACCTCTCCCGCGGTGCGCAGGTCCTTGGCCATCAGGCCCGTGGTGAAGCCCGCTGCAAAGTTGCGCGGCACGACGAACTGGCGGCCCTTCACCTCGGTGGCGTTGCTCTTGCCGGTCGAGCTGTTGAAGACGTCGACCATGGTGCCGGGATCGAGCCCGAAGGCCTCGCCCACGACCAGCGCCTCGCACAGGGCGACCAGGCCGGCGGCCGACAGGTAGTTGTTGAGAGCCTTCAGCGCGTGGCCGGCGCCGGCCGGGCCGCAGAGCGTGATGGTCTTGCCCATGGCGGCGAAGGCCGGCCGCGCGCGCTCGAGGTCGGCCGCGTTGCCGCCCACCATGATCGAGAGCGAGCCGTCGATGGCGCGCTTGACGCCGCCCGATACCGGCGCGTCGAGCAGGGCCACGCCCAGGGCCGCAAGCTCGCGCGCGAGCTTCTGGGTGTCGACGGGATTGGACGAGCTCATGTCGATGGCGAGCATGCCCGCTTGCATGCCCTCGCGCGCGGCGTCACGGCCGTCGATCAGCGCCTGCCGCACGACCTTGCCGTCGGGCAGCATGGTGATCACCGCGTCGGCGCCTTGCACCGCGGCCTTGGGCGAGGCGGTCGCCAGCGCCGAGGGATGCGCGCCGATGAAATCCGATACCGCCTTCTGCGACAGGTCGTACAGGCGAAGCTTGAAACCGGCCTCGGCAAGCCGCGAGGCCATCGGCCGGCCCATCATCCCGAGGCCGATGAATGCGATGGTGGCGGGCGGTGAAAGCGTGGTCATGAAACGGTCCCCGACTGAAGGTCGTACTCATAGAACGGAAAGGGGGGGCCTGGAATGGCGTCGGTGGCCGAGGCGTGCGCTCCATTACCCCTCGGGTAGTTGATCGTCTTGCGGCGGATGCCGGTAATAGTGCTGCTGCATTACCGGCTCAATGCAAGGAGAACCGATGGAGGTTCCAGTCTACTTCGAGGACCTCGCCGTCGGCGCCTCTTTCCTGAGCGAGGAGGTCGAGATCGACCGCGAAGAGATGCTGGCCTACAACCGCCGCAACGACCCGTGGCCCTTTCACGTCGACGAGGCGTCGTCAGGCGGCAATCCATACGGCAGCCTGATCGCCAGCGGCGGCTACACCATCACGCTGATGTACCGGCTGGGCCACGAGATCTACAACGTGCCCGGACGGCGCTGGGCAGTGCTCGGCGCATCGGAATGGCACCTGAAGTTCCCCAGCCCCGTACGGTCCGGCGACCGGGTACGGCTGCGGATCACGATCAAAAGCAAGCGGGAGTCGAGCAGGCTGCAGCGCGGCCACTTCGATCTGCTGTACGAGTTGCTGAACCAGGCAGGCCACGTCGTGCTGTCGGTGCTCGTCGCCGGCCTGATCGAGCGCAGACCGCCAGGCTGATCCCATCGCCGTCGTTCAGGCTCCTCTCCCCTTGTGGCCCCAGCGGGGGAGAGGAACATGAGTTGGGTCCGCTCCGTCGAGCAGAGTCAGATCCCGCGTTCCTTGAACACCGCGCTCGCGGTCTTGAAGGCGTCGAGGCTGGCGGGGATGCCGCAGTAGATCGCGACCTGCAGGAAGATCTCCTTGATCTCCTCCTTGGTGAGGCCGTTGTTCAGCGCGCCGTTGACGTGCAGCTTGAGCTCGGGGCCACGGTTCAGCGCCGCCAGCATGGCGAGATTGAGCATCGAGCGTGTCTTCTTCGGCAGTCCCGGCCGTGTCCAGACGTAGCCCCAGGCGTATTCCGTGGTGATGTCCTGGAACGACATCATGAAGTCGTCCGTGGCGGCGTTCGCCATCGAGTTGTCGACGTAGCCGGCGCCCAGCACGGCTTTGCGCATCTTCATGCCGTCGTCGTAGAGCTTCTTGTTGCGCGGATTGGGCTTGGCTTTCCTAGCCGCCTTGGCCTTGGCCATCAGTCACTCCTCCAGTTCGATGAACGGGCGGAGTTATCAGTTCACGCGGTCAAAATATCAAACGGCAATGCGCTCTGACGGCGGCTGGCCGTCCGTTGCCGGCCGATCGAGGCCCTTGGCGCGGGCGCGCTGGCAGAGGTCTTCGATGGTGATGCTGTCGAGCTGGGCCATCATGTCCTCGCGCAGCTTCTCCCACATCGCCCACACCACTTCGTGGGCGAGCGGCGAGCCGGTCGCGGGATCGTTGGGCTCGGTCTCGGCCTCGAGCTTGCGCACCACGCGCACGACTTCGCCCAGCGTGATCTTTCTCTGCTCGCGACCCAGTCGATAGCCGCCCCGCGGGCCGCGCTTGCCGGCTAGAATGCCGGCGCGCACCAGATGCTGCAGCACCTGCTCGAGATAGCGCTTGGGAATCCGCTGGCGCTCGGTGATGTCGCCGCTGCGCACCGGATGGTCGCCGACATGGAAGGCCACGTCGAGCACGGCCTCGATGGCGAACATGGTTTTCTTGCTGAGCCGAGGCATCCCCAGTGCTTCTCCTCAGGCGCGTCACGCGCTTTTGGCCGATCCCGCCTTCACTCCTGTCGATCCGAAACCTCCGGCACCACGCGCCGTCCGGTCGAGCTCGCCGACTTCACGCCACACCGCCCGGGCATGCCGGGCCACCACCAACTGTGCAATTCGCATGCCGCGACTGATGCGGAATGGCTCCTTGGAAAGGTTGATCAAAATCACGCCGATCTCCCCACGATAATCGGCATCGATGGTCCCTGGCGAATTGACAAGTGTGACCCCGTTCTTGGCTGCCAGGCCCGAACGCGGCCGGACCTGGGCCTCGAAACCCACCGGTAGGGCGATAGAAATGCCGGTCGGCACGATCTTGCGTTCCAGCGGCGCCAGCTCGATGTCCTGCTCGATGGCGGCCAGCAGGTCGGCGCCGGCGGCAGCGGCCGTAGCGTAGTCCGGCAGGGCAAGGTCGCGGGCATGCGCCAGCCTCACCACTTCGATCTCGACGGTTTCGACACCTTTCATTCCGCTGCCTCGGCTCTGGGCGGCAGGCCAAAGTGCAGGGCGATGCGGCCGGCCAGCCGCATGGCCACCTCGCCTTTGGCCAGGGTCGGCCAGTCTTCCACGCCGGACGCGCTGATCAGGTGGACCGTGTTGCGTTCGCCGCCGAACGTGCCGACGGCCGGCGAGACGTCGTTGGCGACGATCCAGTCGCAGCCCTTGCGCTGGCGCTTGTCGATGGCGTTTGCCACCAGGTTCTCGGTCTCGGCGGCGAAGCCCACGACCAGCGCCGGGCGCTGCGGGCCGGCCTTGGACAAGGTGGCGAGAATGTCGGGATTGGGCGTGAGTTCCAGGCTGGGCGGCGCTGTCCCGGCCTTCTTCTTGATCTTGGAGCCGGCCGGATGGGCCGCCTTCCAGTCGGCGACGGCGGCGGCGCAGACCGCGACGTCGATCCGGCCCGCGGCGAGGCAGGCGGCCAGCATCTGGTCGGCCGAATCGACATGAACGGTCGCCACGCCCGGCGGATCGGCGATGGAAACCGGCCCGCTGACCAGCGTGACGTCGGCGCCGAGGGCGGCCAGCGCCGAGGCAATGGCATGGCCCTGCTTGCCCGAGGAATGGTTGGAGATGTAGCGCACCGGATCGATCGCCTCCCGCGTCGGGCCCGACGTCACCACGGCGCGCTTGCCGGTCAAAGGCCGCTGGGCCGGCGCCAGCAGGCCTTCGATCGCATCGGCGATCTCTTGCGGCTCCGACATGCGGCCGGGCCCGAATTCGTTGCAGGCCATGGCGCCGTCATTGGGGCCGATGAAATGGATGCCGCGCCGCTTCAGCGTATCCACGTTGGCCACGGTGGCGGCATGGGTCCACATCCGCACGTTCATCGCGGGTGCCGTCAGCACGGGCTTGTCTGTGGCGAGCAGCACGGTCGTGGCGAGATCGTCCGCCATGCCCGCCGCCATGCGCGCCAGCATGTTGGCCGTCGCCGGCGCCACGACGAGCAGGTCGGCATCGCGCGAGAGTTGGATGTGCCCCATCTCGCTCTCGTCGGTCAGCGAGAACATGTCGCTGTAGACACGGTCCTCGGTCAGCGCCTGAAGCGACAGGGGGGTGACGAACTTGGCGCCGGCCTCGGTGAGCACGCAGCGCACCGCCGCACCGCGTTCGCGCAAACGGCGGACGAGCTCGAGCGATTTGAAGGCCGCGATGCCACCCGCGACGATCAGCAGAATCCGCTTGCCCTTGAGCATGGTTCCCAACCTACCACAACACCCGGCTGGCGAAAGTATACAGCCCCGTGAACAGCAAGGCCCAGAACACGGCGAGGCGGAACTGCTCGACCGACAGGCGTCGGCGGATCTGCTGGCCGACCCACATGCCGGCCAGCGCCGGCGTCACCGCGGCGGCCGAGACGATGGCGCGCGGACCGTCCAAAAGGCCGAAATTCAGCAGCGCAACCGCAAGCGTGAATGAGGTGGCGCAAAGTACCACGCCCAGGGTCTGCACCAGCTCGGAAGGCTTTATGTCGAGGCCCTGCAGATAGGGCATGAGAGGAATGATCGGCACGCCAACGACGCCGGCGACGAAACCCGAGACCGCGCCGACCACCGGCGCCAGCGGCCTCTCCAGGTCGGCGTGGATGTGCAGGCGGATGCGCAGCAGGCCGAGGCCGCTATAGACGATCAGCACCATCGCCAGGACGATGAAGGCCCACTCGGGGCCCTTCTGGCCGACCAGCCACATGGTGAGATGGAGCCCGATCGCCAGTGGCACGATCAGCGGCCACTGCCGGCGCAGGATCCGCCAGAAGTTGCCGCCGACCGCCGCCTGCCAGACGTTGGTGAAGATGGTCGGCAGCGCGATCATGGCGATCGACTCGGTCAGCGGCAGGACCAGCGTCGTGAGCGCGATGACGATCGTCGGCAACCCGAGGCCGACCAAACCCTTGACCGTTCCCGCCACCAGGAAGACGGCAAGGCCGAAGATGATCTGGTCGGCGGTCACCGCCTACCCGTCATCCCGACCGCAGCGCGAAGCGAGGAGCGGAGTTAGCCCCTCCGCGCTCTGCGCTGACGGGGGTCTCGCCTAGTGCCACCACGCGACGATCGCCGCGATCAGGGCGAGGACGGCGATGATCTCCGAAAAGCCCGGGCGCCAGCCGCGGCCGGGGATGGGCGGCGGCTTGGTCGCCTCGCGTTCGGCCCTGCGGCGTTCGTGCTCGGCCACGAGGTGCAGGCTGTCGATCAGGCGCGGCAGGCGGCGCAGGCCCTGCATCACGTCCTCGGCGACGCGGCCGATGGTGGCGCGCGGGCCGAAATGAGTCTGCATCCATTCCTCGATCAGGGGCCGGGCGAGCTCCCAGATATTGACGTGAGGATTGAGCCGCGTGCCCATGCCCTCGGCCATCAGCATGGTCTTTTGCAGCAGCAGGAGCTGCGGCTGCACCGCCATCTCGAACTGCTCGGTGACGCGCAGGAGCTGCGCCAACAGCCGCGCGATCGAGATCTGATGGCTGGGCTTGCCGAAGATCGGCTCGCCGATCGAGCGGCAGGCCTGGGCGAACATCTCGCGCGACTGGTCGGGCGGCACGTAGCCGGCGCGGAATTGCACCTCGGCCACGGCGCGATAGTCGCGGCGCAGGAAGGCGACCAGAAGCTCGGCGAGATAGCCTCGCGTGTCCTCGTCGATGCGGCCCATGATGCCGAAATCGACCGGCACGATGTGGCCCGAGCGGTCGACGAAGGCGTTGCCGCCGTGCATGTCGGCGTGGAAGAAGCCGTCGCGGAACACCTGATAGAAGAAGGCCTCGGCAGCCTTCCTCATGACCTCGTTGGGATCGTGGCCGGCGGCGACGATGGCGTCGCGGTCGCCGATCGGGATGCCGTCGATGCGCTCCAGCGTCAGCACGCGCTCGGCGGTGCGGTCCCAGTCGATGGTCGGCGCCCGATAGCCGGGATCGTCGGCGAAGTTCTCCCCCAGCTCCTCGGCGGCGGCCGCTTCCATGCGCAGGTCCATTTCGACACGCACGACGTCGGCGAAGGCGCGCACCGAATCGACCGGCTTGAGGCGGCGGAAGCGCGGCTGGGTGCGCTCGACCAGCTCGGCCATCCAATAGAAGAGGTCGAGGTCGCGCTCGAAGGCGAGCTCGATGCCCGGCCGCAGCACCTTGACCGCGACCTCGCGCCCGTCGGTGGTGACGGCGAAGTGCACCTGGGCGATCGAGGCGGCGGCGACCGGCTGCTCGTCGAAGCTGTTGAACAGCGCGTCGATCGGCTGGCCGAGCTCGGCTTCGATGATGCGCTTGGCCTCGGTGCCGGAGAATGCCGGCAGATGGTCCTGCAGTTGTGCCAGGTCGGCGGCGACCTGTTCGCTCAGAAGGTCGGCGCGCGTCGACAAGGCCTGGCCGAGCTTGATGAAGGACGGGCCCATCTCCTGCAGCGCCGCCGTCAGCCGTTCGCCCGGCCGGCGGGCGTCGCGCCGGCGTGCGAACAGCCGCGCCCAGGCGACCAGCGCCGGCGTGATGCCCAGAATCTCCAGCGGGAACAGCGCATCGTGCCGCGCCAGGCTCAGCGCCATGCGCAGCAGGCGCCAGGAGATTCGAATGGCACGCAGCATCTTAGCCGGGGGGGGGGGGGGGGGGGGGGGGGGGGGGGGGGGGGGGGGGGGGGGGGGG
>JAEZIF010000335.1 GCA_023416135.1 Pseudomonadota bacterium
CCATGTTCATCATTACCGGGACCGTAAGCGGCGGAAACGGCGGGGCGGGTGGCCTGGGCACGGCCGGGGCCGGCACGGCAGGCGCCGGCGGCGCGGCCATCGTCGGCTCCAACATGTCCGTCGCGAACTTCGGCACGATCGCCGGCGGCCTGTCCGGCGACGGCGCGACGCGCGCCAACGCCATCACCTTCGACGGCGGCACGCAGAACACCCTGCAGATCACGGAAAGCTCGGTGATCGTCGGCAACGTCGTCGCCACCGGCACCACCAACATCCTGAATTTCGGCGGCAGCGGCACGATCGCCTTCGACATGTCGACCGGCGGCGCGACCGCGCAGTACCGGGGCTTCAACGTCCTCACCAAGTCCACCAGCAACACCTGGGTCCTGTCCGGGACGACCACGGCGACCATGGCCTGGCAGATCGACGGCGGCGCGTTCGCCGTCGCGCAGGACGCCACGCTCGGCGCTGGCGCCAACACCCTCACCTTCGGCAGCGGCGGCGGCAGCGGCGGCGGGCTGCGCTGGGATGCGTCCTTCGACACCGCCCGCACCGTCACGCTCGACTCCGGCGGCGCCAACCTCGACACCAACGGTTTCAATGCCACGATGAGCGGGGCGATCGGCGGCGCCGGCCGCCTGAGGAAGATCGGTCCCGGCACGCTCACCCTGACGGGCGCCAACACCTACCAGGGCGGCACCGCCGTCAACGGCGGCACGCTCTCGGTTTCGTCCGACGCAAATCTCGGCGCTGCGTCCGGCAACATCGGCTTCAATGGCGGCACGCTGCAGACGACGGCGAGCTTCAGCACGGCGCGCAACGTGGTGCTCAGCGGCGCCGGCACCTTCGAGACGGTGACCGGCACCACGCTCACCGTCGGCGGCACGATCAGCAACACCGGATCGCTCACCAAGACCGGCGCCGGCACGCTGACGCTCACGGGCGCCAACAGCTATTCGGGCGGCACGACGGTGTCGGGCGGCATCCTGCAGGGCACGACGACGAGCCTGCAGGGCAACATCGTCAACGACGCCTCGGTGGCGTTCAGCCAGAGCGGCAGCGGCACCTATGCCGGCAACATGTCGGGTAGCGGCGGCTTGCTGGTGAACGCCACCGGCACCGTGACGCTGAGCGGCCTCAACACCTACTCGGGCGGCACGACGGTGTGGGCCGGCATCCTGCAGGGCACGACGACCAGCCTGCAGGGTCACATCCAGAACAACGCGCAGGTCACGATCAGCCAGGCGACCGACGGCACCTATGCCGGCAACATGAGCGGCACCGGCGGCCTGCTGGTGAACGGCACCGGCACGGTGATCCTGAGCGGCAGCAACAGCTACAGCGGCGGCACCATGGTGACCGGCGGCACCTTGCAGGGCACGACGTCGTCGTTGCAGGGCACCATCGTCAACAACGCCGCCGTCGCCTTCGACCAGGCCGGCACCGGCACCTACGCCGGAAGCATGTCGGGCTCGGGCGGAGTGACCATCTCCGGCGGCGGCACGGTGATCTACACCGGCAACAACACCTACGGCGGCGGCACCAGCATCGGCGCCGGCACGACGCTCCAGCTCGGCAACGGCACGGCGGCGGGCGGCAGCCTTGTCGGCAACATCGCCAACAACGGCCTGCTGGTGTTCGACCAGCCGGCGACGGCGAGCTACGGCGGCGTGGTGTCGGGCAGCGGCGGCTTCACCCTGCAGCAGGGCAACCTCGACCTGACCGGCGCCAACACCTACACCGGGCCGACGACCGTGAACGGCGGCGTGCTGTCGGTGAACGGCTCGCTCGCCAGCACGGTGACCGTAAATTCGGGCGGCCAACTGGGCGGCAACGGCACGATCGGCGGGTTGATCTCGACGGGCGGCACGTTGGCCCCCGGCAACTCGATCGGCACGCTGACCGTCAACGGTACCTTCAGCCAGAACGGCGGCACCTACGTCGTCGAGGCCAATGCGCAGGGCCAGGCCGACCGCATCAACGTCAACGGCGCGGCCACGATCGGCGGCGCCGCTGTGCAGGTCGCCGCCGCTTCCGGCAGCTACGCCAACAGCACGACCTACACCATCCTCAGCGCCACCGGCGGCGTCAGCGGCACGTACTCCGGTGTCAGCAGCAACTTCGCCTTCCTCACGCCGTCGCTCAGCTACGACGCCGACAACGTGTTCCTGACGTTGGCGCTGCAGGGCGCCGCCTTCTCGGGCTTCGGCGGCAATACCGTGAACCAGCGCAACGTCGGCTCCGCGTTCGACCAGAGCTACGCCGGCGCCACCGGCGACTTCGCCACGGTGATCGGCGCCCTGGCCGGATTGAGCACGACGCAAGCGGGGCCGGCGCTGAACGCCATCAGCGGCCAGCCCTACGCCGACTTCGGGTCGTTCAACGTCGCCAACAACGCCCTGTTCATGAATGCGCTGGGCCAGCAGATGCAGCTCGCGCGTGGCGGCCGCGGCTCGGGCCAGCGCCAGGCACTTGCCGAGGCGTGCGAGGTCGCGGCCTGCGACGGCTCGAGCCCGTTCAGCGTCTGGGGCAGCGCGCTGGGCGGCGTCGGCTCGGTGCAGGGCAACGGCAACAGTGGAACCTTCACCTACAACGTCGGCGGCACCGGCGCCGGCATCGATTACCGCCTGTCGCCCAACTTCCTGCTCGGTCTCGGCGCCGGCTTCACCAGCGGCACCCAGTGGGTCGACAGCTTTCAGGGCAAGGGCTGGTCGAACACCGTCAGCGTCGCCGCTTACGCTTCGTTCACGCAATCGGCGTTCTATCTCGATGCGCTGGCGGGCTACGCCTACTCCAACAACCAGCTCCAGCGGCAGATCTCGATTCCCAATCTGCAGCCGCGCACCGCCAGCGGCTCGACGGGGGCCAACCAGTTCCTGGGCCAGGTCGAGACGGGCTACGCCTTCGCAATCCACGCGCCGGCCAACGCGACGCTGACGCCGTTCGCGCGCTTCCAGGCGTCGAGCATCAACCAGGCAGCGTTCCAGGAATGGGGCGCGAACTCTCTGAGCCTCAACGTGGCGCAGCAGACGACGACGTCGCTGCGCACGACCTTGGGCGCGGATCTCGCGGCGGCGATCGGCGCCGTGGACCTCGGGCTGCGGCTGGGCTGGCTGCACGAATACGCCGACACGGCGCGGCCCATGACGGCAGCCTTCGCCGGCGCGCCCGCGGCGGGCTTCACGGTCTACGGCGCCACGCCGCAGCGTGACGCCGCGGTGATCGGCTTCCAGGCCGGCGCCAGGATCGCCGACAACGCCAGGGTCTTCCTGCGCTACGACGGAGAGATCGGCTCGGGCGCCGACAACCACACCCTCAATCTCGGCCTGAGGCTTTCCTGGTAGCTCTCGAGGGCCTCCTCACGCGACGTGCTGGCACTGCATGCACCACTGCCTGTGGTGTCCCCATATGGTGCGAAAAAATACCACCTGTTGTGATGCGTGTTTCTTGCATCCGCAGGCTTGCTGTCCGAGAGAACGTCAGTTATTATTCAGTTATGACCTGCATGACTGACGTTGCCCGTCGCCGCTAGCGATGGCTGCGCTTGCTCTCCGCATCCTGGCGCCGCAGCTCGCGGCGCATGATCTTGCCCGTCGTCGTCAGCGGCAGCTCGGCCACGAACTCCACCTCGCGCGGATACTCGTGCGCGGCGAGCCGCGTCTTCACGAAATTGGCGAGGTCGGCCTTGAGCGCGTCCGAGCCGACGATCTCGGGCCGCAGCTGCACGAACGCCTTCACGATCTCGGTACGCACCTTGTCGGGGATGCCGACCACGCCGACCATGGCCACGGCGGGATGGCCCATCAGGCATTCCTCGATCTCGCCCGGGCCGATGCGATAGCCGCCCGAGGTGATGACGTCGTCGTCGCGGCTCTTGAAGAAGACGTAGCCGTCCTCGTCGATGCGGCCGAGATCGCCGGTCAGCAGCCAGTCGCCGGCGAACTTCTTGGCCGTCGCCTCGGGATTGCGCCAGTATTCCAGCATG
>JAEZIF010000354.1 GCA_023416135.1 Pseudomonadota bacterium
CTGCAGTTCGGCATGTGGCTGTCGATCGGCGCCGGCACCTCGGGCGTCGGCACCGGCGCCAGCCACGGCATCGGCCATGTGCTGGGGGCCGCCTGCCACGTGCCGCACGGCCACACTTCGTGCGTGATGCTGCCGTCGGTGCTGCGCTGGAACCTGCCGGCCAACGCCGAGCGCCAGAGCCGGGTGAGCGATGCCTTCGGCAAGCCCGACGAGCCCGCGGCCGATCTGGTGGCAGGCCTCGTGAAGTCGCTCGGCCTGCCGGGCCGGTTGGCCGACGTCGGCGTCGGGCGTGACCGCTTCCGCGAGGTTGCCGAGAAGTCGATGCACGACCGCGCGGTGCTCAACAATCCGCGGCCCATCGAACGACCGGACCAGGTGGTGGAGATTCTCGAACTGGCTGCCTGACGTAGGATGGTTCGACATTCCTCGGGAAGTGCCCCGGGGCAGTCGAGGGCAAGAGTGGATCGGTGACGAACCCGAAATCGGGTCGCTGTTCGCCCGATTGGAATTGAGTTGGTCCCCCAACAATATAATCTAGAAGCGTTCTAGGCTGTGAATCGTTCTCAATAAGAAACGACGTACTGGGAAGAAACGCTTCGAAGAGGGGATGCCCATGATCGGACTCGGATTGCGCCTGCTCACGGCCGCGGCCGTCGCAGCGCTGGCCTTCGCCCTGCCGGCGTCGGCGCAGGACAAGGTCAAGATCGGCTACGCCATCTCCAAGACCGGCCCCAATGCCGGCGGCGCCAGCATCACCCAGATCCCCAACTACGAAATGTGGGTGAAGGATGTGATGGCCAAGGGCGGCCTCAAGGTCGGCGACAAGCGCCTGCCGATCGAGGTCATCGAGTACGACGACCGCTCCAACTCCGAGGAAGCCGTGCGCGCTGTCGAGCGCCTGATCACGCAGGACAAGGTCGACCTGCTGTTCCCGCCGTGGGGCACGGGCCTCAACCTTGCGGTCGGGCCGGTGTTCAACAAGTACGGCTATCCGCAGCTCGCCTTCAGCGCCGTCACCGACCGCGCGCCCGAGCTCGCGAAGCGCTGGCCCAACAGCTTCTGGCTGCTCGGCACCTCCAAGCAGTATGTCGATGCGCTCTCCGGCCTGCTGAAGAAGATGCGGGACGAGGGCAAGATCGGCGCCAACATCGCCATGATCTCGATCTCCGACGGGTTCGGCATCGACCTGTCGCAAGCCGCACGCAAGGGCTTCACCGATGCGGGCTTCAAGCTCGTCTACGACAAGAGCTATCCCATCGGCACGCAGGACTTGTCGCCGCTGATCGGCGAGGCCCAGCGCTCGGGCGCCGACACCTTCGTGGCCTTCTCCTATCCGCCCGACACCATGGCGCTCACCGAGCAGGCGAAGGTCGCGTCCTACGCGCCCAAAGTGCTGTTCCTGGGCGTCGGCGTCGGGTTCCCAATGTACACGCAACGCTTCGGCGCCAACGTCGAGGGCATCATGTCGCTCGGCGGCTGGTCGAAGGACAACGCCGCCACCGAGGCCTATGCCAAGAAGCACGAGGAGATGTTCAAGCGCGGCCCTGATCGCTGGGGCAGCCAGGTCGGCTACTCCTCGCTGCAGATGCTGGAGCAGGCGATCGAGCGCGTCGGCAAGCTCGACCGTGCCGCCATCATCAAGGAGCTGCAGACCGGCAGCTTCGACACCGTTCTGGGCAAGGTGAAGCTCGTCGACAACATGATGCAGGACAATTTCTGGCTGATCGGCCAGTGGCAGGACGGCTTCTTCGTCGGTGTGGCGCCACAGCGCGCCGGGGTCGGCTCGCCTGTGGTCCCGAAGCCGGCCTGGAAGAACTGATTTTGGCTGGGCGCGCGCCGCTCCAGTGGCGCGTTCATCCTGTGATGCGAGCGAAGACGCGCCACTGGAGTGGCGCGCCCCCAGCAATGAGTGAGGGTGCATGCTGTTCGAAGTGACGCTCAGCGGCGTGACCCTGGGTGGCATGTACGCGCTGGTCGCCATGGGGCTGACGCTGCAGTACGGCGTCGCCCGCATCATGAACCTCAGCTACGGCGAGCTTCTGATCGCCGCGGCCTTCGCCGCCTTCTGGTTCTATTCGGGCCTCGCCGTAAGTCCCGTGATCGGTCTGATCGTGGTGCCGCCGCTTGCCTTTGCGCTGAGCTACGCGATCTACCGCGTCCTGCTGCAGCCGCTGGTGCGGCGGGCGAAGACCCGTGATGCGCTGGAGGTCGACAGCATCCTCGCTACCTTTGGCCTGCTGTTCGTCATCCACGGTGTGATGTTGGCGCTCTTCGGCGGCGCCTACTTCAGCTATTCCTTTCTTTCGGTGCCCCTGAAGATCGCCGGCGCCACGGTGGCGGCGAACCGACTGCTGGCGTTGCTGCTGGCGGTCGCCATCGGGCTCGGCCTGTACTTCGCCCTGACACGTACCCGCGTCGGCACAGCCGTGCGTGCCGTCGCCGTCGACCCGGTGGCGGCCCAACTCGTCGCCATCGATGTACGCATGGCGTCGGCGCTCGCCTTTGCGCTGGGCGGTGCGCTCGTCGCCGCGGCGGGTGTGCTGGTCTCGATGTTCCTCACCTTCAACGCCAACCTCGGCGTGGTGTTCACCCTGAAGGCCCTGGTCGTCGTCATCATGGGCGGCGTCGGCAACCTTCTGGGCGCCCTGATCGCCGGCCTGATTCTGGGCCTGGTCGAGAACTACGTCGCGGTGTTCGTCGATCCCGGCCTGACGCTTGCTGCCACCTACGCCATCTTCCTGATCGTCCTGCTGGTGCGTCCCCAGGGCATCCTGGGCAGCGCCAACCGATGACCGGCCGCGACATCCTGCTGGCAGCAGCCGTCGCCGCGGCCGTCGCCGTGCTGGCTTGCGTGCCCATGCTGGTGAGCGACTATGGCCTGTCGCTCGCCATCAACATCGCGAGCTACGCCGTGCTCGCGACGGCGTGGAGCCTGTTCTCGGGCCCGACGCGCTACGTCTCGCTGGCCACCGTGGCCTTCTTCGGCATCGGCGCCTACACCACCGCCGTCTTCGTCGAAAGCCTGGACTGGCCCGTGGTGCTGTTGATCGCCACCGGCGTCGGCATCGTCGTCGCGACGATCGTCGGCCTCTCGACCTTGCGGCTGAGCGGCGTCTACTTCGTGATCTTCAGCTTCGGCCTCGCCGAGCTGGTCCGCCAGCTCGTCACCTGGTTCGAGGTCAACAAGACGCGCACCCTCGGCCGCTACGTCTTCGCCGACATCACGGCGGCGCAGATCTACTGGCAGCTCCTGGCGCTCGCCGTCCTGGTGTTCGCCATCGGCTTCTGGATCGGCCGCTCGCGGCTCGGCCTGGCGCTGCGCGCCATCGGCGACGACGAGACCGTTGCGCGCCATGCCGGCATCGACGCCACGCGCGCCAAGGTCGCTCTGTTCGTGCTCAGCACCGTGTTCATGACCCTGACCGGCGCCATCATGGCGCCGCGCTGGACCTACATCGATCCCGCCATCGCCTTCAATCCGGTGATCTCCTTCACCGTGCTGATCATGGCCCTGCTGGGTGGCGTGCATCGGCTCTACGGACCGGTGCTGGGCGTGGTGCCGCTGGCGCTGCTGTTCGAATATTTTCTGGCGCGCTTCCCCAACCATTTCAGCATCATGGTGGGGCTGGTCTTCATCGTGATCGTCTATCTGATCCCACGCGGCATCGCCGGCTTGATCGAGAGCGCGGCGAGGAAGCCGGCATGAGCGCGCTGCTCGAGGTCACCGGCCTCAGCCGCCGCTTCGGCGGCCTTCTGGCCGTCGATGCGCTCAGCTTCGCGGTCGCGCCGGGCGAGATCGTGGGCCTGCTGGGACCGAACGGCTCGGGCAAGACGACCGTGCTCAACCTGCTGTCCGGCGTGCTGCGTCCCGATTCTGGAAGCGTCGCCTTCCGTGGCCACGCCATCGCCGGCAAGCCCGTCCATCGCATCGCGCGACACGGCATAGCGCGCACCTTCCAGCTCGTGCGGCCGCTCGCCTCGCTCACCTGCCGCGACAACGTCCTGACCGGCCTCGCCTTCGGCCGCCGCAACGCCTGGGGAGCGGCCGCCCGCGCCGAGGCCGACACGCTGCTCGAG
>JAEZIF010000391.1 GCA_023416135.1 Pseudomonadota bacterium
CAGCGCGCCCACGAGCTGCCCTTCTTCATGCACCGCTACAACTGGCATCGACCTCATGCCAGTATCGGACGAGTGCCGCCCATCACCAGACTCGGCCTGACCGAGGACAACCTGTTGAGACTCCACAACTAGAGAACCTGGTTGCGCAGGGTAGCCTTTTCGTCCTTCCACAGCCGGTCGAGGTTCTCGACCAGTATGTCGAGCACGTTGTCCTCGTAGGCGCGCGTCTCACCCGCGGTGTGCGGCGTGACGAACACATTGGGCAGCGTCCACAGCGGCGAGGCGGCCGGCAACGGCTCCTCGGCCGTGACGTCGATCGCCGCTGCCCAAATGCGGTTGTTCTGCATGGTGTCGATCAGCGCAGCCTCGTCAGCGACCTTGCCACGCGCCGCGTTGACGAAGATCGACGACGGCTTCATGGCCTTGAAGGCTGCAGCGCTCATCAGCCCAGTCGTCTCGGGCGTGAGCGCGCAGGTCAGCGCCACGATGTCGGCCTGAGGCACCAGCTTCACCAGGTCGCCCATGCCGTAGATCGAATCGGCGCCGTTCTCGCCTTGCGAGGGATCGCGCCGGATGCCGATCACCTTCATTCCGAACGCCTTGGCGAGCAGCGCGAGATGGCTG
This sequence comes from Pseudomonadota bacterium, assembly GCA_023416135.1. Lineage (GTDB taxonomy): Bacteria > Pseudomonadota > Alphaproteobacteria > Reyranellales > Reyranellaceae > Reyranella. Next base: position 625 of record JAEZIF010000391.1, read on the forward strand.
CCGATGCGGCCCATGCCGACCACCAGCAGCGTCTTGCCGCCGAGTTCGTCCTCGCGTTGGGCAAGATCGCCGATCATGCCGCGCCACATCTTCTTGTGCTGATTGTCGCGCGCTTCAGGCAAGCGGCGGAAGATCGCAAGGATCAGCGCGATCGCATGTTCGGCCACAGCCTTGGCATTGACGCCCGCCGCGCTCGCCAGCCGCACGCCTTTGGCGCCCAGCTGCTCCTTGGAATACTGGTCCATGCCCGAGCTGATCGACTGGATGAACTTGAGCTTGCCGGCTTGCGGGATCAGGTCGTTCTTCCACATTCCCGACGCCACGACGATGTCGGCTTCGCCGATACGCTTGACCAGGTCGTCATAGGCCCAAACCTGGAAATTCTTGATGCCGGTCTTTCGCAGCTCGAAGCGAGCCTGCATCTGGTAGGCCGCATGGGCAAAGCAGATCGTCAGATTTTCCTTGGACGGAAACATTCCCCGAAAACTCCCCTAGGTCTTGCGCTCGCCGATGGTGCTGTGGAAGCGCGACAGGAACGATGCGGTACGCGGGTTCTTGGGCCGGAGCAAGACCTCTTCCGCCCGCCCCTGCTCGACCACCTGGCCGGCATCCATGACCACGACCTGATCGGCCACGTCACGGGCGAAAGCCATCTCGTGCGTGACGACGATCATGGTTGTGCCGTCGGTGGCGAGTTGCTTCATGACGTCGAGCACCTCGCCCACCAGCTCCGGATCGAGCGCCGACGTGACCTCGTCGAACAGCATGATCTCCGGCGCCATCGCCATCGCCCGCGCAATGGCCACGCGCTGCTGCTGACCGCCCGAAAGGTTGCGCGGAAAGCGGTCCGTGAACGCGGCCAGGCCGACCTTGGCCAGGAGATCGCGGGCGATGGTTTCGGCCTCGGCCTTGGGCATCTTCTTCACGATGACCGGGCCCGACATCACGTTGTGCAGTGCCGTCATGTGCGGGAAGAGATCGAACTGTTGGAAGACCATGCCTATGCGGGCGCGGAAGCGTGCCAGGTCGCGGCCGTGCGGCATCGAACTCTTGATGCCGAAAGCGATGCGGCGGTCGCCGACCTGCAGCGTGCCGGCCGACGGCTCTTCGAGAAGATTGATGCAGCGAAGGAAGGTGGACTTGCCGCAACCCGACGGGCCGATCACCACGACGACCTCGCCGCGATCGACTTCGAGCGACACGCCGCGCACCGCCTCGACCGTGCCATAGCTCTTGCGCAGGCCCTCGGCCTTGACCATCACGTCGCCACTATTGGTCAACGCGCGCCTCCAGGCGGGCTGCCCACAAGGTGAGCGGATAGAGGATGACGAAGTAGGCGACCGCAACGCTGGTATAAACCTCAAGCGGCCGGAAGGTGTCGGAGACGATGATCGAGCCCGTGTACATGAGGTCGGGGATCGCCACGACATAGAGCAGCGAGGTGTTCTTGAGCTGGATGATGGATTGATTGACGAACGGCGGCACCATGCGCTTGGTAGCCTGCGGCAGAATGATGTGGCGCATCAACTCGCCGCCGGTCATGCCGAGTGCCCGCGAGGCCTGCCACTGGCCCTTGTCGATCGAGATGATGCCGCCGCGAAAGATCTCGGTGGCGAAGGCACCCATGTAGAGCGTGAGGCCGAGGCCGGCGGCGAACCAATCGGGCAATTCGACCTGCAGCACGATCGGCAGCGCGTAGTAGAACCAGACGATCTGCACCAGCAGCGGCGTGCAGCGGAAGATCTCCACATAGTAGTGGACCGGCAGTGTCACCCATCGGCTGCGCACCAGGAGCAGCAGGCCGCAGATCACGCCGATGATCATGCCGCCCGCCACCGTTCCCACGGAATAGGCCAGTGTGACGCCGAGTCCCTTAGCCCAGAGGTGGGTGTAGCTGAGGACGAGGCCGAAATCCCACTTGTAGGCGGCGGCGAGAATCATGTCAGAACCGGCCGGGACGGAACGGCGCCAGGTCCACCGTGGTCGGCTTGCCGGTGACGAGTTCGGCAACAAGCTTGCCGGTGATGCCCGCCATGGTGAGACCGAGATGGTCATGCCCGAAAGCGAAGAACACGTTCTTGTGGCGCGGCGAGCGGCCGATCACCGGCTTGGAATCGGGATGCGAGGGCCGCGGGCCCATCCACTTCGAGGCGGGCTCGCCCTTCAACCCGGGCACCAGTTCCCTGGCGTGCCGGGCGATCATGTCGGCGATGCGCATGTCGGGCGGCGCATCGGGCGCTGCGAACTCGGCGACGCCGGTGGCGCGGATACCTTCGTGCATGTGCGCCAGCGAGACGCTGCGATCGGCCGACACCAAGGCGCGCCGCAACCCGAAATCCTGGTCGGCGAACATCACGTGATAGCCACGCTCGGCCTCCAGCGGCACCGACGTACCAAGCTGCCTGGCAAGCGACCGCGACCAAACCCCGGCCGCCAGAACGACGGTCTCGACGTCCATCGGGCCGCGATCGGTGACGATCCTGGCCGGTCCCTCGCCGCCGATCTCGAAGCCCCGCACCTCGGCATTGATGACCTCGCCGCCGCGGCGGACGAAGTCCTTGGCCAGCGAATCGCACAGCCGCCACGGATCGATCGTACGGTTTACGTCGGGCAGAGACACCGCCTTGACGATCTTCTCCGACAGGGCCGGCTCCATCTGCCGCGCTTCGTTGCCGTCCAGGATGTCCATGTGCACGCCGTTCCGGCGCCTCAGGTCGAGGGCGTAGGCGGCGTCCTGGAATGTCTCTTCACTCTCGAATAGCATCATCAAGCCGTCGTCCTTCACCCACTGCCGGGCGTCGGCGCTTTCGATCAGCGGCGCGTAGCCCGCATGTGTGTGGACCAGTAGCGAGTTGCGCGCGGCGGCGATCTCCTCGACGCGCGACGGCCGCGCCGCCGCGATGAAGCGCAGGAACCAGGGCAGCGCCCTCGGCACGTGACTCCAGCGCAGCTTCAGCGGCGAGGCGGAGTCGAACAGCATCTTGGGTACCTTCCTCAGCACGCCCGGCATGGCGAACGGCACGCACGAGGCGGTGCCGAAGCTGCCGGAGTTGCCAAAGGAGGCCTTCATGCCCGGCTCGCCCTTGTCGACGAGCCGGACCGTGAAGCCTTCGCGCTGCAGATGAAGCGCGCAACAGACGCCGACGATGCCGGCGCCTATCACCGTGACGGACTTGGCCATCAGGACGGGGCCATCAGTTCGGCTGGAACGAGACAGTCGGCGGGATCTCCAGGCCCTCGCGCGCCAGGGCCGCCTTCATGCGGTTTTCGTTGTGGCCCAGCAGTATGTTCCACTCGGACCAGCGATTGAGGAACTTCTGCCAGCGCTGGTCGTCCTCCAGGCGCAGGCCGATATAGCCCGGCAGGGCCACGCGCGGTGTCGGGTTGACGAAATCGCCTAGCCCCGGATTCTTGGCCTTGGCGACCATCGAGTTCAGCACCGTCGTCGTGAAGGCGTCGGCACGGCCCGACGACACGGCGAGCGCGATCTCGGCCGCCGACTTGAACTCCACGCGCGTCGCCTTCGGCGCCATCTTGCGCAGCAGCAGCTCGTCGGAGGTGCCGGTCATCACGGCGACCTTGACGCCTTCCTTGTTGTAGTCGGCCCAGACCTTGCCGTTGAACTTCGCGTTGTTCACGGTCACCCATTCGATCCAGTAGATCGGTCCGGCGAAGTCGATGGCGGTGGCTCGCAGCGGCGTCGCCTGCAGGGCGAAGTTCATGTCGACCTTGCCCGATTGCAGCGAGAGCACGGACTCGCCGAAGCCGCCGACCTCGACCGGCACGAACTTGACCTTGAGCTCGTTGGCGATGTCCTTGCCCATGTCGACCATGGCACCGACCCACTCGCCGCTCGCCTTGTCGCGCATGAAGTACGGCGAATACTCAAACACGCCCATGCGCACCTGCCCGGTGCGCTTGATCATGTCCCAGGTCGATTCGTTCTTGGGCTGCGCCCGCGCCGGTGCCGATACAGCGGCGACGGTGACGGCGGCAGCAGCGATGGCTGTCGCAGATGCGACATCACGACGGCGGATCCCCATATCCCTTACTCCTCTCAGCCGTTTGTTCGTCTTGATTGGACCGATCTTCGTCGGTTCCGACACTCGAGGAGGCAACGCGCGACTAACTCTAGGTGTCGCGCTTCGCACCCGTCAAGAACGCACGCAAATTGCGAGCCAATCGCCTATTTCAACGTCTCGATGGCGTAGTGCTTCACGCGATCCTCGTCGACCGTGATGCCGAGTCCGGGCGAGCGAGGCACGATCACGCGTCCGTTCTCGATGGGAAACGGTTCGGCCAAGAGGTCGCGTTCCAGGAAGTATTTGGCCTGATAGAACTCGCAGCCAAGCGAGATGTTGGGTGTCGCCGCGATCACATGCGTGCCCGCGAGATGGGCAATGCCGGTCTCGAACATGTCGCCGCCATAACAGGCGATGCCCGCCGCGTCGCAGATCGCCGCGACCTTGCGGCCGGCCAGCATGCCGCCGTGCTTCATGATCTTGATGCTTACGAGGTCCGCCATGCGCTGCGATGCGACGAGCAGCGCGTCAGTCGCCGTGAACACGCTCTCGTCGGCCAGCACCGGCGTGTCGAGCGCGCGGGTGATCTCGGCCAGGGCGGCGCGATGATGGCCCGGCACCGGCTGCTCGATGAAGGTCGGCTTGAAAGCTTCGACGTCGCGCAGCTGGCGGATGGCGTCGTGCGTGACCATGCCCTGGTTGTAGTCGATGCGCAGCTCGGCGTCGGCCGGCAGCTCCGTGCGGAAGCGCTCCATGCGCTTGAGATCGGCGGCGTGGCCGGCAAAGCCGGTCTTCATTTTGAACAGGCGCAGTCCCTCGCCGTAGAGGCGTTTCACCATCTCCATGTCTCGGTCGACGTCGGGATCGGCGACAGAGAAGGACAACGGAATGTCGTCGCGGCAGCGGCCGCCTAGAAGCTCGGCGACCGGCAGGCCCGAGGCCTGGCCGACGATGTCGAACAACGCCATCTCCATCGCTGCCTTGGCCTCGGGATGGGCGACGACGGCGTGATCGGCGTCGTGCATGAGCTGCTCTATGCGGAACGGATCAGCGCCGATCAGCACGGGCCGCAGATAGACATTGAGCGCCGCGGCATTGGCCTCGATGGTGCCGGTGAACACCGCCCAAGGCGCCGCGTCGCCCCAGCCGGTGATGCCGGCATCCGTTTCGAGCTTCAGAATGGCGTTCTTCACCGAGCCGGCGACGTCGCCCGAACCGTGGCGGCGCATCAGGCGTACTGGAATGTCGGTGATATAGACCGTCGCTGCCGTGATCTTGATCTGCTTCACACGCCCCCCCGCTTCCCCACGTCCAGTCTATCGCGCACAATACGTGCCAACCGCACCGGGGAACCAGACCATCATGCGCCGTAACCTGCTCCGCGAACGCCTGAATGCCGGCAAGCCGACCGTCGGCACGCACATCCTGTCGGCCTGGCCGACGCTGGTGGAGCTGATCGGCCATTCCAAGCAGTACGACTACGTCGAGTTCACGGCGGAGTATGCGCCCTTCACCATGCACGATCTCGACAATCTCGGCCGCTCGTTCGAGCTCATGAACATGGCAGGCATGATCAAGATCGAGCAGACGCAATATACGCACCAGGCGATGCGGGCGATCGGCGCCGGCTTCCAGAGCGTGCTGTTCGCCGACATCCGCTCGGTCGAGGACGCCAAGCTGGCCGTCGACGCCGTGCGCGCCGAGACGACGATGGTGCGCGGCGTGCGTGGCCGCGGCCGGCTGGGCGTTGGCATGCGTCGCGACGTCGGCACGGTACGCGAGGGCGGAACGCCGGCCTACGTCGACGCCCTGAACGAGGTTGTGATCGCCATCATGGTCGAGAAAATGTCGTGCGTGGACGACCTCGACGCTATCCTGTCGGTGCCGGGCATCGACATGGTGCAGTTCGGTGCCTCCGACTTCTCCATGAGCATCGGCAAGACCGGCCAGTACGGCCATCCCGACGTGCTGGCCGCCGAGTCCAAGACCATCCAGACCGCGCTCAAGAAGGGTCTGCATCCGCGCGTCGAGTTGCGCGATCCCAGCCAGGCCAGCCGCTATCTCGAGATGGGCGTAAAGCATTTCTGCATCGGCTGGGACGTGCGCATCCTGGCGGACTGGTGGGACACCAAGGGTGCGGAGATGCGCAAGCTCCTGCGAGTCAAGCCGAAGAAGGCGGCCGCGCAGCCTGTACCGGCTCCGCTTCGTGCGAAGAGCAAGGCCAATGGCCGGACGACGACGCGCGGCAACTACGCCTGAAGCGCGATCGCGCCCGCTGGAATCCGCTGGAGGGATCGGCCCCTGTGAAAAGGCGTCGCCAGTGTGCGCGAATCCCGACGCATAACGGCAGTAGATAACTGCCGTTATTTTCGGCAATGCGGTCAACGTTGAACGCATGCCGGGGGGACCCACATTCTCTCCACCGGTCATGCTGCGCCATCCTGCGCGGCCCGCCGGTCTTGACGTGCTGGCCCCATGGATACGCAGACTGCCACCCTCGAACTGGCCGCGCCCCTGCCCCCGGTCGCGTCGCGGCGGCCGTCGCAGCGCACTCTCCATTGCACGACGGTGGTCGATGACTATGCTTGGCTGAAGGACGCCAACTGGCAGGAGGTGCTGCGAAACCCGGCCCTGCTCGGTCCCGACATCCGGGCATATCTCGAGGCCGAGAACCGCTACACCGAGGCGTTTCTCGGGCCCTTACAGGGCCTGCAAAAGACGCTGGTCGCCGAGATGCGCGGTCGCATCAAGGAAGACGATTCGAGCGTGCCGCAGCCCGACGGTCCCTTCGCCTATCTCTGGAAATTCCATCCGGGAGGCCAGCACGAAGCGATCGGCCGCATGCCGCGCGACGGCGGCGAAGTCCAGCTACTGCTCGACGGCGACGCCATGGCCAAGGGCCTTCCGTACTTCGATCTAGGCGGTACGCGCCATTCGCCCGATCATCGTCACGAAGCCTGGAGCGCCGACGTCCGCGGCTCGGAGCTTTTCACCATCCGAGTGCGCGACTGGCAGACGGGCGCCGACCTGCCGGACGTCATCGAGCAGACCAGCGGCAGCGTCGTCTGGAGTCTCGATTCGACGTTCTTCTACTACGTGCGACTCGACGACAATCACCGGCCGCTGCACATCTATCGCCATCGCCTTGGAACGCCGCCGAGCGCCGACGTGCTGGTCTATGCCGAGCCGGACAACGGCTGGTTCGTGCGCGCCGAAGAAAGCGCGTCGGGCCGCTTCTGCATCGTCGCCACCGGCAACCAGGAAACTTCCGAGTGCTGGCTGATCGACCTCGCCGACGCCGATGCGATGCCGCGGCTGGTGGCGGCACGTGAGACCGGCGTGCGCTACAGCGTCCACGACCGCGCCGAAGAGCTCTTCATTCGCACCAACGAGGGCGACGCCATCGACTTTCGCATCGCCGTGGCGCCGCTCGCCACGCCCGACCGCGGGAACTGGCGCGAGTTGATCCCGCATCGGCCCGGCATCTACATCATCAGCGTGTCGCTCTATGCCGGGCATCTCGTACGGGTGGAGCGGGAGAATGCACTGCCCTCGATCGTGATCCGCGACCTGGCCGACGGCAGCGAGCACGTCATCGCCTTCGAGGAGACGGCCTACTCGCTCGATATCATCGAAGGCTTCGAGTACGACACCACGCGCCTGCGCTTCTCGTACTCGTCGATGACGACGCCCACCGAGATCTACGACTACGACATGGCCACCCGCCAGCGGGTCCTGCGCAAACGACAGGAAATCCCCTCGGGCCACGATCCGGCCAACTACGTCACGACGCGCATCATGGCGCCGAGCCACGACGGCGCGCTGGTGCCGGTGTCGATCCTCCATCGCCGCGGCCTCGAGCGCGACGGCCGCGCGCCGCTCCTTCTCTACGGCTACGGTTCGTACGGCATGGCGATGCCGGCCTCGTTCTCGGCCAACCGGCTGTCGCTGGTCGATCGCGGCTTCGTCTATGCCATCGCCCACATCCGCGGCGGATCGGACAAGGGCTGGGGCTGGTACCTCGACGGCAAGCGCGAGAAGAAAACCAATACCTTCGACGATTTCGCGGCGGCCGCGCGCACCCTCATCGCCGAGCGCTACACGTCGGCCAAGCGCATCGTCGGCCACGGCGGCAGCGCCGGCGGCATGCTGATGGGAGCAGTGGCCAATCGGGCGGGCGAGCTCTTCGCCGGCATCGTCTCGGAGGTTCCGTTCGTCGACGTGCTCAACACCATGCTCGACGACACCCTGCCGCTCACGCCGCCCGAATGGCCCGAATGGGGCAATCCCATCACCGATGAGGCGGCCTTCCGCAACATCCTCTCCTACTCGCCCTACGACAACGTCGAGGCCAAGACCTATCCCGCGATCCTGGCGATGGCCGGTCTGACCGATCCCCGCGTCACCTATTGGGAGCCCGCCAAATGGGTCGCCCGGCTGCGCGCCACGATGACCGGCGGAGGCCCGGTCCTGCTGCGCACCAACATGGGTGCCGGCCACGGCGGCGCCGCCGGCCGCTTCGATCGCCTCGAGGAAGTGGCGATCGCCTATGCCTTCGCGCTCTGCGTCACCGGAAGTGTCAGAAGCGCGTGAACTCTCACAGGTGCGGCGCTTCCTTTCGGTGAGCTTCTGCTGGATGCGCCAATCGTCAGGCAAAGGTGAGAGCCAGCGGATGCTGCACGCCGTCGAGCAGCCAACTGGTCATCACCTGGAGGGTTCAGTTCACACTCGGCGTGCGGGATAGCAATCAAGGCCTAGAATTTCAGCCGAACCGCGGCCTCGAGTTCAATGTGTTCGACCAGGCGACGGAGGGAGTTCGACAGTTCGGCGGGGCAGGTTTCATCGATGCAACGCCCACCAAGACCGGGCCGTGTCGTCTACGACGGCAGCGCGTACACCGACCAGATGAACTTGACCGGGACCGCGCCAAGCGCAGCCCGTGATTTCCGGCACTTTGGACGACCTTCGAGCCTTGCGGCGCGTCCGGGCCAGCCATTCGCCGACAACAAGATCTTCGCCCTGATGGTTCAGCGCACCTACGGCGCCATGACCAACGACGTCCTGATCTCCATCCCGCTGTTCGTGCTGATGGGTTACGTGATGGAGCGCGGCGCGCTGGTCGACAAGATGTTCTATTCCATACAGCTCGCCTTCCGCAGAGTGCCCGCGGCGCTGGCCGTGGCGACGCTCGTGGTCTGCACCTTTTGGGGCATCGCCAGCGGTCTCGTCGGTGCGGTGGTCGTCCTAATGGGCGTCATCGCCATGAACCCGATGCTGCGCGCCGGATACGACGTGAAGCTCGCCTCGGGCGTGATCACCGCCGGCGGCACGCTCGGCATCCTGATCCCGCCCTCGGTGATGATCATCGTTTACGCTGCGGTGGCGGGACAGTCGGTGGTCAAGCTCTACGCCGCGGCGATGATCCCGGGCTTCTTCCTCGCCTTCCTGTAGCTCGTCTACATCATGGGCTGGGCGATGCTGAACCCCCGCGTCGCCCCGCACCTGCTGAAGAGCAGACGCGCGTGCCGGTGCCGGGCTGGATCGAGCGCCTTCAGGCCGCCTGTTCCCGCAATGTGCTGGTCGGCCTCGTCAAGGCGGTGTTCGCACCGGGCCAGGCCCGCGACCTCACCGACGAAGGCAAGCGGCTCGGCTATCGCGGCATCCTCTACAATTTCAGCATGGCCCTGGTGCCGCACGTGCTCTACGTCGCGACGTTCGGCGCTACCTGGTGGTACGTGGTGATCCACAAGAAGTCGATCGAGGCGCCCGAAGTCGCCGGCCTGCAACCGCTGGGCGGGGTGGCGGCGCAGGCGGCCGCGTCTTCCGAAGAGGTCGTGCCGCAGGCCTTCTACATCTGGTTCACCGTGGTCGCCGTGCTGAGCCTGCTCGGCATCGTCCGCTACTACTGGCGCATGGACGGCGCGCGCTTCACGGTGCTGAAGCTGCTCAGCTCCTCGGTGATGCCGCTCGGCATCCTGACGGTCGCGGTCTTGGCAGTGATCCTGTTCGGCATCACCACGGCCACCGAAATGGGCGGCCGTCGGCGCCGCCGGCGCCTTCCTGCTCGCCTTCCAGGCGCGGACGCTCGACTGGAAGCGCACCAAGGAGGCGGTGTTCCTGACGGCAAAGACCACCGCCATGGTGTGCTGGCTGTTCGTCGGTTCGGCGCTGTTCTCGGCGGTGTTCGCCATCCTGGGCGGCCAGGGCCTCGTCGAGCGCTGGGCACGGTCGCTCAACTTGACGCCGGTCCAGTTCATGCTGTTGTCGCAGGCCATCATCTTCATCCTCGGATGGCCGCTGGAATGGACGGAGATCATCATCATTTTCGTTCCGATCTTCCTGAACGCTCCTGAAGCACTACGACATCGACCCCGTCCTGTGGGACTGCCTGGTGTTCGTGAACCTGCAGGCCGCATTCCTCTCGCCGCCCGTCGCCATGTCGGCCTACTACCTGAAGGGCGTCTCGCCGCCGCACGTCACGCTGAACCAGATCTTCGGCGGCATGATGCCCTACATGCTGATCGTCATCGCCTGCATGGTGATCATGTACCTGTGGCCCGGCATGACGCTGTGGCTGCCGAACTACCTGTACGGCGGCTGATCCTTGCTGGAGCGCGCCACGTCGCGGTGCCCATGGTCTTCTGGCCCACTCGGCCTCCGGCTGGCTCATGATCACGATGCCGGCTGGATCATCAAATAGTGCGTCGCTCGCCGCGACTTCCCCGGGCGGAGTCAGCATGCTTAGGCCGCCAGAAAATCGGTCCCTGATCCATCACGCACGTTGCTGGGCGGTCGCACTGGCACCGGATTTAAGCGTGAACTGTATTGCGCCCGGAATGGTTGAGAGCATAGATGACTTCGCCCGGATGGCTGTCGCCTACCGCCAAGCGGACAGCTTGCCCGGGCAAACAGTGGTCGTCGATGGCGGCTCCCCATTGGGGATGGGGTGAACTCAGGCGCCCCGGCCACCGTCCACATCGTCCTCGAAGACGAGCTTCTGTATGCCGGGCTGTCCGTCGGGTGAAAGAAGGACCGTTACCTTCAAGCGGCCGCGTGCGCAGGCCAGCGCGAAGCTTCCGGCCAGATCATGCGTGGGCTCGATCGCATGGAGCGCCCCCTCGCCCAGCCTCTTCTTCAGATGGGCGAGCTGGGCGTTGCGCAGGCGCGGCGGCATATCGAGTAGAAAGTTCGGGGCGCACGCCTTCGAGATGTCTTCGATCCGGCCCGAAGCATAGGCCCTGACCACGGCGTCGACAGCGCGCTTGAGCGCCTGAGACGGGGCGACCACCGGGCGCTTCGGCATGGCGTCGAGCATGATCTGCGCCAGCCGAGGCGTCAGCTTCGACACCGGCGCATAGGTGCGGTTGGCGAAGGCGAACACGCCCCAGCCTCGCTCAGGCAGCATCAGCATGTGCGAGCCATAGCCCGGCAGTCCGCCGGGATGGTGCAGAAAGCGGCCGAGGCGCCGATCGATTACGTTCATCAGGCCGTATCCATAGGCGCTCGGCTGCAGCTCGGACAGGTCCGACTGGAAGGGCGGCGCGTGGTAGAGGGCGATCTCGCGCACGCTCGCCCGCCGCACCGGCCCCGCCTCGGGATCGTCGCGCGCCGGCCAGGCCGAGAGCAGGAAGGCGACCCAGCGTGCGTAATCCGGCGCTGTCGTGACCAGGCCGCCCATGGCGCCGACCTCGCCGTCCGGTTCGATGCGCTCGCGCGACCACGCCTTGCCGTCGAGGCGGTAGCCGAAGGCATAGTCCCCGCGCGCCGCCGCGATCGCGTCGAAGGTCGTGCGCGGCATGCCGAGCGGCGCGAAGAAGAGGCCTCGCACATAATCCTGGTAGGGCTCGCCGCTCACGTTGGTCAGCACCCGGCCAAGCAGCGCATACCCCAGATTGGAATAGTCATAGGCGAGGCCCGGCGCACGGGCGAACAGGGTGCCGGTGGCGATCAGTTCGTCGAGCGCGGCCGGCGTCATGCCGAGCGCGCGGTCGCCCCACGGATCGTCCGTAACGAAGCCTGCGACGTGGCACAGGAGATCGCGCACTGTGACGGGCTTGCTGTCGGTGGTGGCGGGTTTCACCTTCGCGAACTGCGGCACGTACTCGGCGAGCGGAGCATCGAGCACGACCTTGCCGGAATCGCGCAGCGCGAGGATCGCGAGCGCCGTCATGTTCTTGGTCATCGAGGCGATGCGGAAGGCGGTATCTCTTTCCACCGGCCGCCCCGCCTCGCGGTCGGCCAGCCCGAGCGCCGCGACATGGACCAGGCGCCCCTGATCGACGATGCCTACGACAAGGCCGGGGAGCTTATGCGCCTGGGCGAAAGCCGCCGAGGCGGCGTCGATTTCGACAAACATCGGGCCACCATAGCGGGTTGCGGCGACGTACGTCGCCTGTCTTCGCAGTGGTGTTGCGAGTGGCGATGGCACCGGGCACGATGCGTTATTGGGGGAAAACGATGAAGACAGCATCGACGTACCGGGCGGGTGGCGATGGCGACCAACACCTACTATTGGTTCATGCCCTAGAAAGCGCCGTGTACGGTCGTAGGCCATGAAGTCGGCTGGAAGCCGGCGATCCAGAAGACCATGATGTCGATAACCACAACCAGGAGGAACGCCATGAAAGCAGCAGCCGACAAGATCCTGAAGGATGCAGTGAGCAAGGGCGACGTGCCGGGCGTGGTCGCGACGGCGACGGACGCCAAAGGCACGACCTACGAGGGCGGCTTCGGCAAGCGGATGCTTGGCGAGGTGGCCGAAATGACGCCCGACACGGTGGTATGGATCGCGTCGATGACCAAGGCAGTCACCGGCGCCGCCGCGATGCAGCTGGTCGAACGCGGCAAGCTTTCGCTCGACGGGCCTGCCAAGGAGGTGATCCCGGCGCTGGGTGACGTCGGCGTGCTCGACGGCTTCGATGCCGATGGCAAGCCCAAAACGCGCAAGGCCAAGCGCGACATCACGCTGCGCCATCTGCTAACCCACACCGCGGGCTTCGGCTACGACATCTGGAGCCCCGAGATCGCCAAGTACATGGAGGCGATGGAGGTACCCGGTATCATCTCCTGCCAGGACAAGGCTTTGACCACGCCATTGCTGTTCGACCCCGGCGAGCGCTGGTTCTACGGCATCAACATCGACTTTGCCGGCAAGATGGTCGAGGCGGCGAGCGGCCAGACGCTCGGCAAATACATGCAGGACAATCTGTTCGGCCCGCTCGGCATGACGAGCACGGCGTTCCGCATCACCGACGACATGCGCAGTCGCATGGCCAGGATCCACCATCGCGGCGCCGACGGCGCCCTGACGCCCGATCCCACCATCGAGATCCCTCAGGAGCCCGAGTTCGAGATGGGCGGCGGCGGCCTCTACAGCACGGCAGGCGACTACCTGAAGTTCGTGCGCATGATGCTGAACCAGGGCAAGTCGGACAAAGGCGAGGCGGTGCTGAAGCCAGACACGGTCGCCGAGATGTCGAACAATGCCATGGGCGATTGCAAGGTCTGTCTGCTCGAGACCGCCGCCCCGCTCTTCTCCAACGATGCCGAGTTCTTCCCCGGCATGGACAAGCAATGGGGCCTCTCCTTCATGATCAACAACGCCGAGGCGCCGACCGGCCGCTCGCCGGGATCCCTGGCTTGGGCCGGACTCGCGAACACCTACTACTGGATCGACCAGAAGAAAGGTGTCGGTGGCGTCTATGCCACCCAGGTGCTGCCCTTCGCCGACGTGAAGTCCCTGCCCCTCTTCTATGCCTTCGAAAGCACGGTGTACGGACGATAGGGCGCCTCTTTGCCGAGGGAGGGTCGGCACGCCAGTGAGACGCCCCTCAAGGTCCCGACTGCGGCCTCAGGTCGGCAGGCAGTCGCTCGAGAAACCGGAAGCTGGTTCCAACGCTCGACAAGGGATCAGCCGACGTATCCTGCTCGACAAAGAGGTGCTTTGCACCGGCCACAAGGGCCGTCCGAATGATTTGTTCAAAGTCCAGCACGCCGCTGCCGACTTCCACCGTCGAGCCGTCCGTGGCCAAGTCCTTCAGGTGCACGAGCACGATCCGGTCCGCAGCCGACTTCAGATACTGTACGGGGTCCAATCCGGCCTTGGCGACCCAGTAGACGTCGAGTTCGACCTTGACGTCCCGCGGGTCGGTTTCCGTCATCAACAGACGGAACGGTGTCGCGTCGTTGCCAAACGGCACGAACTCGGATTCGTGAGTGTGATAGGCAAGCACAAAGCCCTGGCTGCGGGCGGCGCGTCCGATTCCGTTCAGAATCCGACAGACCCTCTTCCAGTCGTCCGCCGTCTCGCGTTCAACGGCATCGACGGACGGACACACCAGATAGGTCGCTCCGAGGGTGCGTGCCTCCTCGAGGACAGCGGCAAAATCTCCGCGAAGCCTGTCATAGCTCGCGTGCATCGACGGCGCGTCCAGCCCGTAGCGCTGCAGGCTAGCGCGCAAGGTGCGCGCCGTGACACCGGGTAATCCTGCAAGCTCGACCTCGCGATAGCCAATGTCGGCAACGCGCTTCAGCGCGCCTTCCAGATCATCATTGAGGGCATCCCTAACGGTATAAAGCTGCAGTCCGGGACGACACGACGCGCGTGGCTGCGCCAGAACCTCCAGCGGCAAGGCAAACCCCGCCAGCATGGGCAGAAGGGATCGTCTGGTACGTCCGTCGCTCATCGAGCCCAAGCTAGCAGCCGTCTCACTCGGGGCAACACGGAGCGAATTGTTGCCCAGCCCGTCGCTACTGCCTCTCCGTCACGTGCCGATCCTGCTGGCGCTGGACGGTGTTCTTCTCGCTGACGGCCGAAAGGCCGCCATAGTAGCGATAAATATTGTCGTAACCGAAGTCGCCAAAGCCTTGATGGCGTTCGTCCGCCGACTTCGCCGAGCCGGGGCCGGCCTGCAGATCCGAGCACGCTGCCACAGATGCGAATACGAAGGCCAGGGCGAGCAGCCTTTTCACGCTGCACATTTGAAATGCTCCTCCAAGGGCGCCCCACCCGCAAAACGAGATGGGTGCCCCTGGAGTTCCCGGCAAGGCTTACGGCGGCAGACCTTCGTATAGTCCCGGGCAGCCGGCTCCGGCCGCACGGCGTGCGCGGGCGGTATACCGAGGTCCCGGATTCACTGAGCTGCCTGCGCCTGCGTCTCCGCCCCGATGGTTGCCGCCAGCCGCGATGCATTACGCAGCGCGACCGCCGTGATGGTCAGGTACGAATTGGCGCTGCCCTGGTGCGGCCAGATTGCCGCGTCGGCGCAGCTCAGATTGCCGATCCGCCAGAAGCGACCGTCGGGATCGGTCACCGATGAGGCGGGATCGCGGCCCATGCGCAGCCCGCCGAATTCGTGCAGGGCGGAGCCTGCGGCATTCTCCTCGGTGCGCACGACCTTGCCGCCGAGCGCCTTGGCGACGTCGTCGGTGAACAGCGCCATCTGCGCCAGCGTCTGGCTGTCGCCGGGACTGCGGTCGTTGACGATGCAGTAGTCGCGCATCGACGTGGCATCGTCGCACAGCACCATGCGTCCGGCTTCTTCGGCCTTGCTGATGCCGAAACAGTAGAAAAGCACGTAGCGTCCGCCGGCATCACCATCGAGCCAGCAAGTCGCATGCAGCGGGCTGTACCAGGTTTCCTGAAACATGCCCTGGAGCTGGGCGTGAAACGGCCGCTTCTCCGTCGGCGGAATGAAGATATAGAGCGACTTCTCGTTCAACGGCTCAGGCAGCTCGAGCACGGCCTGTCGGAACAGATGGTCGCCCATGTAGCGACCGACCATGGGATCGCCGGCGCCCAGTCCCGACGCCATGGCGAGCCGCGTCGACTGCATGCAGCCTCCCGCCAGCACGACATGGCGCGCCGGAATCTCGAAGGTCTCGCCCGTCCTGTCGCGAACCTTGACCGAGCGCACCCGGCTGCCGTCGACAACCAGCTGCACCGCCTCGGTCTCGGCCGCGAGACTGAGCCTGGCCCCCTTCTCGATGCGTCCGAAATGAGGGCTACGCAGCAGACGGGAAACCGAGGAATCGAAACCGAGCGACATGCGCCCACCATGGACCGCCCGCGTGTCGACGCAGAGCGGCGCATGAGTCGCCCGAATGCCATGGTCGGCGCAGCGGGCCAGCAGGCGGTCCTGCGCGGCGTGGGTCATGAACGGCGGCGCCGCGTTGTCAGTGTCGCCGCCCGACATCCCTATCAACCGCTCGGCCTTGCCATACCAGCCGTGCATCTCGTCGGCGCCGTATGGCCAGTCGGCGAAATCCTCGTCGCGGAAGCGCGGCGTGCAGCCGCCCCAGAACACGGTGCGGCCGCCGACCAGCGACCATGCGTTGTTGTTGGTCTTAGCGCCCGGCACCTTGGCCATCGAAAGGTCCTTCTCCGGCGCCCACACCGTGCCGTAGCGCACCAGATCGTGGATCTGCGGAACGATATCCTCACGGTTGGCGAAGGGACCGGAGCCGACATGCTCCGTCAGGATCAGCGGACCGGCCTCGATGATCGCGACCCTGAGGCCGCGATCTGCAAGTTCGACGGCCGTTGTCACGCCGCTGGTGCCGCTGCCGATGACCAGGCAATCGACGGACGCACCGGCAATGGCGCGGGCGTCGCTCAGCAGGATGGGAGCAAGCGGATGCATCACTCGGCCGCCTTCAGATGGGTTGTGGCGAAGGCGTTCCCGACCTTGCGGAAGGCGGCAATGATGTCGTCGACGTCCTGGTCGGCGAGTACCGAAGAGACGGTGAGCAGCGCAGCGCGGTTGCTGAGGTCGTCGCAGACGGGCAAAGCACCCCGCTCGTAGCTGTAACCGGAGGCGAAGGCGTTGGACGGATGCGTCCAGGGGAAGCCGTCATGGGCGTTCGACCGCTTCTTCACCAGGCTCGGGATGTTGAAGTACCAGTGCATGCCCCACTCGCGCATGGTGATGCAGGTGAGGCTGCCGTCCGGTCCGCGCACGCCTTCGGCCCGGATGGCATCGACGAAGCGCTGGCAGGCATCCGCCGTCGGATAGACGGTGATCAGCACCGGCCCGGTGTCGCCCGCCGGATCGTCGACCTCTCGCAGAGCGATGCCGGGAATGTCCTTGATGGCCTCGCGGATCCTCCACTTGGCCGCGCGCATCTTGCCGGTGATGGTGCGCACCTTGCGCATCTGGGCGAGCGCCATGGCCCCGGCGAGCTCCGACATGCGGCTGCCGGTGCCCCAGTACTGATATCGCTCCTCCGACGGATCGAGTCGGCCCTCCTCATTGCGCGCGTAGCCGAGGTCATGCAGCGCAGTGCAGCGCTTGTAGAGATCCTCGTCCTCGGTGACGAGCAGACCGCCCTCGCCGCTGGTCATGTTCTTGTTGAGCTGGAAGGAGTAGATGCCGATGTCGCCGAACGAGCCGGCGGGACGGCCCTTCAGCGTGGCGCCGATCGCCTGGGCGCAGTCCTCGAGCAGCCGCAGCTTGTGCTTGCGGCAGATCTCGGCAATGCGGTCGTTGCGTCCCATGACGCCGCTCATGTTGACGGTGAGAACGGCCTTGCTGTGCGGGCCGATCTTGCGTTCGAGATCGGCCGGATCCATGCAAAAGCTGCCGTCGATATCGACCAGGCGCGGGATCGCGCCGGTTCGCACGATGGCGCTCATGCAGCTCACCCACATGTAGCCCGGCACCAGGACCTCGTCACCCGGACCGACCCCGAAGGCGGCGAGCGCGATGTGCAGCGCTGCACTGCCGCTGTTGACGCCGAGCGCATGCTTGTGGCCGAAGGTCGAGCACCATTCGGCCTCGAGCCGGTCGACCATGCCCTGCGCGTTGAGTCCATAGAAGCGGAACGGGCTGCGCGCATCGACCACCTGGTTGACCAGGCGCTTCTCTTCTTCGTCGATGTAATAGGCACCGGGCAATTCCCACGGGAGTGGCGTGGTGCGCACCGGCGTGCCGCCGTCGATCGCCAATCTGTTCGACAGATAGCGCGAGTCTGTTCCCATGGTCATTCTCCCCTGCTCCTGAACTGACTTCCGTCACCAACTGCGATCGCGGCCGTGGCCGCGCTCGCGCACATGCGCCAGATGGGCCAACCCGATGAAGGCCGGCATCGGATGCACGATCACCGCCGTCGGAATGCGCGCGAGGTAGCTCGACATGCGCCCCTTGGCCTCGAACCGCTCACGGAAAGATGAGGTGCGCAGGAAATCGGTGAAGCGCGGCGCGATGCCGCCGCCGATGAACACGCCGCCCCGTGCGCCCATCGTGAGCGCGATGTTGCCCGCCGCGCTGCCCAGGAAGGCGCAGAACAATTCCAGGGCCTCACGGCTCACCTTGCAATCGTCAGCCAGCGCATGGGCGACGATCTCGCTGCTATCGCGTTCCGGCACGGCCTCGCCGTCGACGCGAGCGATGGCGTGATAGAGCTGGATCAGACCCGAGCCGCTCAGCACGCGCTCGACCGAGACGTGGTGGAACTGCTGGCGTAGCGCCAGGATGATGGCATCCTCGCGCCGATTCTCGCTCGCCAACGTCGCATGCCCGCCTTCCGTGACGAGGGGGATCTCGTGTTCGCCCGCGAACGCCATGGCCGCCAATCCAAAGCCGGTGCCGGGCCCCATCACGGCCATCGTGCCCCGCTCGCCGGCGCGCGGGGTGCCCAGGGTCACGATGTGTTCGGCGCGCAATGCGGGCAACGACCAGGCAAGCGCCTCGAAATCGTTCAGGACGGCCACGTCGGTCATGCCGAGGCCCTTGGCAATGCGCTTTGAATCGACGATCCACGCGGCGTTGGTGAGCGCGATCCGGCCACGGTCGACGGGGCCTGCTGCGGCGATCAGCGCGCGTTTGGGGGAATGACCGTTGGCGGGGCCCGCCAGGAAGGTGCGCGCCGCCTCGATCGGCGAGGCGTAGTCGGAGACCGCATAGGTCTCGGACGCAGCGATCTCCGTGCCCTCGAGCAGGGCGAAGCGGGCGTTGGTGGCGCCGATGTCGGCGATCAAAGCGGAGGCGGGCGTCGTCATGCGTCGGTACCTCGTTACTGCAGCGATGGTCCCGATCAGCCGCCCGTGGAGCGGGCGGGAAGCGGCAGGCCAAGATCGCGTACCGCCCGGCCAGCGGCCAGGTTGGCTTCAATCAGCTCCAGCGAACGGCCTCGGGTCTCCGGCACCAATGCCAGAACGAAGGCCAGGGCGGCAATGCTGATCAGGCCGTAGAACCCGAAAACAAGCGCCACGCCGAACGCCTCGACCAGCACGGGGAAGGTCAAGGATACCAGAACATTGACGCCCCAGGCAGCGGCCGAAGCGATGCCCATGCCCGCTCCGCGCAGGGCCAATGGAAACAGCTCCGACATCAGCACATAGGGCAGCGGCCCAAGGCTGACGCCGAACGCCAGCACGAACACGCCGAGGCATGCCACCGCAGCCGCGTTCGACCACTCGGCGCCCTGGCCGACTCTCAGGGCGACGGCGAGGACGAGCAGGCTCCCCGCCATGGGTACTAAGCCGCCGATCAGCAACGGCCGCCGGCCGAGCCGATCGATCAGGGCCATGGCGATGACGGTGGCGATCACGTTCACCGTGCCAATTCCCACGGTGGCCAGGATCGGTCCGTAGGTGCCGCCGAAGCCCACCTCGGCGAAGATCGTCGGCGCGTAGTAGAGAATCGCATCGATGCCGCTCAGGTTCGCGAAGGCGAACAACCCGGTCGCCAGCACCAGCACCATCAGGTTGCGTCCGCCAAACAGGTCCTGCCAACGCAGCTTGGCGGTGACGGGCTCCGGCGCGGGCAGCGGCTCACCGTGCCCACCGGTCAGCTTCAAGTGCGCGCGCTCGGCGTCGTCCCTGCGACCGCGCAGCAGGTACCAGCGCGGGCTTTCGGGCACCGCGAACAGCACGAGGAGCAGCAGAAGGCCGGGGGCGGCGCCGACCAGCAGCATCGATTGCCAGTCCTTCGCCGGCGTCCAGGCAGCGCCAGTCAGGTAGGAGGCCAGGATGCCGATCGTGATCATGAGCTGAACTGTCGATACCAGCGCCCCGCGCATGCGCGCCGGCGCCGTCTCGCTGACATAGAGCGGCCCGACCATGGTCGCCGCACCGACGCCGAGACCACAGACGGTGCGCCACGCCAGCCAGGGCACGAAGGAATCGGCCCAGGCCGAGCCCATGCCGCCGGCGATGAACAGGATGGCGGTGACGCAAAGCGTCGGGCGTTCGCCCGTTCGCGGGATCAGCGCTCCGGCGAGCAGCGCGCCGATGAAGCCGCCGAGCAGTACCGAGGACACAGCGACGCCCTGCATGAAGGCGCCGAGCGCAAAGTCCTGAGCGATGAAGGCCAGCGCCGGTGCGATGACGGCGGTATTGTAACCGATCAACAGGCCCGACATCGACCCCACCATGCCGATGAGGAAGATCGTGGACGAAGGCGTCGATGCCGGGGAGGCGCTCATGCGGCCACGACGGGCCAACGATAGGGTACATCGGCCGCATCAGCGGGCTTGCGGTCCGATTCGTTGGGGTCGTTGGGCAGGTCCGAGCAGTTGGCGACGATGGAGACGCCCGGCGCCAGGCCCTGTATGCCGTACCACAGGAACGGCGGAATGGTGAGCAGCGCATAGTCCGCCTCGCCCTCGCCAAGACGGTACTCCTCGAGGCGTCCGTGCGTCGGGCTGCCGGCGCGGTCGTCGTAGATCACAACCCGAATCGTACCCGCCGGCACCGCGTAGTTCAGCGTCTTTTCGCGATGCCGGTACCAGCCCTTCACCTTGCCTTGTGTCACGCCGGAGAAATAGATCTCCCCGAAGACACGGTAGTGCGGATCGTCGTTGCGAAGCATGTGCATCGTCCGGCCACGGTCGTCGATGAACTGCCGCAGCGGACGACGCACGACCCCGTCAATCACGACCCGCCGCCTTCCAGTCCTTGTTGTACTTTTCGATCTGCGCCTCGGTGAGAGCTGAGATGTCGGCACCTTCCGCATAGCGTCGGTACCACGATACCGTCTCACCGATCGAGTCCGGGTAGTTCCAGGTCGGATTCCATTTCAGGTAATGGTTGGCGCGGTCGCAATTGAGCTGCAGCCAGTGGTCTTCATGCGGCGCGTTGGGGTCGCGGTGGATCTCGACCTTGCCGCTGCCCCACAGGCGGATGACGTCCTGGACCACATCGCCGACGTTCTTGTTGGCGCTGTTGTTGGGCCCGAAGTTCCAGCTCTCGCAGAAGTCGGCGCCCTTGGGTCCGCCGAGCTCGCGGCCGAGATGCAGGTAGCCGCCCAGGGGCTCCAGCACGTGCTGCCATGGCCGCGTCGATTCGGGGTGATGGATCTCGATCGTTTCCTTCTTGCGCAGCGCACGGACGCAGTCGGGAATGAGCCGGTCCTTGGCCCAGTCACCACCGCCGATCACGTTGCCGGCGCGCGTCGAAGCCGCGTTGATTCGCTTCGACTTCGAGATGAACGAGGTCCAGTAGGCGGCATACACCAGCTCGGCGCAGCCCTTGGAGGCGCTATAGGGATCGCGTCCACCCAGGGTATCGGTCTCGCGATAGCCCCATTCCCAGTCGACGTTGCGATAGCACTTGTCGGAGGTGATGTAGACCAGCGTGCGCACGCTCTCGGCCTTGAGCACGGCCTCGCAGACATTGACGCCGCCCATCACGTTGGTCTCGAAGGTGGCATGCGGATCGCGATAGGCCTCGCGCACCAGCGCCTGCGCGGCAAGATGGAAGACGATGTCGGGCTTGGCTTCCGTCATGGCGCGCGTGAGGTGGTCGCGGTCGCGCACATCGCCTTCGATGTGCCGGAGCTTCTTGGCCAGCCCCAGCAATTCGAAATGGCTCTCGTCGTAGAGCGGCGGGAGGGCATAGCCCGTGACGTTCGCGCCAAGCTTCAGCAGCCAGGCCGACAGCCACGAGCCCTTGAAACCGGTATGACCGGTCACGAAGACGTTCTTGCCTTGATAGTAATTTCCAAACATGTCGAAAGCCTCTGGAAGGGAGTTAGTGGTTCAGGCCGTTGCCGGTGCCTTGAGCTTGCTGTCGAAACGCCAGGGCGCCTGGTTGTCGTCCCACATCTTGTTGAGGTCCTGGACATCCTTCTTCATGTCCATGCACTTCCAGAATCCGTCATGATGGTAAGCCATCAGCTGGCCGTCCTTGGCGGCCTGCTCGAGCGGCTCGCGCTCCAGGATCGTGTCACTCGACTTGATGTACTTCAGGAAGTCCGGCTCCATCACGAAGAAGCCGGCATTGACCCAGCCTTCGCTGTCGATCGGCTTCTCACGGAACGCCTTGACCGAGTGGGCCTTGGTGGTCTCGACGACACCGAAGCGCGCCGACGGCCGCGCCAAGGTCATGGTGACCAGCTTGCCATGGCCGCGATGGAACTCGACCAGCTTGTTGATGTCGACGTTGCTCACCCCGTCGCCGTAGGTGCACATGAAGGTCTCGTACTTCAGCAGGGGCGCCAGCCGCCGCAGCCGCCCGCCGGTCATGGTGTTGAGACCCGTGTTCATCAGCGTTACCCGCCAGTCGAGGATCGTGCGATTGATCGTCGACTTCTCGCCGGTCGCCATGTCGATCGTGAAATCGGAGTGCAGCGTGTAGTAGTTGAGGAAGTACGACTTCACGCGGTCGGCCTTGTAGCCAAGCGCCAGCACGAAATCCTTGTAATCGTAGTGCGAATAAATGCCCATGATGTGCATCAGCATTGGCATGCCGCCGATTGGCACCATGGGCTTCGGGATGTCGTCGGTATATTCCGAGAGCCGCGTGCCGAAGCCGCCGGCCAAGATCACAGTTTTCATGTCATGCCCCCTTGGAAGTCAGATCAGGTTGTTCGTTTCTGCAAGCTGAACACGAGCCAGCTCATGGTCATGAGCACGAGTGCGGCGATGATCGGCGCGCCCGCGCTCAGCCCTTCCAGCCAGCCGCCGAGGAACGAGACGCTGCCGAACGACAGCGAATTGATCGCCGCGGTGATGCCCATCACCTCGCCCTTGGTGTCCTCGGTGGCGGTGTCGGTGAACAGGATGATCAGCGCACCGTAGCTCACGGCCACGGCAACCGAGATCGGCAGGATCAACACCCATTGCACCAGCATCGACGGCGCGAAGGCGCTGATGGCGATCAGCACGGACGTGGCGAGCAGGCTGCCGTTGGTGATGGCGCGGGTCGAGCAGTACTTGGTCAAAAGCGGCATGGCGACGGCGAAGCTCACACAGAAGCCCACGCCCATCACCGACATGAAGTAGCTCGCATCCTTACTGCTGACACCATAGCGATCGAGCAGCAACACCGGGACGAAAAAGAAGTAGGCACCCCACGCCAGCTCCTGCAGCAGGAACACCCAGGAAATATTGCGCAGAGCGCCGGGCTTCGAGAATGCCGAGCCGAAGCTCTTGAAGCCGCTGATCAGGGAAACCGGCGCCGACGAGGCGGCGAGCTGGCGGCGATCGTGGAACAGCAGAAGCAACATCAGCACATTCACGGCCGCCACCGCCGCCGTCACATAGAGCGGCGTCAGCAGGTTGAACCACGGCAGGATAGCCGTATCAGAGAGAAACCCGCTCAGCGCCGGTCCCAGCACGAAACCGAGCGAGGAACAGAGCAAGCCCATGCTGAGCCAGAAATCCTTGGCGGACGGCCGGCAGACGTCGACTACGGCGGCCAGCGACACGGCCTGGCTCGCGGCCGTCAGGCCGCCGATGATGCGGCCCACCATCAGGAGCGTGATCGAGCCCCAGGCGAAGGCCGCCGAGATCACTACGTAGCTTGCCGCAATGCCAGCGGCACAGATCAGCAGAATGGTCTTGCGGCCCAGCCGATCCGAAAGCTGACCAAGGATCGGCGCGCCGAAGAAGGTCATGATCGGATAGAGGCCGGTGGCAATACCATAGACCAGATGCCGATGGGTCGGCGACAGGCCCTTCGCGATGCCCTCGTCCGAGCCGTCGGCCAGCGCCGACGCGAGCAGCGGCGTCAGCATGGCAAAGCCGATGGCGTCGACCAGGATCAGCAGCAGGAGTGGCGCTGCTGCCGCGAGTGTGGAGGCTCCCGTCGGCCCGGCCGAAGCCGCGGCCTTCAGGTCAGTACTTCTTGCCACCGCGCCCCTGCCAGTCGCTCAGCTTCTCCGGCTCGATCGACTTCACCGTCGCATCGTAGACGCCTTCCTTGTACTTCAGATTGCAGACCACGCTGTCGCTGTCCGTCGTATGAATGGGTGCTTCCTTCTTGTCTTTGAAGTCGTCGGACGAGCGGTGGATGATGCCGAGAGGTGCATGCGGCAGGTAGGGTTCGACGAACTGCCTGGTCGCCTTGTCATAGAGCGGCAGGCTCTGGTGGCACAGCCAATTGCAGGTCGCCGGCAGGAACTGGATGTTCTTCTTGTCGGGCTGCGTGAAGTGGAAGAGCTCGGGATGCTCGAACACGGCGAGGTTCAGTGCCGCCTGCTCGATGCAATGGTGGTGGCTCTTGGCCAGCGATACCTGGATGTTGTCGGCCCACAGCTTCCAAATTGGCGATTCCTTCGGCATGGCGAACACGCCGGCATTCAGGATGGGATAAAAGCTGTACTTCTTGACGTAGTCCGGCCCCCAGGTGCCGCCATAGAGCTCGACCACGAAGTCGTGGAACTCGTTGCTCGACGCATAGTTGTTCGCGTAGGCGCGATGAATCTCCGGCGCGATCGCGAGTGCCGCGCCGCTCTCGGCCGACTTCAGGTACATCTCCACTGCCGACCAGTCCTGCACCCAGGCGTCGGCGTCGAGATGCATGTAGATGTCGTAGCCGGGAAAGTATTTCGGCATCAGCGGCTTGGCGAGGATCGCCCGGAAGGGATCACGCATGCCGGACTTCTCGGTGAGCCCGTACTCCCACTTGGGCTTGACGACGTTGTTGACGTAGCCACTGAGCCACGCCAGCTGCTCGTCGGTCAGTCCGAGATCGTACAGGCAAATGTCGATGTTCTTGCTCTGCGGCTTGTCACGGACCGATAGCACCATCCCCTGCAGGAAATGGAAGTACTCGGCGGATGATGCACTGCCGATGGTGATTCTTTTGCTCACGAAAGACCTCTTCGAAGGTGAAGCGAGGCAAAAATCGCGTGGCTGCCTCGCTCGCAGCCGGACGATTGCCGTTCACAATTTGTCTGGTGGGGAATCCGCACACGTCGAAGTTATTCCTTGCCGTGCAAAAAAGGTAGTGTAAAAAAGCGTACGGTTCGGGCGCGATTGCAAGAGCGACCGGGGGCCGTGAATTTGAGCGGGGGATACCGATGGTCGGCTTGGATCACCAAGAGCGTCTTGCTGCGCCAGCGCCTGCTCTCAGCAGCCGCCTCTAACTTCATCATCGGCCACCAGTCGGGCACAGCAGGAGCGCACGATGCGCACGCTGCTGAGATCCACCCCCTCGCGTTTTCGCGCAGCGCTCGGATTTGCGCTTGTCGTTTTTCTGGTCGGTATTGGCACCGCCGGCGCCGAGCCAGCGCGTCGGCCTGCTGAGCCGCGGGTGTTCGGCGACATGGAGTGGCGCCACAAGCTTTTCGAAACAGGCGTGGACCTTCAGCTCGTTTATGTCAGCGAGACTGCGTACAACCTGGGCGGCGGCACCAAGCAGCTCGTCGATTACACCGACCAGGTCGCGGTCGGCACCACGTTCGATCTCGAGCGCATCGTCGGCTTGAAGGATGCGGTGATCCAGATCACCTATACGTCGCGCGCCGGCCGCAACCTCGTCGACGACGCTCAGCTCGGGACCTTCCAGCTCGTTCAGGAGGTCTGGGGCCGCGGCCAGACGGTCCGCCTCACCCAGATGTGGTTCGAGCAGAAATACCTGAACGACCTGATCAACTGGAAGTTCGGCCGCGTCTCCATGGGCGGCGACTTCGCCACCTTCCCCTGCGACTTCCAGAATCTGACCTTCTGCGGCTCGCAGCCCGGTAACATCGCCGGCGGCTATATTTTCAACTGGCCGATCAGCCAGTGGGGAACCCGCGTCAAGGTGAACCTCGAAGGCTTCGGCCACTACCAGATCGGCGTTTACGACCAGAATCAGCAGTACCTCGGCTACGAGAACAAGCTCTGGCCGGTCTGGTACCAGGGTTCGACGGGCGTGCTGGTGCCGGTGGAGATCGCGTGGAACCCGAAGTTCGCCGGCGGTCGCCTCGAAGGCAGCTACAAGTTCGGTGCATGGTATTCGTCGGGCCAGCAACCCGACACGATCTACGACTACGCCGGCAATCTCATCGCCTTCTCCAAGCAGCCGGCGGCGACGCGCACGGGCATGTACGGCGCCTATGTCGCTTTCCAGCAGCAGATCATCCGCACCAGCGAGAAGGATCCCAACCGCGGCCTGCGCCTGTTCTTCAACGCCGCCTTCGCCGACACCGTGACAGCGACCACCGACCGGCAGATCGCGGGCGGCTTCTGGTATGTCGGGCCCTTCGAATCGCGGCCCAACGATTCCATCGCCTTTGCCGTCGGCACCACCCACCAGAACCAGCGCATCACGCAGGTCGCGATGCTGCAGAACGCGCTCGGGCTGGGGCCGGTGCCGGTCAAGGATTCCGAGTACGTCTTCGAACTGGACTACACCTTCGTGCCCGTCCCCGGGTTCCAGATCCGCCCGAACCTTCAGTACATTTACAGCCCGGGTGGAAGCGTCATCAACAAGGACGTCTGGGTCTTGGGCCTGAAGACGGTCATCAACTTCTGAGGTTTCGCCCATGATCTACTTTCTCGCTGGCGTAGCAGCAATTGCCGGATTCCTGTTCGGCTACGACGAGGGCGTGATCGCGGTGGCCGAACCGCTGCTCGCCAAGGACTTCCCGATGTCGCCGGCGGTGCGCGGTTTCATGACCGCCGCCGTGCCGCTGGGCGCCCTGATTGCCGCGATCTTCGCCGGCCCGATCGTCGATCGGTTCGGCCGCCGCCGCGTCCTCATGTTCGCGGCCGCGCTGTTCACCGTCGGCGCCCTGATCGCGGGCGCCATCACCGCGGTCTGGATGCTGATCGCAGCGAGACTCGTGCTCGGCGTCGCCATCGGCCTCGCCGCGGTGGGCGCGCCGCTCTATATCTCCGAGACCGCTCCGATCAAGAGTCGCGGCGCGATGGTATCGACCTACCAGCTTGCCATCACCATCGGCATCCTCGTCTCCTATCTCACCGGCCTTGTGATCAGCGGCGACGGCATGTGGCGCCACATGTTCGGCCTGGGTGCAGTGCCGGGCGTGCTGTTCCTGGTCGGCCTCGCCTTCCTGCCGGAATCGCCGCGCTGGCTGATCCTCAAGGGTCACGCCGACCAGGCGCGGGCGAGCCTCCGCCGGCTGCGCGACGCGCGCTGGGACGTCGACGCCGAATTGAACGAGATGGTGGCGACGGCCAAGGCGGAAGTCGGACGCAGCGCCGGCTACAAGGCGCTGCTCGAGCCGCGCATCCGGCCGGCCGTCATCGTGGCGGTTGGCCTGTTCTTCCTGCAGCAGTTGAGCGGCATCAACGCCGTGATCTACTACGCACCGGAGATATTCAATCATGCCGGCTTCGGCAGCGCCGACACGCGCATTCTCGCCACCGTCGGCATCGGTACGGTGAACTTCGCCACGACCATCCTGGCGATGTTCCTGATCGACCGGGTGGGCCGCCGCCCGCTGCTGGTGCTGGGCTTCGCCGGCGCCGCCACGACCATGCTGATCATCGCGCTCGCGGTCACCAACCCGACCCTGGTGCCGTCGTGGCTGGTGATCGCGATGCTGATGCTCTACATCGCCTCCTTCGCGATCGCTATCGGGCCGCTGCCGCACGTCATGATGTCGGAGATCTTCCCGTTGCGAGTGCGTGGCCCGGGCATGAGCACGGCCTCGATCAGCAACTGGGGCTTCAACTTCGTGGTGGTCTTCGCCTTCCCGCTGATGCTGGCGGGGCCGGGCCTCGCCTTCACCTTCACGGTGTTCGCGGTCATCTGCCTGGGCGGCATCGTCTTCACGCTGATGAAGGTACCCGAGACCACGGGCCATTCGCTCGAGGCCATCGAGACCCATCTGATGTCCGGCAAGCCGCTGGCGACACTGCGCCGCGACTATGTCAGTGTGACCGTCGTCGGCAAGTGAGGAAGGAGTAGCGGCAGGGATGGCCAACGTGCAGAGCGCGGGGAGCGAGCCTACTGCGCGCCGGCTCACCTTGGCGATCGACGTCGGTGGGACGGGGCTGAAAGCCTCGGTCATCGACGAAGCGGCCCAAATGGTCACCGAACGCGTTCGCCTGCCGACCCCGGTCGGCGCGCCGCCGCAGGAGGTCATCAAGGTCCTGGTCGGCATGGTGACGCCGCTCGCGCCCTTCGACCGTGTCTCGGTGGGCTTCCCCGGAGTCGTGCGCGAAGGCCGGGTGCTGACCGCGCCCAACCTCGGCAACGACCTGTGGCATGGTTACGAACTCGCCCGCGAGCTCGACATCGCGCTCGGCAAGCCGGTGCGGCTCGCCAACGACGCCGATCTGCAGGGCCTCGCCGTCATTGCCGGCAAGGGCGTGGAGATGGTGATCACGCTCGGTACGGGCTTTGGCACCGGCCTCTATCTCGACGGACATCTGGCACCGCATCTGGAGATGTCGCACCATCCCTTCCGCCACGGCGAGACCTACGACGAGCAGCTCGGCAACGCCGCCCGCAAGGCGATCGGCGGCGCGCGCTGGAACAAGCGGGTCAAGAAGGCGATCGCCACCCTGCGCCGCCTCACCACCTTCGATCACCTCTATGTCGGCGGCGGCAACGCCAAGAAGATCGACTTCGAGCTCGACCCCGACGTCACCATCGTCTCCAACGATGCCGGCATGAAGGGCGGGGTCGCGCTCTGGCGGTATTGATCCGTCAAGGGACGAGCCCGAACAATTCCGTCTCCTCGCGCACGCCCCGCAGGCGATGGCGGCCGAGCGACATCAGTTCATCGCGGTTGGCGGCGCGGGCGAAGGCCTGTGACATCAGGAGATGGCGGCCAAGCGTGTCGCAGAGTCGCTCGATGCGCGCAGCCTCGTTGACGGCAGGCCCGATCACCGTGAAGTCCAGCCGCGCGTCGGCGCCGACATTGCCATAGTTCACGTGACCGATGTGCAAGGCGATGTCGAGGTCGGGTGTCGGCAGCGAGCGGGCGCGGCGAAACTCGGCCAGGCCCGCCATCAACGCCAGCGCCTCCTTGGCCGCTTCGAGCGCCATTGCACAGGTCTCGGCGCGAGGCCGGTCCTCGATCCGGAAGATGGCTAAAAGCCCGTCGCCCAGGAACTTCAGGACCTCGCCGCCGTGCGCGATGACCGGCCGCACCATGCAGTCCAGGGAGTCGTCCAGCAGCATGATCAGGTCTTGGCCCGGCAGCGTATCGGCCAACGCGGTAAAGCCGCGCAGGTCGGTGAAGAACAGCACCGCCTCCACACCCTGCACCTCGCCGCGGCGCACCGTGCCGGCCAGCACGCGGGTCGCCGGATCGTGGCCGAGATAGGCCGACAGCAGCCCCCGGTAGACGGCGCGCATGGTCTGGGCTTTGGCGGCCAGGGCGAAGACCGGCAGCAGCGACCGCATCGCCTCGATGTGGGCGTCCGAATAGCCGCCCGGCCGATCGGTGGTGAGCGAGCAGACGAAAACCAGTTCGCCGATGCGATCGGGGTCGGCTGGAGCCAGTTCGCCGAACTGGAAGACGCGCCCCAGCCATTCCGTCATGCCGGCCCGCCGCAGCTCGTCGAACACCGGCAACTCCTCCTCGGGCGGCGGCGAGGTCAGGTCATAGCGGCGCTCGGCGATGCCATGCCTGATCATGGGCAGGAAGGGACTCTGCTGGATGATCGGCGCACCGAACTCTTCGTGCTGGAACTCGAAGCGTGCCCCGAGCCCCGCGTTGCGCTCCCAGATGAGGCTACGCGCGCGCACCATGGGATGCAGTGTGTTCATGCCGACGAAGGCCCGCGTGACCGGCACGCCGATCTCGTTCAGGCGACGCGCGAAGCCATCGACGATGTCGTCGAGCGACAGGTTGCGCAGGCCGGCGTCGGCCAGCCAATCGGTGACGGCAGCGGGCTTCAACCGCCGCCTAGGCCTTGACGCGGTTGCTCGCGCGGCAGCGGCAGGTATCGAACTGGTGCAGCTCGACCATGTTGCCGCAAGGATCGTTCATGAAGAGCTGCGTGGAATCGGGGCTTACGAGCCCCTCGATCACCCAGTATTTCACGCCCATGCGGTCGAGCTCGGCCCGCGTCTCCTTGATGCTCCTGACGGCATAGGCGACGTGCGGCCGTGTCGGATCCTCACCGGGGCCCTTGGCCACCGGCGAGGGCTGCTTGCCGCCGATCAGGTGGATCTGGCCGACCTCGCCGACATTGACCCAGGCGCCCGGGATGCCGGGAATGGTCGGACGACCGCTGTCGCAATGCAGGCCGAGCACGTCGGCGTAAAAGTCTTGCGTCGCCTTCAGCTTGGCGCCGTCATCATCGACGCGGACGCCGGTGTGATGGATCTCGAGAATCTCTACGGCCATCGCTTGTTTCCTCCTTCATGCTGGAAGTCACGCCGGCGGCGGCACCAAAGTGCCTTTAGGCAGGGCCGCGCAATGATCGTAGATCGCCGACGGGCGCGTGAACCAGACCTTGTCTTTCTGCGGGTGATTGACGATGTGCTGCAAGGCCTCGCGCAGCATGCGCAGGCGATAGGGCTGGCCGACGATCATGGTGTGCAGGGCAATGCCGCAGACCAGCGGCTGCTTCGCCGATTGGCGCAGCAGCTCCTCGAACTGACCAATGATGAAGTCGCGGAACTGCTCGGGCGTGTGATGGCGCACCAGGATCTGCGGACTGTCGTTGATCTCGATAGGATAGGGCACGCTCATCATCGGCCCTGAGCGGGTCTTCATCCACAGCGGCTGGTCGTCGGCCGGCCAGTCCATCAGGAAGTCGAAGCCCGTCTCCTTCAGGAGGTCGGGCGTGTGATGGCTGGAGCTCATCCACGGCGCCATCCAGCCGCGCGGCCGCCTGCCCGACGCCTTCTCGATGGCGTCGCGCACCTCCTCGAGGAAGCGCTTCTCGTCGGCTTCCCACATCTGGCCGTGGCGCTCGGCGTTGGTGCGGCCATGGCCAATGAACTCATCGCCGCGGGCCTTCAGGGCCGCCACGATCTGCGGCGCGTAGTCGAACACCGCGGTGTTGATCAGGTGGGCCGCCGGCAGGTTGAGCTCGTCGAACAGCTCCAGGCAGCGCCATACCCCGACCCGGTTGCCATAGTCGCGCCAGGCGAAGGTGCGCGGATCGGGCGGCGTGCCGGCCACCGTCAGCAAGTGCCCGTCGCCGGCGCCGAAGGCGAAATGCTCGATGTTGAGGCCGAGATAGACGGCGAGCCGTTTGCCGTCGGGCCAGGAGTAATCCTTGCGCTCGGTGATCGGCGAGTAGGCATAGCGATTGTGGTAGGGCAAGCGGAGCATGAATCGATCCTTGTTACGACAATGCTGTCATCCCGAGCATAGCGAGGGACCTTTCCTGTTGCCTTAAGGTCCCTCGCTACGCTCGGGATGACAATGTGCGTGTTCCCCCGGCTACCGTTTCACCACGGCGACCTTGTTCTCTTCCGATTCGACGACATTCATCGCCCGGAAGCGCGCCACCGCCTCGGCATGGAAGGCGCGTTCGGCGGGGCCCGCCTCCTCGATCGGTCGGCGTTCGTCGTCGAAGTTGCGGTACTCGTCCTTGCCGCGCACCAGCATCGCGGTGACTCGGTTTTTCGAAGTGCAGTGGACCCAGGTCGGGATGTAGCTGATGCCGAGGCCGATGCGGCGGTCGTGGTATCGGTTGGGACGCGAGTTGTGCACCAGGTGGGTGTGATGCAGGGAGAACTGCCCGGCCTTCACCGGCATGAATGCCGTGCGCTGGCGATCGACGTCGACGGCCAGCGTCTGGCCGCGCGACAGGAGGTTCTGCGTGTCCTGCAGCTCGGCATGCGGCAGCTGGCCGAGCTTGTGCGAGCCAGGCACGACCTCCATGCAGCCCGCTTCGACCGGCGCGTCGGTCAACGCCACCCAGGCGGTGACGTGGCAGGCCGCCTCGAGGGCGAAGTAGGTCGCGTCCTGGTGCCAGCTCACATAGGCACCCGAGCCCGCATCCTTGGGCCAGACCGTGAGATGGAACAGGCGGATGTCCGGACCGATCAGATCCTCGACCGCATCGAGCACCTCGGGCGCATGGACGATCTCGTCGACCCAGGGGAACAGGAGATGCGGCTTGAAATTGTGGCCGCGCGTCATCTTCTGACCCTCGGCGCGCTCGAAGGCTTCCATTCTGTTGCGCCAGGCGTGCGCCCGTTCCGGCGAGAAGGCGTCGACCGGGCAGACATAGCCGTCCCGCTCGTAGCCGGCGACCTGTTCCTGTGTCAGTTTCCTGGGCATCAGTGCGCCGTCCAGCCGCCATCGACGAACAGCAGCGTGCCTGTCACGAAGGAAGAATCGTCGCTGGCCAGAAACAGGGCGGCGCGGGCCACCTCTTCCGGCTTGCCGATGCGGCCCATGGGATGGCGGTGTTTCCAGAAGGCCTTCATGGCTTCGGGATCGGCGTAGCGCTTGAGCGACCGCGCCGGCATCGGCGTATCGATCACGCCCGGCATCAGCGCGTTGATACGGATGCCCTGTGCCGCGTGGTCCACCGCCATGGTCTTGGTGAAGGAGGCAATGGCTCCCTTGGACGCGATGTACGCCGCGTTCTTGCCCGGGCTCGACTGCGCGAGCTGCGAACCGATGGTGACGATGGCGCCGGAGCGGTTTTCGATCATCGACTTGATGGCGTAGTGGATCCAGAGATAGGTGCCCTTGACGTTGACGGCGAAGGTGCGATCCCAGGCTGCCTCCTCGATCGCATCGACCGTTCCCCCGGCCGACATGCCGGCCGCCGTCAGAAGCACGTCGACGCGGCCCCATTTCTCGATCACGCGGTCGACGCCGGCACGCGCCTCGGCATCGCTGCTGACGTCGGCCGGGATGATGATGGCACTGCCGCCGGCCGCCTCGATGTCGGCGGCGCCCTGGCCCAGGCCTTCCTTGTCCTGGTCGACCAGCACCAGCTTCGCCCCTTCGGCCGCAAAGAGCCGCGCTGAAGCGGCGCCGATACCCGACGCCGCGCCAGTGACGATGGCAACGCGATCCTTGAGCTTCATGGCGACAACCTTAGAGCGGAATGAGATCAGGTGGAACCGCATACGCGGTTCCACCTGATCTCATTCGCGCGCTCGGACGGTGCGCGGTACGCCGCCTTGTCAGCGCGGTCGTCTCCTCAGCGGTCGGCGCTTTCGCTCCGCGCGACGGACCAGCATGTTGAGCGACTCGACCAGGGCGGAGAACGCCATTGCGGCATAGATGTATCCCTTGGGCACCTTCACGCCCACACCGTCGGCGATCAGCGTCATGCCGATCATCAACAGGAAGCTCAACGCCAGCATGACGATGGTCGGGTTCTTGTTGATGAAGGCGGCCAATGGGTCGGCCGCCAGCAGCATCATGGCAACGGCGATGACCACGGCCGCGATCATGATCGGGATGTCGTCGGTCATGCCGACCGCCGTGATGATGCTGTCCAGCGAAAACACCAGGTCGAGGATCAGGATCTGGCCGATCACGCCCATCACCGTGGCCTGCACGGCCCGACCGGCAGCCTCGGTGTCGTAGTCGACCGTCACATGGTCGTGGATTTCACTGGTCGCCTTGTAGATCAGGAAAAGGCCGCCCGAGATCAGGATCAGGTCGCGCCAGGAGAAGCCGTGGCCGAACAGGGCGAACAGCGGCGTCGTGAGCTGGGCGACATAGGCCACGCCGCTCAGCAGGCCGAGCCGCAGGATCACCGCAAGTCCTATGCCAATCCGGCGGGTGCTCGAGCGCTGATGCTCGGGCAGCTTGTTGGTCAGGATGGAAATGAAGATCAGGTTGTCGATGCCCAGCACGACTTCCATGACGACCAGCGTCACCAGCGCCGCCCAGGCGTTGGGATCGCGGACGAGGACCATGATTTCTTCCAACATGCCGCCACCATAGGTCAATGCTGATTGGATCACATCTCGTTCGGCCGGAATCAGCCGACCGAGATGTGCCCTGTGAAACCAGATCTCCGGTGCGTGCGTTCCCATTTTTCGGAGCCGCTCGCGGTTCCCTCGAAATCGGGAACCGGCCTACCGCCAAGAGTCCTTCCCTTTTGCCGGACGAGTCGTTAACCGGGTTGATATGAGTCCGCCCGCTTCGGCCGCGCGGCCGCTGCCGGCGCGGGCCTCGACTTTGGCGATCGTCCTGTTGTCCGTGGCGGCCTTCGCCTCTGCCGCCAACATGCGCGTCACCGATCCGCTGCTGGTCCAGCTTGCCGCCAGCTTCGACGTCAGCGTCGGCGCAGCATCGGTCGCGGCGACCGCCTTCCTGTTCGCCAACGGCGTTTTCGTGCTGGTGCATGGCCCGTTCGGCGACCGCTACGGCAAGATGCCCGTCGTCGCTATCGCCTGCCTCACGGCCGCCTTGTGCTGCCTGCTGAGCGCGATGGCGGAGTCGCTTGCCTGGCTGACGGCGGCGCGGTTCCTGACCGGCGTCACGGGCTCGGCCATCATTCCGCTGGCCATCGCCTGGCTGGGAGACAATGTCAGCTACGAGCGCCGGCAGGCGACGCTCGCCCGCTTCCTGACGGGCCAGACGCTCGGCCTGATGACCGGCGCGGCGCTGGGCGGCGCTCTCGGCGACTGGCTGGGCTGGCGCTCGGTGTTCTGGGTGCTGGCGGCCATCTACGTCACCGCGGGAGGCGCGTTGTTCGGCGTCATGCGCGCCCACCCCGAAGTGGCGCGACCAGCCGGCGGGCAGCAGGGCTCGATGATCGGTCAGATGTTGACGGTGCTGCGGCGGCGATGGGTGATCACGGTCGTGCTGGTGGTGGCGCTGGAGGGCGGCACTTTCTGGGGGGCCTTCACTTTCGTCGGCGCCGACCTGCATCAGCGCTTCGACATGGGCTTCGCCGCCATCGGGCTCGCGGTCGCGGCGTTCGGCGCCGGCGGCTTCGCCTACGTGATGGTGGCGCCCCAGCTCGTGCGCCTGCTGGGCGAACGCGGGCTTTGCATCTGGGGTGGCGTCGGATTGGGCGTTGCCTTCGCCACCATGGCGCTGGCCCCCACGGCCGGGGTCGTGTTTGCCGGCATCGTGCTGTCGGGCGTCTCTTTCTACATGCTGCACAACACGCTGCAGACCCACGGCACGCAGATGGCGCCGGAAGCGCGCGGCGCCGCCATGGCGCTGTTCGCGCTCTGCCTGTTCGTCGGCCAAGCGATCGGCGTGCCCATAGCGGCGCCGATCGTCGACCGCTGGGGTGCGCCGCCGGTCTTCTGGGCAGCCGCGATCGTGCTGCCCCTGCTCGCTTTCTGGTTCGTCGCGGCCCTAAGGCGCCATCAGTTCTCCGGCGACACGCGGAACTGATAGGGCTCCTCGAGCAGCTTCGCCTCGTCGGCCGTCACCGTGAACTCGGTCGCCTGAGCGGCCGAGGTGAGCTGGTCGAGGCTGGTGGCGCCGATGATCGGCGAGCCCATGTAGGGCTTGCTGAGCAGCCAGGCGAGCGCGGCCTGCGCCGGCGAGGCATTCTTGCCCGCGGCGACCTGCTTCAGGCGGTGGACGACCTCCCAGTCGCTGTCGCGATAGGAACCTGCCTTGACCTGCGCATCGTTCTTGGAGCGCTCGGTCTCGCCGCCGCCTTCCTTGGCGCGATTGCCGGCGAGGAAGCCGCGGGCCAGCGGCGAGTACGGAATCAGGCCGACGCCCTGCTCATGGCACAGCCGGTTCATCTCGCGCTCCTCTTCGCGCTGGATCAGATTGTAGAGGTTCTGCATGGCTATCGGCCTCGCATAGCCCTTCCAGTCGGCGATCATCACCATCTGGGCGAACTTGTAGGCCGGCATGGTAGAGCCGCCGATGTAGCGCACCTTGCCCGACCGCACGATCTGGTCGAGCGAGTACATGGTCTCCTCGATCGGTGTGTGGGGATCGAGGCGATGCACCTGGTAGACGTCGATGTAGTCGGTCTGCAGGCGCTTGAGCTGGGCGTCGACCGCGGCCATCA
This sequence comes from Pseudomonadota bacterium, assembly GCA_023416135.1. Lineage (GTDB taxonomy): Bacteria > Pseudomonadota > Alphaproteobacteria > Reyranellales > Reyranellaceae > Reyranella. The sequence continues at coordinate 36,699 of JAEZIF010000391.1, forward strand.
GATGCTTGCGCCCGGTGCCGACGTCGTTCTGGCTGTCGCTCATGCGGATGCCGACCTTGGTCGACAGCACGATGTCCTCGCGCTTCACCATCTTCATGAGCGTGCCGCCCATGATCTCCTCGGATCGACCGGCATTGTAGGTGTCGGCGGTGTCGAAGAAGGTGATGCCGACATCGAGCGCGCGCTTGAAGTAGGCCGGCGCCTCGGCTTCGTCGAACTTGCCCCAACCGCGGCGGCCCTTGGCGCCCCACGAGTTGCCACCGAGGCAGATGCGGCTGACGATCAGGCCCGAACGGCCCAGCGGTCCGTACTTCATCGAGAAATCCCCCTTGTCCTGCGGCCCCCACCAACCCATCTTTGCGGCATGAAGGTCCTGATCGAATATTGCGGTGCTTGAGGTTACAAGCCGCAAGCCCTCCGTGTGAGGGATAGCCTCCAGAAGCTGGGCGCCGCCGACATCGAGCTGCGCGTCGGCCGATCCGGCCAGTTCGACGTCACCGTCGACGGCACGCTCAAGTACACCCGCAGCAAGACCGGCCGCTTCCCGACCGATGATGAGGTCGAGGACATCATGGCAACCTGACGTCTGTCATCCCGAGAGGGTGTGTTACGACAGCACCTCTTTGTTCACGACATTCGCCGCATTCGGCCGGCCATCGAATACGCTCAAAATGTTCTCGATCGCCGTCATTGCCATGCGGTCGCTCGCCTCCTTGGTGACACCGGCCATGTGCGGGCTGAAGATCACGTTCTCCAGGCCGAACAGCTTGTTGGTCGGATCGGGTGGCTCGCGGTCGAGCACGTCGAGACCCGCGCCGCGCAGCTTGCCGCTGGTCAGCGCCGCATGGAGCGCCTCCTCGTCGACGATGCCGCCGCGGGCGGTGTTCACCAGGAAGGCATCAGGCTTCATCAGCCCGATCGTCTCGGCGTTGAACATGTTCACCGTCTCTGGCGCCTTGGGGCAGTGCACCGAGACGAAATCGATCTTTGGAAGGATGGCCTTCAAATCGGTCACCTTGGTGGCTCCAGCCTTCTTGATGTCGTCTTCCGAGATGTTGGGATCGAGCACGTAGACGTCCATCTCGAAAGCCACGCAGCGCTTCACCGTGCGCGAGCCGATGCGGCCCATTCCGACCACCAGGATGGACTTGCCGGCGAGGTCGGACGGCAGGTCGGACAGGCGCTCGCCCCAAATGTTCTCGCGCACGAAGCGATCGTGCTTGCGGGAAAGCCTCGCCGAGGCCAGCAGCATGTACATGGCGTGCTCGGCCACCGAGACCGAGTTGGCGATGCCCGTGGTCATCAGCGGGATCTTGCGCTTGTTGAGCGCCGGGATCTCGACGGCATCGAAACCGACGCCCAGACGGGCCACCACCATCATGGCAGGCGCAGCGTCGAGCTCGGCCTGCCGGAACGGCGTGGCTCCCAGCGTCACGGCGTTGGCGTTCGTGAGCTTGGGATGCAGCGAGGGGACCCTGTCATCGGCCAGGATCTCGTAGTCTACGTCGTCGCGCTTTTTCAGCACGTCGATGCCTGCCTGCGGCATGCGGCCAACGATCAGCACCTTCTTGCGGTTGTTCCCCGTGGTCATCCGGTTCCCCTGCGTCTTGCCGTGCAATCCGCGGCGATCCTAGAGGCGCTGGCCCATCGACGCCAGCATCTGCAACGCAACGCAGCTGAAGAGCGTTGATTGGCATGGTGTTTCGCGAGGCAATCGAGCACGACGCACAGGACCTGCTGCGTCTCGCCGAGAGTGTAGCGGCCGAGAGCGGACGCAACCCGTTGAACGGAGCGCTTCTCGGCGATCTTGCCGCCCTCGGCAACGACTATCTCGCCCAGGAGCGGCATCTCGATTTGGCGGCGCTGGCGCTGCGGCAGGCTTGGCTGAGCGCCGCCCACCGGCCCGCCGACGCTACCCTGAAGAGTCCCCGGGCCGGCGATATCGCGCGCGTCGCCTGCGGTGATCGCCTGCACTTCGGCTATGAGCGCGACCTCGACGTGGTGCTGCTTGAGGACCGGGGCGCGACCTACGCGCCTCCTCCGGTTGGCTGGACCAGCGACATGGTCATCTTCCGCAGCGGACAGGCGGCGCTAGCCACCCTCCTGCAATTCGTTGCCGAGGCATGGGGCGACAGGCGCACACGGTCGGTCGCCCACGCCGGCGCCTATTTCGAGACGACGGCGCTGCTCGGCGCCTGGCCGCGACGCATCTTCCGGCAAGCAGGCACCGCTGCCGTCAGCGCCGACGTCGTGATCAGGGAGCCGGTCTGGTGCAACGGCCGCTTCGGCGTCATGCAGCGTCTGCCGCGTGCCCGCCACCTGCTGTTGATCGACACCACGATGGTGGGACCGGGACACGATCTTGGTCCATGCCTCGCCACCGCCAGCGACGATTGCGAGCTCGCGATCGCCTTCAGTTCCGGCCTCAAGCTCGACCAGGCGGGGCTGGAGCTGGCCAATGTCGGGATCGCCCGCATCCTCGTGCGCGACAGCGCCGGCAAGAGCGCCGCCGCAGTGGCCAGCCGCCTGAGACAGTTGCGCGGCCTGATGGCGACGGGCGTGACGCTCGACGAGCTGTCCGCCCTCTCCGCTCCGTGGTTCCTCGACCGCGCCTACGTCGACAACTACGTCTCGGCCATCTTCGCCAACAATCGTGCCGTGGCCCGCTCGATCGGCGGCAGCTCGGCCGTGTTCGGGCCGCACTGCCATCCTTCGAGTTCGGGAGCCGGCGCCGATGGCCCGTTCTGCGCCCTGCAGCTTCAGGAGCCGTCACCTCCACGCTACCGCCGCCTGGCCGAGATCGTCGAAGCGGAGAGCGAGCGGCGTGGCTTGCTGCTGACCAAGGGTGGCTCTTTCGGATTCCGCGGCCACCGCTTCGAGCTGATCGAGCCCGCCCCCCGGCAGGGCGAGCCCTTCCTGCGGGTCGCCATGGGATGGCGCGACGGCCATAGTTGCCGTGGCCTCGCCGAGCTGTTCGGCGAGCTTGCCGCCCATCGATCGTTCGAGGCCCTCGATCGCGCCTACGGCAGATAGTTCAGCGGCAGCCGCGTCGTCGACTTGATCTCTTCCATGGCGAACATCGAGGTGACGTCACTCAGCTCGACCTTGGCGATCAGGCGTTTGTACAAGGCGTCGTAAGCCTCGATATCGGGCAGTGCCAGGCGGATCAGATAGTCGATTTCGCCGCTCATGCGATAGCAGTCCATCACTTCGGGGAACGATGCGACCGCCTTGGCGAAGCGGCCGAGCCACTGGGCCGTGTGCTGGTTGGTGCGCACGGCCACGAAGACCGTGACGCCGGCATTCACGGCCTTGCGCTCGAGCAGCGCGACGCGGGCCTTGATGATGCCGGCTTCCTGCAGGCGGTTGATGCGTCGCCAGCACGGCGTGGTCGACAGCCCGACGCGCCGGGCGATCTCGGCCAAAGCCATGTCGGCTTCGTCCTGGAGGCAATCCAGTATCTTCTTGTCAAAGGAATCCAGTGCAATTTTTGCGCCCATCGCCATTTCCTTGGAACTAGTTTCTCAAATTAGCCGCAAGCGGCGCAGAGTTAGCAAGCCGTTTTCCGCACCGACGCCTAGAATCGCAGCAATGATTCGCCGCTTCACCGACCATCCCGCCACGGTCAACGAAACTTATCTCCAGCACATGGGTTCGGCCTTCGGCTTCGGCAGCAGCATGCTGGTCGGTGCCGTCGCCTGCTTCGTGCACGGCCTGTTTCCCTGGCTCTGCCTGACCCGCGGCAGCGACACCATCCGCGCCCTGCATCGACGCATGGTGACCCACCGCGTCGCGCAGGCGGCCTCGCCTGACGGCACCACGGCCGTGGTCGCCGGCGATTAGCCCCTTTTTGCCTGCTCGACGACGGCGCAAGTGGTAGGCTTGCAACTGGTCCACGCGCCTCGCGTTCTTGAATGAACGCCCGAACGAAGGAGGACCGTATGCATACGCCGCTCAGGATTACCTTTCAGAATACCCCCTCCAGCGACGCCATCCGGCAACTCATCGAGGAACAGGCCGACCACCTCGAGAACTTTTTTGGGCGCATGACAGCCTGCCACGTCGTGTTCAAGGTGCCTGACGGCAACCATCGCACCGGCGGTCCGTACGAGGTCACCGTTCACATCAAGATGCCCGGCGGAACCACGGTCGATATCGATCGCACGCCCGGCCTTGATGACCGCTTCTCCGATCCGCAGTTTGCGGTAAGCGACGCCTTCAGACGCGCACGCCGTCGCTTGCAGGATCGTGCCAAGGTCATGCGGCAGGAGGTGAAGTCGCTGCACAAGCGCGTCGACCGCACGCTCGATCAGCCGGATTGAGTTCGGCTAGGCAAGTACAGGCGTCGGCAGCACCTTATCCAGGGCCTCCCACAAGTCAGATGGGCTGACACCCGTCAGATCCTTAGGGATCTGATGGCTCACCATTTTTTTCACCCGCGGCGTCAGAAGGGCATCCAGTTCGCCAAGGCTGCGGGGCGGTGCCACCACGACCAGACGATCGTACTGATCGCACAGTCCGTCCAGCGCCCGCGCCAGCTCCGCCGTGAAGTTGTGCTTCTCGAGCTTGTGCGGATCATGCTGCGGCTCGAAGGCGTGGCGATGCGTGCTGGCGTCGGCCGAACCGAAGCCTCGGCCCGGCTTGTCGGAAACGATCTCCTGGTTCTGCATCCGGCTTTCGGGAGCGACCATGTCGGCTTGAGCGGCGGGAGCGAGGGTGCGGGCATCATGCCGCGGCTCGAAGAAGCGGGCCCGGGCGCCGTCGGCCACGACGATCAGGGTGCGCTTGTGGCGAGCGTCCATGGGCGGTGCCTGGGGCAGCTTGGCCTTGCGCCGTGGCTTCATCACCTGCTTGGTCATCGAGGCCTCCCTACGGTCCAGCAGGAAACGACCGACGCCTCGGCCTCGTTGCAGGTCAGGCTCGGCTTTCTCGCCGCCACATCCACCAGAAAGCGGCGCCGACCAGGATCAGCAGCACCGCGCCGACCAGCAGCAGCATGGCCGATTCCTGGACCCAGGCCACCGCCGGCACCGACAGCGCCAGGAAGACGCCGACAGCGCTGATCCGCCACACCGCGGCATGCACGCCGGCAACGAAGGTTCCCAGCGCCAGCAGGATGAGCAGGGTCAGGCTGGTGGCGTTGAGGTTGACCACGCCACTCACCTCGGGGAGGAACATCAGCCACATCGCGCCCAGGAAGGCGGCCCAGTGCAATACCTGGGTCACCACCAGCCGCATGCGCTCGGCCCCCGTCTCGAGCTGCCGCCAGCCTGAAGCGATGACGATCAACGCATAGATCGGCGCCAGCGCCATCCAATAGACATATGTCGTCGGCCCGCGGAAGCTGGCCAGAACGAGGCCCCCCACGGCGAGCAGCAACATGACGGCGTAGGGCAGATCCCGCAGCAACCAGCGCCCTATGCCGCCCAACCTGGGTTCCGTGGTGTCGCTCATGCCCTACCGCGCATCCTTGGCAAGCTTCTTCTCGACCACACGCGACCACAGCGTGGCGCCGAGCGTGATGATCTCGTCGTTGAAATCGTAGCCCGGATTGTGGACCTCGCAACCGCCCTCGCCGCCGCCGTTGCCGATGTTGATGAAGGCGCCCGGCACCTTCTCCAGCATGTAGGAGAAGTCCTCGGAGGCCATGACGAACGGGCCCTCGCGGTTCATGTTCTCCTCGCCCACGATCTCGGCCGCCACGTCGGCGATGAATGTTACCGAGTCCTTGTCGTTGACCAGCGGCGGGAAGACCACCCGCACGTCCGCCTCGGCCTTGCCGCCCAGGGTCTGGGCGATGCCCGTGGAGATCGTCTCGATGCGCTCCTTGACCAACGCCATGGTCTCCTTGCGAAAGGCGCGGATGGTGCCGCGAAGCACGGCTTCCTGCGGGATGACGTTGTAAGCATCGCCGGCATGCATCTGGGTGACCGAGATCACCGCCGAATCGAGAGCGGCCACGTTGCGCGACACCACGCTCTGCAGGGCCGAGATGATCTGGGTGGCGATGATCACCGGGTCTATGCCGCTCTCAGGCCGCGCGCCGTGGGCGCCCTTGCCGGTGATCTTGACGTCGAACAGGCCGCCGCCCGCCATCTGCGGACCCGAGCGGATCGCGAACTTGCCGACATCGAGCTTGGGCCTGTTGTGCATGCCGAAGATCTGCTCGCACGGGAACTTATCGAACAGGCCGTCCTTGACCATGGCCTCTGCGCCGCCGCGGCCTTCCTCGGCGGGCTGGAAGATGAAGTGCACCGTGCCGTCGAAGTTGCGGGTTGCCGAAAGATACTTGGCCGCGCCCAGCAGCATCGTCGTGTGGCCGTCGTGGCCGCAGGCATGCATGCGCCCCTGGTGGCGACTGCGGTGATCGAACGTGTTGTGCTCGTCCATCGGCAGCGCATCCATGTCGGCGCGCAGCCCGATGGCGCGCGGGTTGTTGCCGACGCGGATGGTGCCGACCACGCCGGTCTTGCCGATGCCGGTCGTGACCTCACAGCCCCACTCCTTGAGCCTGGTCGCCACGATCTT
>JAEZIF010000402.1 GCA_023416135.1 Pseudomonadota bacterium
CGCTCGTTCGGCTACGACATCGTGCCGCTGCGGGAGATGAAGGAGCGCGACTTCGCGCTGCATCTGCGCGAATTGCTGGCGCGGCTCGAGATCGACTGCGTGCTCGATGTCGGCGCCAATGCCGGCCAGTATCACGACTTCCTGCGCGAGAAGGTGCAGTACGCCGGCACGATCGTGTCCTTCGAGCCCGTGAGCCGCCATGTCGAGGCGTTGCGCGAGCGCAGCCGCGGCGACGCCAAGTGGCACATCGAGGGTTACGCGCTCGGCAGCAGCGACGGCTCGCTGCAGATCAACGTCATGGTCTCCGACCAGTTCAGTTCGTTCCTCGAGCCCGACCACGATCGGGTCAACGACTATGCCGACCTCAACGTCGCCGACCATACCGAGACCGTCGCGGTACGCACCCTCGATGGCGTGTTGCCCGGCCTGCGCGAGCGCATCGGCTTCACGCGGCCTTACCTGAAGATCGACACCCAGGGCTTCGACATCGAGGTCCTGCGCGGCGCGGCGGGCAGCCTGCCGGCGATGAAGGCCCTGCAGACCGAGGCGTCGGTCCGCTGCATCTACAAGGGAATGCCGACCTACACCGAGACCATCAGCTACCTCGACGAGCGCGGCTTCGACATCACCGGCCTCTATCCGATCAGCCGCGACAACGCGCTGCGCCTGGTCGAGTTCGACTGCGTCATGATCAATCGGGCCGAGATCCCGGCCTGAAACGCGCCAGCTTCTCGCACAGCTCGGCGACATCCTCTCTGGCGACGAACATGCTCGAGGGCACGGCCGCAAGGCGCGTGCGGATGAGCTCGTAGTCCTCTTCCGTCAGCCGCTCGAAGAAGCGCACCAAAGACTCCTCGAGAGGGGCGTCGAACGTCCAGCCGATGCGATGCTTCTCGATGACGTTGCCGACCTCGAAGCGGTGGACGGCAAGGCACGGCACGCCGTAGTAGCCGGCTTCGTAGAATCGGCAGGGCATCAGCCAGCGCGAATTGTGGTCGGTGTGCTCCAGATCGAGCGCCCAAGCGAAGTCGACGTTGCCATAGAGCCGCTCGAGGTCCTGCTGGGGCAGATAGGGACCGCTGTAGTCGACATTGGGGAAACGGCGCAGCACGGTCTCGAACTTGGCCTGCTCGACGGTGGTGAACACGCCGCCGAACTTGAAGATGACGCGATCCTTCAGCCGATGAGCCAACCGCGCGATGAGATCGACGGTGGCCTCGCCGCGGATCAGCCCGTAGTAGCCGACGACCCACGGCCCGCGGCCAACTCCCGAAGGCCTGATTGCCGCCGAGCGCGAGCGGGACGGCGAGGGGTAGAGCTTGTTCTCGAGCAGGAACCAGTCGCCGGCGTACTTCTGCACGGCTGAGAAGTAGTTGCGGTGGAAGCCCGGCGAAGACAGCACCAGCAGGCTGACGCGCCGCAGGCAGAACCGCTCGATCGCGCGCAGGAATGTCGGCAAGAATCCGCGGCGCATCAGGATGGCCGGAATGTCCAGCACCTCGTAGGCGATCGGGGCACGCGAGAAGGCGATCAGGCGTCCGAGCAGCGCCAGCACGAGCTGGTCGATGTTGCGGGCATAGAAGATCGACGCGCGCGCCAGCGTACGGCGATTGGCGAACAGCGCGGGTACGGCGTGCAGCAGCGCGCGCAGTCGGTGCCAGTACTTCAGGTCGGTTGTGAAGCCGAGCGGGACGTTGGGCCACGGCGGTTGATAATCGGTGTTGTAGCGCTCGCGACGAAAACCGAAGACCGTGACGCTGTAGCCGAAGTCGATGAACTGCTGGACGCGCTTCAACGTGCTGGCGTCGGTCACGTCGGGGCAGAAGAACGCGAGCGCGGCATTGCCGACGTCGTGTGCCGTGGCGGCGTCGTGCGCTGCCGCAGCGCCGGCATCCTGCATCATGTCGTCCGTGGCGACAGGGATATCGGTGGCGTCTCTTGCTTCGATCGATCCGTGCATCCGACGGCGTCTCCAGGTCGCGGTATGGGACGCAGTATCGGGGAGCGCGACCACGACCTTACGTGATCAATCTGTGGCGTCCTGTGGCGTCGAATCTGCGCGAAATCCAAGTCACAGGTTAATCACTAGCGAGGCCAAGGGGTGGGATGTTTCATGACCCTACATGAACGCTCCTCTCGACACTCACGCTGGCGCACTGCGCTTCGACCGCGTGGCCATCACCTGCGTGTTCGGTGATCCGCGCGATCTGAAGTCGTGGTCGGGAGCGCCCGCGAACCTCACCAAGGAACTCGAGCGTCTCGGCGTCGCTGTCGACAGCATTCGGCCCTGCATGGGCCGGCTGGAGAAGCTCGGTGTGGCGGCCTGCGACATGATAACTGGTCTCGGACGACCGGTCAGCACCGAGCAGGTGCTGCGCGGGCTGCGCTCGCGTCGCCGGCTTTCTGCCCAGGTCGCGGAGCAGGCCAAGCGGATCGGCGCACGCCATGTGCTTCACACCGGGACCTTCGACCTGCCGGCCTGCGATCTCGCCTCGGGCGTGCAGCATTACCTTTACTGCGACCACAGCTGGGCGCTGACGCGAGCCCATCACATCGACGTCTGCCGCTACAACGAACGCGCCATGACGGCGTTCGAGCAGGCCGAACGCGACGCTCTGCATGGTCTCTCGCACGTCTTCACCTTCGGCGCCTATGTTCGCGACAACCTGGTCGCGTACTACGGCCTGTCGCCGGAGAAGGTCACGGCCGTCGGCTCGGGCATGGGCGCGATCGAGCCTTATGAAGGGCCGAAGAGCTACGACAGGCCGACGCTGCTCTTCGTCGCCAAGCACCTGTTCAAGGCCAAGGGCGGCCTGTTGCTGCTCGAGGCCTTCGACCAGGCGTATCGGCAGCGTCCGGATCTCCGCTTGACCATCGTCGGCGACGAGCGCAGCCGCGCCTTCGTCGGCAACCGGCCTGGCGTCACTTTGCATGCCCATCTGCCGTGGGAGAAGCTGCAGCAGCTCTATCGCGAATCGACGTTGCTGGTTCAGCCCATGCTGAACGACCCCTGGGGGCAGGTCTATCTCGAGGCCATGGTTTCGCGCACGGCGGTCATGGGCCTCAATCGCAATGGTCTGCCCGAGCTGGTCGATGGTGGCCGGCACGGTTTTCTCGTCGATCGCGCCGATCCGTCCGCGCTCGCCGAGGCCATTGTCAGCGCCGTCTCCGATGTGGAGCGGCTCGAACGCATGGCGGCAACCGCCCAGCGCCATGTCCTGCAGAACTACTCGTGGGGCCGAGTGGCCGAGCGGATCGCCTATTCCTCCTGAAGCGTCGCGTAACCCGAGAGGTCGGCAAACATGTCAGAAAAAGTTGCGCTAATCACCGGCATCACCGGGCAGGACGGCGCCTATCTCGCCGACTTCCTGTTGGGCCGCGGATACATCGTCCACGGTATCAAACGCCGTTCGTCGCTGCTCAATACCGAGCGCATCGACTACCTCTATCGTGACCGTCACGACGCTGCAGCGCGGCTGTTCCTGCATTACGGCGACATGACGGATTCGACCAATCTCCTGCGCCTGCTGGGCGAGGTTAAGCCGACCGAAGTCTACAATCTCGCGGCCCAGAGCCACGTTAAGGTGAGCTTCGAGACTCCGGAATACACCGCCAATACGGATGCCTTGGGAACGCTTCGGTTGCTCGAGGCGATCCGCATCCTGAGCATGCATGGCGACGTGCGGTTCTACCAAGCCTCGACGTCGGAATTGTTCGGCAAGGTGCAGGAAACGCCGCAGCGCGAGATCACGCCGTTCTATCCGCGCAGCCCCTACGCGGTGGCCAAGCTCTATGCCTACTGGATCACGGTGAACTACCGCGAAGCTTACGGCATGCACGCCTCCAACGGCATCCTGTTCAATCATGAATCGCCGATCCGCGGCGAGACCTTCGTCACCCGCAAGATCACCCGCGCGGTGGCGGCGATCGAACGCGGCTGGCAGGAGCGCCTCTATCTCGGCAATCTCGACGCCAAGCGCGACTGGGGCCACGCCCGCGACTACGTCGAGGGCATGTGGTGCATCCTCCAGCAGGACCAGCCCGACGACTACGTGCTGGCGACCGGTGAAACTCACACGGTCCGCGAGTTCGTCGAACTCGCCTTCGGCCAGATCGGCAGGCCGATCGAATGGCGTGGCGAGGGCGACGACGAGCAGGGTTTCTGCAAGAACACCGGCCACGTGCTGGTCGCGATCGACGGCAACTATCGCCGGCCGACCGAAGTCGACCTTCTGCTCGGCGACCCCGCCAAGGCGCTGGCTAAGCTCGGTTGGCGCCATCGCACGAGCTTCCCCGACCTGGTTGCCGAGATGGTGGAAGCCGATCGCCTCGTCCTGAAGAGAATGGGAGCCAATAATGCCTATGAGCCCAAACTATTTGCTGCGGAATAAGCGCGTCTGGGTCGCCGGCGATCGCGGCCTGGTGGGCAGCGCGCTGGTGCGCCGCCTGCAACGTGAAGGCTGCGAGATCGTGGCGGCGCCGCGCGACCAGGTCGACCTGCGCCGGCCGGACCAGACCGAGCAATGGATGGCGGCGGCCAAGCCGCAGGCCGTCTTCCTGGCAGCGGCACGTGTCGGCGGCATCTACGCCAACGACACGCGGCCGGCCGAGTTCATCTACGACAACCTCATGATCCAGAGCAACGTCGTGGAAGCCTCGCGCCGAGTCGGCGTCGAGAAGCTGATGCTGCTGGGCTCGTCCTGCATCTATCCGCGCCTGGCCCCGCAGCCGATACCCGAATCGGCGTTGCTCACCGGACCACTGGAGCCGACCAACCAGTGGTATGCCGTCGCCAAGATCGCCGGCATCAAGCTCGGCCAGGCCTATCGCCGCCAGTATGGCTGCGACTTCATCTCGGTCATGCCGACCAACCTATACGGGCCGGGTGATAATTTCGACCTCATGCAAAGCCATGTCGTGCCGGCGCTGATGGTCAAGGCGCACGCCGCCATGCGCTCGCGCGCACCGACCATCGATGTCTGGGGAACTGGGGCGGTGCGCCGCGAGTTTCTATATGTCGATGATGCGGCGGACGGCATGGTCTGGCTGATGCAGAACTATTCCGATGAGGGGATCGTCAACCTCGGACCCGGCTCCGACGTGGCTATCGTCGACTTGGTCAACCTGATCTGCAAGGTGGTGGGCTACAAGGGCGGCATCCAGTTCGATTCCAGCCGCCCTGACGGCGTGCCGCGCAAGATGGTCGACACCAGTTTCGCCGCCTCGCTTGGCTGGCGCGCCCGCACGCCGCTGCGCGACGGACTGGCGGCGACCTACCGATGGTACGTCGACAACGTCGTTCCGGAAGCGCCGCGGGCGGTGGCCTAGCAACAGGTTGGCTTCCCCTTCGCACGTCCCACGAAGGGGAGATGGCTAAAAGCCTTGATTACTCTGACGCCGCCACAGGGCGGCCACGACCTCCCCAGCTGCGCTGGGGAGGTCCTTTTTCGTGTGGGCGGCAATCCAGCAACTCCCAACGCTCGGAGGATTATCCATCGACTTCAGAGCTGGCGTGTCGCTCGAGGCGGAAGCGCCGCCACCGGGCGGGATCGCCCTCTCGCGCGCCGTGCTGTCTCTCAACCCCTGGACCCATGACGACGACTGATCGGACCGTCCGAGCCCGTCTATGAGCGGTCAATGCGATTTGGCGCGCTGAGGGCAGTCGTTCGGACTGCTACCCGAATTGCTTTGGCGGCACTTCCTTGCCGGTCGATTTGGTGAGGCCCTGCGTTGAAGTGTTGCAGCGATCGCCGCCGCCGATGTGGCCGTGAATGGCCGGGCACGCGCCCGCTGCATCCATACGCGTTGGAACTGGCCGCGCAAGTATGCCGACGGGGCCACCTCCCGCGCCGGCACTAAGACGCAAGCGCCTTCGGTCGGGCGTTGAAGAATCGCAGGCTGGGCTGGGTGACCATCCTCGGCCGTCCCGTGCGTTGCTGATCCGGCGTATTGACCGCCAGGATCGACGCCGCGGCTGCGATCAGCATCACGCTCCACGTCTTGGGTCCGACATACGAGCCGGACGCCTGGCCCAGGATGATCCAGACGGACCAGCAATAGAGCACGCTGGGGACGCCCAGCATGCGCAACCACACCGACACCGCGATCAGGGTGAGCACGCCCCAGACCAGGCCGAGGTAGATCCAGTGCAGCCAGACGTAGTTGGTCAACACGTCGGCGATACGGCTGATGCGCCAGGCCGCCTGGAACGACGGTGAGTTCATATAGACATTCATCACATTGTCTGTGATGAACGGTTCGCCGGTCAGGCCGGCGCCAGCCCACGGGAAATTGCGGAACATGTCGAAAGCCACCAGCATCGGCCCGGTGAAGCGATAGAAGAAGCTGGCATCGCGTCCGGTCGCCAGCTCGTTCAGGCGCTCGGCGAAGAAGATGCTGCCGAACACGACGGCCGCGGCGACGAGGACTGCCGCGGCAGCCAGCGCGCCAACCGTCCGTGAGATCGAGGTGTTGCCGCCCGGCCGGGTGCCGGCCAGGAAAACCAGGTAGGGGGCGGTCAGGAACACCATCAGAACAAGCGTCGGCCCCGGCAGCACGACCAGCGCCATGGCGATCAGTCCGAAATAGACCAGCAGCTTGTATCGCCATGGGCTGACGACGAGCCAGACCGCGCTGAAATGGGTGTAGGCGAAGGTCACCGCCGACGGCTCCGAGGTGAAGAGCTTGGGGCGGATGCGGCCGTAGAGCATCTGGTCGCGCAGGTCGGCGTCATAGACCTGGTCGGTCTGATAGAGGCTTTCGCGCACGGCGTCACTCAAGGGGCGCAGGCCGGCAAAGTTCTCCAGCAGGCAGCCGGCGATGATGGCAAGACAGAAGATCAGCAGGATGCGTGCGATCTGCCGCCGGTCACCGTGCAGCAGCGTCAAGAACATGGCGTAGGCGATGACCAGCGAGTAGGTGAGCTGCAGCAAGCCGGTGAAGCGCTTGCTGAGGAATGAGTAGTCGCTGGCCGCCAGGACCGAGCACAGATAGACCGTGACCACCAATAGCAGCCCGGCGAGGTGCTTGGGCACGATCTGGTCGCGGCGCCGCCACAGCATGATGACGCCGGCAAGGCCGGATGGCGCGCAGGTCAGCGGCACCTTGGCCGAAATCGCCAACGATACGCCGAGATACAGGCCGAGCAGGAAGGTCACCACCAGCACGGTGTCGATGAAGTCCAGCCGGCGCGGCGCGGCGCCGGCGGCTGGAAATGCGGGGGTCATGAATTGGCGATAGCCGAGACGATCTGGTAGCCGCGGCTCGACCAGTCGAAGCTGTCGGCACAGGCGGCCCACGCCCGCTCCTGCAGGTGGTTCAGCCGCTCGACGTCGTCGATCGCTTCGAGCACGCCATGGGCGAGGGCGGCGTGGTCGGCATAGAGCATGGCGCTGTCGTTGTGACGCAGCGGCACCCCGGCAAACGAGCCGGCCAGGGCGAACACCGGCACGCGGTTGAAGACATACTCGAGGACCTTAAGCTTGAAGCCGCCGCCCGACCGTTCGGGCACGATCGCGATGCGGGCCTGGTCGAGGTAGGGATCGATGTCGGGCACCGTTCCCGTGAAGTGGGTGGCAAGGCTCTGCTGGCGTAGTTGCTGCAGGAAGGCTTCGTCGCCGCTGCCGACAGCCTGCAACTCGGCACCGGCGTCGGCGAACAGCGGATCGGCCACTTCGACGAACTCGGCGAGGTTCATGCGCTTGGCGATCCAGTCGAAACTGCCGACGATGACGGCCCGGCGCGGCAGGGCCGCCGAGATCCGCCGTTCGCCGATCCGTCGCCCGCAATAACCCGGCGTCAGGACGTCCATCGGCTTGCTGCCATGTTCGCGGCGATAGAGGGTCATGTCCTCGTGCGTGATGGCGGTGACGAAATCGACGGCATCGACCAGCTCGCGTTCCAGGCGGCACACCTTGAGCGCGTCGAGGCGAACGGCCTGACGCTTGAGGAACAGCGGCTGGCTCTCGGCAATCTGGCTGCGGACGCTGCCTTCGTGGTTGTGCGACACGTAGATGAGGCGAGGGCGCTCGCGGCCGGCATAATGATCGAGCACGGCGGACAATGCCCAACCGGCCGATATGCCGTCGAAGATGATGCCGTCCCAGGCGTCGCGGCGCAGCAGCTTCTGCAGCATGCGTCGCATGCCCGCGGTCCGGCAGCGGTAGGCGATATTGGGCAGGGTCGAGGCAAGGCTGCCCCAGCGCGAATGCGGATTGTCGTCCGGCAGCCACCACACGACGTGCTTGGAGCGCTCGCCGCTGGCCCGCGACGACTCCGAGCGGCCGAGCCCCAGTACCTCGACGTCGCCGCCGGCCGCCGCCACCGAATCGATCAGGCCGCCGGAATAGACGTACTGACCGTTATGGCGCGGCTCGGGGTCAGCCATCGTGAGCCACAGGCAACGGACGGCAGCCGCGCCGCGTTCCCTCTCAGAACGCGTTGTGGCCGGTGAAGCCGCCGACGACGGTCCGGGCGATGATGCGGAGGTCGAGGGCGATCGACCAATGCTCGATGTAGTAAAGGTCATGCTCTACACGCTTCCGTATCTGCTCGAGAGTGGTGGTCTCGCCACGCCAGCCATTGATCTGCGCCCATCCCGTGATGCCCGGTTTCACCCGGTGTCGTGAATCGTAGTGTCTGACGGCCTCCTGATAGAGAAGGCGACCAGCTTTTGCTGCCGGCGCGTGCGGTCGCGGTCCGACGATCGACATCTCGCCGCGCACCACATTCAGGAACTGCGGAAGTTCGTCGAGGCTGGTGCGCCTCAGAAACGCACCAACGCGCGTGATGCGCGGATCGTTGCGTTGCGTGAGCTGCTCGCCGGCGGAGTCGCACCGATCCTGGTACATGGTGCGGAACTTCAGCACCTCGATCAGCTCGTTGTTGAAGCCGTAGCGCTTCTGACGGAACAGCACCGGTCCGCGACTGTCGAGCCGGATCAGAAGTGCGATCGCCGCCATGACCGGCGAGATCAGCGCCAGGATCAGCCCGCCCAGGATCCGGTCCTCGACCGACTTGGCGATCCACCGCCAGTCGCGCAGCGGCCGGTCGATGACGTTGAGGAAGGTGTGGCCGCCGATATGGCTCGTCTGCGCGGCGCCGAGCCGAAGCGCGAACTCGCCGGGGCAGAGCCGGACGTCGACCGGCACGACGGTCAGCTTATTCAGCGTCTCGACGAGCTGATGCTCGGCCGCCGGCGGGAGGGCCACGATGACGGTGTCGATGCCATAGAGACGCACGTCACGCACCAGATCGTCGACCGAGCCCAGAATGGCGTGGCCCATGCACCGTCGCGGCAGCGAGGCTGCGCCATCGTCGTAGACGCCGAGGATGCGGGGGCTTCCCGAAGCGGCATTCAGGCCGCGCAGCAGGCGCTGGGCCATCGGGCCGGAGCCGACGACGGCGACGAGCTCGCCCATGCGACCGGCGCGATGCCAGGTCTTGACCTGCTGGTTGAGCGCGACGCGGCTTGCCGCGATCAAGCCCGCGCCCAGGGCGAGCCACAGGGCGATCCACGGGCCCTCGGTTGCGGTGATTGGCTCGAAGACGTAGGCGGCGATGAACAGTGCCCCCAGCGTCAGCAGCCAGCCGAGCAATGCCCGGCCGATCGCAGCCCCAACATCGCTGAAATGGCGGAAGCGATAGGCGCCGGTGAGACGCAGGAAGTTGCCCGCGAGCAGCGCCCCCAACACGATAATGAGACCCTCGAGACGCCAGTCGGCGGTCGAGGAATCGAGATGAATAGCGGCGGCACCTGCGCCGACGATGGCGACGGCATCGAGACAAGCGACGAAACGGCAGACGACCGTCTCCGAAACCGTCCGGCCTGGGCGTGGCGCACCGGCGTCCCAGTCGACGATCGGGACGTCGTTGGCGCGAGCGCTGCCGGTTGGATGTTCGAGATCGAGTGTGCTCGATCTCGCCAGGACGCCACGCTTCATGAGGACTCTCCGCAAAGCTACGCGACCATCGAGTTTGGCCGTGCCAACGAGATGGGGGCAATTCTCCACGGCACCTGCCCATGGTGTTGTGATCATGCTGCGATGCTAATTGGCGTCCTGTGATCATGCGGAGGCGGCGAGATTGGAAGTGCCGGGATCGCTACTCGGTGGAGCGACTTCTTACGCAGGCCACCTGCACCTCGTGCGCATTCGTGCGCGCGTCGGGGAGTGCGCGCTCAATGACCACTCCGTGCGCTTCGTGGACAGCTCCTCTGCTTCGCCGGGGGGGAACGAGATTACGCCGCGATGCTATCGTCGGCGCAGGCCAGCACTTGCGAAGCGAAGCGCTGCGGCGTCCGCGACGAAGCGAAATCCGCTGCAGACGACAGATCGATGAAGCTCTGCGGCCCACCTTCGACCATGTGCTGTATTTCTGCCGCAAGTTTGACGGGGTCTGACGAATCGGCGACGAGTCCGAGGCGATGGTCGCGCGTCAGGCGGCCGACCAGGCCGAACGACTGGGCCAGCACCGGTCGCCCGGCGCGCGCCGCCCACAGCAGCACGCCGCTCGAGCCGACGAAGCGCTGATAGGGCGCCAGAATGACTGCGCTCTGGCTGACAAGGCCGTCGAGCTCGGCGCGCTCGAGCCGGCGATCGTCGATGCTGAGCCACAGGTCGGGCTGCTCGCGGGCCAGTACCTCGCGGCGGGTCTCGATGGCGTCGCGGATCGCGGGATCGACGCGGCCGGCAAACAGCACGGCAACACGGGCCGCGATTCGCTCAGGCAGCAAGCGCAAGGCGTCGAGAACCATCAGGGGCCCTTTGCGCTCCGTGAGGTAGCCGAACAGCAGGAAGGCGACACGGCCGGCCGGGAGAGCGTTGTTCGGGGCTGCGACGGTCGCGATGTCGGCCGCCGGATGCGCTGGATCGGGAACCGCCTGCACCTTGCGGCCATGGCGGTAGTGATCGGCTGCGTGCGATGGAAAAAACGGGTCGAGGGACAGGATCGTCGCCACCGTCGGATTGCGCAACATCATGCGATAGAGCAGGTCCTTGCGCACATCGCGCAGCCGCTCGCCCAGGCCGGGCCGGTAGTCGCCGAACGCCGCGTAGTGGACGGAAGGCCGGAACAGGATGCCGGCGAGCGGCTTGCCCCGTGTGCCGAGCCCGAAGGCGAGCGGCAGGGTGAGCAGATCGAGGCACAGGAAGAAGCCCATGTCGGCGCCGCTGCGCCGCAGATAGCGCCGCATGACCCACCAGCGGGCGAAGGCCGCCAGCGACAGCGAGCGATGGCCGCACAGCTTCACCTCGCTGGGCTTCATGGCGATGAAACGGATGCGATGGTCGGCGACGATCGGCAGCGACCGCGACAGCGTCGCGCACAAGGCCGGCGGTGCCAGGATGGCGATCGCTGCCGTCTGGTCGTTGTTGGCGACGAAGTCGACCAGATGCTGCAGCCATTCCTGCGAATGACCTTCGACATCGGGCTCGAAGACCAGGATCTCGCGCTTACTTGGCGGCGGCGATGGCATCGAGCCGATCCACGAGATGGCCGAGTATGAGTGGCTTGGCGTAGTGCGCCTCGACGAATTCGCGGCCGCGCCGGCCCAGCTCCTGGCGAAGGCGGCTGTCGTCGGCGAGCCGGATCACGGCCTCGGCGAAACTCGGCGGGTCATCGGGCGGCACGCACAGGAAGGCGCCACTCTGGTGTTGCAGGCGCCAAAGCACGCTGTCCGGCAGGGCCGTCGCCACGAAGGGGCGGCCAACCGCCATGATGTTGAACACCTTGGAGGGGACGGCGAACGCGGCCGCGTCGGGCCGCTGCGGCACCAGATGAATGTCGCCGGCGGCGAGCGCGGCGCCCAGCGCTTCGTTGGGGTGCAGCTCGGTCAGCTGGATGTTGGTCAGGCCGAGGCTCTTGATCTGCTCCAGGAGCTCGCCGGCCTGGTTGCCATCGCCGCGCAGCACGATCTCGATGTCGAGCCGCCGGTCGGCGAGCTCGCGGGCCAACGCCACCACCTGGCCGAGGCCCTGCTTGCGGCCGAGATTGCCGCTGTACAGGACCTTCACACCCGGCCGGGCGACGGCGGGGGCGGCCTGGATCTGGTCCGTGTCGACCCACAGCGGTATGACCTCGATCGGCACGGTGATGCCGATGGCGCGCAATTGATCCTTCATTTCCTGCGACAGGACGGCGACCAGGTCGGTGCGATTGAGGACCGCCCGTTCGGTCGCGCGCATGAGCCGGCCCATGGGCCCGCCGCCGACCATGCCGAGCTTCTCGGCCAGGCCGGACTGGATGTCGTGCACAATGGCGACGCAGACGCCGCCGCGTCGGCGCGCAGCCACACCCAGGGCCACGCACAGGATCGACGGGCATAGGGCGATGACGACCGGATGACGCTTGTACCGGCCGGTGACGAGTGCCGCCAGGCCGCGCACGAGGACCTCGGCTTCGTTGGCTATGCGCGCGACGGCCCCGCCGTTGCGCGGAGGGCCGACGCGCAGGCGCTCGACCTCGACACCGCAGACCGTCTCGCGCCGGCATTGCCCATCGCGATAGGCGGGAAAGACGCGGTCATGGGGGTAGTGTGGCAGGCCGGTCACCACCGTCGTCGGCCGGCCGTGGGCGGCCAGCCACTCGGCGATGTCGGTGCTGAAGGGCGCGGAGCCGATCAGCTCCGGCCAGTAGTAGCGGGAGACGAACAGGACGCTGGACGGATCGCTCATTGCTTGGACGCTGGGCTCAGGTGCGAGTGTCGGCACCGCTGCGCTTGGCCTCGAAGAACGGGTCGCCATAGGAGTACTGGCGGTATTGCTTCGAGACCACACGCGACATCACCACGCCGGCAACGTCACCTTGGGCGTCGACGATCTGCTTCAACGCCTCGAGCACGGCCTCCTGCCGCGTATGTCCCCAACGAACGACGAACACGACCTTCTCGACCAGGCGGCTCAGCGCCAGCACATCGGCGGTCACCAGGGCGGGCGGCGTGTCGAGGATGATGAACTCGTAGTGCTGTTCCAGCGCCTCCAGGAGGTGGCGCATCCGATCGGAGCTCAGCAGGTGCGCCGAACGCGGGCTCCACGGGCCGGATGGCATCACGTCGACACCCGACAGGGCGTCGTGATGAATGGTGTTCTCGAGGTCCGATGCCTTGTCGACCAGCAGGCTCGCCAGTCCGTCGCGGTTGCTGCAGCGGAAGATCTGATGCAGGCGCGGGCTACGCCAGTCGCAGTCGATCAGCAGCACGCGCTTCCCGTTGCTGGCCAGCAGCCGGCCGAGCGACGCCACCATCACCGACTTGCCTTCCGACGGCGTGGCCGAGCTGATCAGGATGGTCTTGGGCGAATTGGCGGTTTCGGACAGCTCGACGCCGATATGCAGGCGGCGCAGCGCCTCGCTGTAGGCCGAAGTGGGCTGGCGCAACACCTGCATCGCCGGCTGCGCGCGACCGGCGACCTGCGGCACCATCGCCATGACCGGCAGGCCGGTGAGGGCCTCGATCTGGTCGGCGCGGCGGAAGGTGTGGTCGCCGCCTTCGCGCAGCAGTGCGATCGTCACACCGACCATCATGCCGCCGGCGACACCGAGCAGCGCGAGCAGCGCCTTCGGGGGGTAGCTCGGCGCCTGGGCCGGGGAGGCCGGCGAGACGAGCTTGGCATTCGCCGTCAGGATGTCCTCGGCGCCGGTGCTCTGCTTGGCGCGCAGCAGCATGGCCTCGAGCAGGTTGCGGTTGACGGTGGCATCGCGCTCCAGCGCCTCGAGCTCGATGGAGTTGTTGTTCACCGATCCCATCTGCTTCTTCAGGCTCTCGAAGTTCTGGGAAAGCGCCTGGTAGCGGGCATCGGCGGTGCGCGCCTCGCGCGCCAGACCATCGATCACCTTGGCGACCTCGGCGCCCACCCGGGCCTGGATATTGCCGACCTCCGCGCGGGCATTGAC
>JAEZIF010000490.1 GCA_023416135.1 Pseudomonadota bacterium
GGCCAGGACGCGCCGCGCCGCGCCCTCGGCCTCGCCCTCACGCTGCTTGCCTTCGCGGCGCTCGCGACACCCTCGCCGCTCGCCGTCGCCGCGGCGTCGGTGATGAAGATCCCGCCGCGCAGCCTGGCGATGGTCGGCCTGCCGCTGGCCGCGTTCGCCGCCATGCTGGGCTGGTGGCACGTCTCGCGTCAGCTGCCTGCGAGCAAGACGCCGGGGCACATCGGCTGGGCGTGGCTCGCCGTCGCGGTCCCGATCGGCCTGCTGCTCGTGCAGGCGGTGGCGCAGATGCCGAGCGAGCCGCTGGGCAAGGGCGGTGCGCGCGAATTCTATATCGGCATCTCCAAGCCGCTGATGCTGGCGGCCATCGCCATCACGCTCGGCGTGCTGTTCGCCGGCAAATGGCAGCCGTCGGCGCTGGCCGGGCGCGGCTGGGCGCCGCTGCTGCTGGCGGTCGGCGCGGCCGGAGGACTGAGCCGGGTGTTCGACGAGACCGGCATGGCCGAGCTTCTGGCCGAGTATGCGATTCATCCGCGCTACGGCATCCTCACTCCGTTCCTTGCCGCGGCGATCGTCAAGACGATGCAAGGCAATTCGCTCACCGCCATCCTCACCGCCTCGGGCATGGTCGAGCCGATGCTGCCCGCGCTCGGGCTCGACAGCGCCACGGGCCGCATCCTCGCCGCGGCGGCGGTCGGCGCGGGCTCGATCGCGATCTGCCACGTCAACGATCCGTTCTTCTGGATCGCCGCCGCCATGGCGCGGCTGTCACCGGGCCGCGCGCTCTACGTCATTTCGCTGGGCAGCGTGGTGATGGCGGTCGGCGCACTGGTGGTGCTGGCAGCCCTGCGCCAGCTTCTATAGGCGCAACTCGCGCATCAGCCGCGACGGCCGCGCCTCGCGGTGCAGCTGATCCATGGTGCATTGGCGCGGCAGCTTGTCGGGTCGCCAGCGCACGAAGCGCGTGCCGTGACGAAAGCGCTGCCCGGTCACGTGATCGTACTGGACCTCGACGACCAGCTTCGGCTCGAGCGGCTCCCATTCGTTGCTGCGCGCGGTCGACCAGCGGCTGGGACCGCCCGGCGCATCGCCGGTAAAGCCGGGACCGCCGCGCAGCCTTGCGAGCTTGCGCGTCAGCGCCGGCCGCTCGGCGTCGGATATCGCCGAGGTGAAGCCGACGTGATCGAGCAGTCCCCGATCGTCATAGAGGCCGAGCAACAGCGAACCGACCTGCTTGCCGGCGGTGGCATATCGGAAGCCGCCGACGACGCAGTCGGCCGTGCGCAGGCACTTGATCTTCAGCATCGCCCGCTCGCCCGGGCGATAGGGTTCGTCGAGTCGCTTGGCGACGACGCCGTCGAGCGCACCGCCGCCGGCGCGCGCCAACCAGCGCGAAGCCTCGGCGCGGCGCGTCGTTGCCGGCGACAGGCGCAGATGCGGCTCCTTGGCGAGACGGGTGAACAGCTTCGCCAGCGCCGCGCGCCGTTCGGACAACGGCCGCCCTCCGACATCGGCCTCGGGGGTGCGCAATACATCGAACACGATCAGCAGCGCCGGCGTCTCGGCTGCAAGCCTGGCGACGCGGCTCGCGGCCGGATGCAGGCGCATCTGCAGCGCCTCGAACGACAACGTCTTGCCGACCGGAATGACGAGTTCACCGTCGAGGATGAATCGCCTGACCGGCAGCCTGGCGAAGGCCGCGACGATCTCGGGGAAGTAGCGGGCCAGGCTCTTGCCCGACCGACCGCTCAGCTCGACCTTCGAGCCCTCGCGACTCGCCAGGCAACGAAACCCGTCCCATTTCGGCTCGAACTGCCAGCCCTTGTCGCGCGGCAGCTCCTTGACCTGCTGCGCTTCCATCGTCGCTCGGAGAACCGCCCTTGCCATCGCCTGGCAACGACAGAACTGCATGGCCGTTGCGGCAACCCACGTACCACGGCAGCCATTGCCGTGGCGATCGTCGTGACCTGACGCGTCAGTCGAACTTCACACCCGACGCCTTGACCACCGGGGCCCACAGCTTGCGGTCCTCGGCCAGGAACGCGCCGAAGCCGGCGCGGCCGGGCGGCGGCATGTCGAGGCCGAGATCGTCGGCCCAGCGCTTCTGGATCTCCGGCTGCTTCAGGGCTTCGACGATGGCGGCTTCGAGCTTGGCCAGGACCGACTCGGGCGTGCCGGCCGGAGCGCCGACGCCGTACCACGACGTGGCGACGTAGCCCGTCAGCGTCTCGGCGATGGCCGGGATGTCGGGCGCCGCCTTCGAGCGGTCGGCCGAGGTGACGCCCAGGCCCTTCAGCTTGCCGCCGCGCACCTGCGGCAGCATCGACGGCATGTTGGCGAACATCATCTGCACCGTGCCGGCGGCCAGGTCGTTGTAGGCGGGGCCGGCGCCCTTGTAGGGCACGTGCACGATGTCGACTCCGGCCATGGTCTTGAACAGCTCGCCGCTCAGATGCAGCGACGTGCCGGGCCCCGACGAGGCGAAGGAGTACTTGCCCGGCTCCTTCTTGCAGAGCGCGATCAGCTCGGCGATGGAGTTGACCGGCAGCGATTGCGGCACGCCCAGGAGATTCGACAGCACGGCGACGCGCGAGATGCCGACGATGTCCTTGTCGGCGTCGTAGGGCAGCTTGCTGTAGAGCATCGGGTTCAGCGTGTGGCTGGCGACCGTTATCAGACCGATCGTGTAGCCATCGGGCGCAGCGCGCGCGATCTCGGCGGTACCTATGTTGCCGCCCGCCCCGCCCTTGTTGTCGACCACGAACTGCTGGCCGAAGGCGCGGCCGAGCTGGTCGCAGATCAGGCGGCTCACCGTGTCGGTGCCGCCGCCCGCCGCAAACGGCACGATGAAGCGCACCGTCTTGGCCGGCCACGGGCCCTGCGCCTCGGCGGTGCGACCGCGCATCATCATCGGCGCGGCAATCGATGAAGCAAGCAGACTGCGTCTCAGCATCGGGGTTTCCTCGTTCCACTCGTTCTTTTGGCACTGCCATGAAAGACCGGGCCGCCGCGCAGCGTCCAGAGCGACGTCGGCCAGGAGCTCGCTCGGCCGACGGCATCCCACTCTCGCCTGCCGAAAAGGACATCGTCGACGTCACTGCGCCCGGTAGCCCGGCGGACATACACGGCATCGCCGCAGGTTCGTGATCGAGATGAACGACGGCTGGCCGGTCGTGCATGCCATGGGCTAAGAAGGGTTCAAATGAATGGGCCGATCGGGGAACTGCTCAAGACGCCGGACTTTCTGCGGCTGTGGCTGGTGGGCGCGTTCGCCAATGCCATGCGGTGGCTCGAGCTGCTGGCCTCCGGCCTGTTCGCCTACGAGGTGACGGGCTCGGCGATGGCGGCGACCGCCGTCGTGGCGGCACGCCAGCTGCCGCAGCTCCTGTTCGGCGCCTTCGCCGGCGCCGTCTCCGAAGCGATGAACCGCAAGACCATCGTCATGCTGGCGCTCGCCGTGCCTGCCTTCGTCTCGACGCTGCTGGCCACGCTCGCCACTACCGGCGAGCTCGCGCTGTGGCACGTGGCGTTGGGCAACCTGGTGTCGGGCACGCTGTGGGCGAGCGAGATGTCGACCCGGCGGCGCATGGTGGGCGAGGTCGCGGGTCCGCATCGCATCGTGCCGGCGATCGCCCTCGATTCGGCGACCAACGCCGCGACCCGCATGGTCGGCCCGCTGCTGGGCGGCGTCGTCTTCGGATGGCTCGGCATGAAAGGCGCCTACACCCTCACCGCCCTGGTCCAGTTCGCCGGCGCCTTCGCGCTGGCCGGACTCGTCCATCCGCAGATCACGCGCCGGCTCGACCTCGCGCGCATCCCGGCCGAGATCGCCGAGGGGCTGGCCTACGCCTGGACCAAGCCCACCATCCTGCTGGTGTGGGGCATCACCGTCGTCACCAATGCCTTCGCCTTCGCCTACTCCGGCCTGGTGGCGCCGCTCGGCATCAGCGCGTTCCACGTCTCGCCGGCCCTGGTCGGATTGCTGGCGGCGGCCGAGCCGATCGGCGCGCTGGTCGGGGGTGCGCTGATCGCCGCCGGCGTCGTGCGCATGGACCGACGCATCACCTTCGCCGGCGGCGCGGCGTTGTTCATGGTTGCGCTGATCGTGATGGCGCTGTCGCCATCCTATTGGCTGGCCTTCGCCGTGCTGGTGCTGGGCGGGTTCGGCACTGCCGGCTTCGGCAACATGCAGACCACCCTGATGCTGACCGAGGCGCCCCCCGAGATGCGCTCGCGTCTGATGGGCATAGTCACGGTCGGCATCGGCACCGGACCGCTCGGCGTGCTGGCGGCGGGTGCGATCGCCAGCGAGCTCGGAACACGAACCGCCGTGCTGATCATGGCAGTGTCGGGATTGCTGCTCACGACCGCACTGACGGCGTGGCTGAGACACCGCGCGCCACTTTCCTAGCCAGAGCACATTCCGTTCGGCTGGAATCAGCCGAGCGGAATGTGCCTGTGTAGTCAGCAGCGCCACAGCGCGGAATCGCCTGGACCCATCATGCCCGATGAAACAAGCACCGCCCGGCCGGAAGCGGCCCTCGGCATCCGCAACGATCAGCCATGCCGGTGCGATCTTGGTGTGATCAGGACTACTGGCTTGCCTGGGCTTCCGATCGCAGCCGAAGCAGCGTCTCCTGAGTCGCTTCCGGCGGATTGGCGAGGCTGCGCGCCCGGGCGTAGCGACGCAAGGCGGCCTGGGTCTGCGGCCCGACGATCCCGTCGATCGGCCCGACGGCGAAACCAACGGCGCCGAGCTTGCCCTGCAGTTCCTTGATCTCGTCCTTCGAC
This sequence comes from Pseudomonadota bacterium, assembly GCA_023416135.1. Taxonomy (GTDB): domain Bacteria; phylum Pseudomonadota; class Alphaproteobacteria; order Reyranellales; family Reyranellaceae; genus Reyranella. The sequence continues at coordinate 4,789 of JAEZIF010000490.1, forward strand.
AAGGGCCGCGACGGCACGACGGCGACCGCCGGAGGCGGCGACGGTGCAACGGGCGGCTCGGCGGCAGGCGCTGGTGCCGGCGCCGGTGCCGGCTTTGCTTCTGCCACTTCCGGTCGCATCGGCGGCGGAAGCTCGGTGGGGGTGGCGGTCTGGGCCACCTCCGGCTTCAACTCGACGATCTGCTTTGCCGTAACGTTCTGCGACGGGTCGAAGTAGAGGAACCAGGCGATCGCGTAGCCGACGACGGCAAGCGGCACGATCGCCAGTGCGCGCCGCAACGCCGAGGAGCTGAGCAGCGAGATGCGCGGCGTTTCCCAGTCATCGACCTCGTCGCGGACGTCATTGCGCGGGCGGATTTCGTCGCGCGGCGGCGGCGCGAAGTCGGGCGCAAGCCGCTGACGGTGCTCGAACATGCGCGAAAGGGCGTCGGCGAACTCATTGCGCTCGGCCGGGCGCGGCCCGTCCGGCGCGGGTCCGGCCCCGTGCGGCCCCGCCGGGCGGCCGAACGGCGGCGGAGACGGCGAATGGGAGTGCATTCCGACGATCCGATGCTGCGCGTTGTCGGGTGGAGATCTCTACGCCATTGCCGCCGGCCGGGCTGTGACCAGCCTGCGACCAGGGAGCCCGTGACAAGGAACTCGCAAAACGACGAAGCGGCATGAAAGCTGCGCAACGTGGACGATCTCCTCGCTGTTGAATCGGCAACCGTGGAGGTTTGCCATGAAACGCGCAGTCCTTTTCGTCTTCGCCTTCTTCACCGCACTGCCGCTCGCGGCCGGCGTGCCCGTGCTGAACGCGCAGGGCCCGAACCAGGCAATCGACGCCTCAAAGATGCCCGAGTCCGGTCCGGCCGTGGTCGGTGGCACCGGCTCGACCGTCGGCCCCAACTCCCGGAACCAGGCCGTCATGCCGATGCCCGGCGTGCGCCAGGACGAGTTGAGCGAGCTGCCCCGCGACGCCACGCTGCCGCCGCCGGAGGTGCGACCGATCCCCGGCCCGCCGCGAGCAACTCCCACACCCGGGTCTCGTTAGCCCGGTAACGAGTCATTCATGGAGATCGCCAAATGCTCAAATACATCGTACTCGCGGCATTCCTCACCTGCGGCGCGGCTGCGGCGTACGCCCAGCCACAGCAGGCGACGAGTCCGTCAGCCAATACGACGATGGCGCCCGCGGCCACTGCCGATATCCGCAATCTGATCGGTCGCAACATCAAGAATGCCGAGGGTGAGACGATCGGCGAGATCAAGTCGATCTATCTCAACAAGGACGGCCGGGTCGACAGCGTCATGGTGGGGGTCGGCGGCTTCCTGGGCGTCGGCGAGCGCGAAGTCCGCATCGCCTGGTCGGACCTGAACATTGCCGACAAGGGCGAGAAGGTCACCGTCAACATGACCAAGGACCAGCTCAAGGCCAAGCCCGAGTACAAGTACAGGAACGAGGCCTGGCGCGGCCAGGTCTTCACCGACAGCGGGCCGTGGACTGCCCGCCCCGGCGATACCCGTCCGGCGAACAACCAGCCTAGCGTGGCCAGCACCACCTCGACCGGCGACTTCAACGCAGCGGGCGAGATCTCGGGCAGCGCCCTGATCGGCGCCACGGTGCGCAACGACAAGCGCGAGACCGTGGGCAAGGTCGAGGACATCTATGTCGACGGCAACGGCGCGATAAAGACCGTCGTGGTCTCGGTCGGCGGCTTTCTCGGCGTCGGCTCCAAGAACGTCGCGGTCAAGTGGAGCGACCTGAAGCCGTCGCGCGATGACAAGTCCCTGGTCATTCTCACGAACTGGACCAAGGACTCCTTGAAGGCCATGCCGGACTACAAGTACGAACGGCGCCAGCCTGTCCGTTCGGGCGGCTGATCTCTGACGGCGACGGGCACCCCATCGGGTGCCCGTTTTCCGTTGGGCTCAAGTCGCGATGAACGGCTTGGCCATGGTGTCGTAGTCGGCATAGCCCAGGATGGTGCGCAGCTCCGGCGGCGGCAGCGCGCTCTTGGCTTCGGATTCACCGGCCTTGAGCGCCGCCAGGCCCGCCTTCATGCCGGCGGTCGCGGGCGACAGCAAGCCGGTCGGAAAGGTGCCGATTTTGAAGCCGAGGGCTTCCGCCTGCTTCTGCGACGGCGTGGCGCGCGGCGCGCCGGGCGATAGCACGACGAACGACGGCCGGCCCTTGGCGGCGGCGATGGCGCGGGCGATCTCGGCATCGTCGGCCGGTGAATCGAGGAACAGGATGTCGGCCCCCTCCTCGACATACATTTCAATGCGCGCGACGGCCTCGTCGATGCCTTGCGTGGGCCGGCAATCGGTGCGTGCCAGGACCAGGATGCCCGAGTCCTTCGCCGCCTCGACGGCAGCGCGGATCTTCATGCGCGCCTCGGCTCGCGGCAGGCAGGGCTTGCCGGCGGAAGTGAGCGCGCGCGGCGTGATCTTGTCCTCGATCAGCACCGCGGCGGCACCGGCGCGGCCATAGGCACGCACCGTGCGCTGCACGTTCATGGCGTTGCCGTAGCCGTGGTCGCCATCGGCAAGGACGAGCAGATCGGGAGCAGCACCATGCACCATCTGGAACGAGTCGAACATCTCGCCGAACGACAGGAGATCGAGATCGGGGCCGCCGAGCCGGCTCGCCGCCACGCAGGAGCCGGAGAGGAAGGCGGTCTTGAAGCCGGCCTCGGCGGTGAGCTTGGCGGAAAGTCCGTCATAGACCGCCGGCATGACGACCAGGCCGGGCTCGGCCAGCAGGGCGCGCAGGCGCTGCGGCGCGGTCAAAGTGGGTTTGGCGGTCGGCGCGTTCATGACATCTCCTCCGAAGCAGTTCTCTCCTGACGATAACAGACAGCCGGCCGACCGTCGCAACAGCGATGGGGGGAGGATCGTTGCTCAGCGAGGAGGACAGCCATGTCGAACGACCCGAATCCACGGCCCCGCGAACGGCGCAATATCGACATCGAGCGGGATACCGGAACCGACGAACGCGTGCCGCGCCGCGACGGCGAGCCCGAGCGCGCGGTCGAACCCGAGGACGAGGACCGCCGCGTGCGCCCCGGCGAGAGGCGACCGCCCGGCACGATGCCGTGAGGCGGCCGACCATTCAGCGCCGTTGCAAGACGGCAAACCGGCGCCAAAAGTTGCAGTGCGTAATGGTCGACGGCTGGCGTCAAGCGGATTAGGCTATCCGGGCTCTGCGTTTGAAAGGGGAGTTCATGCGCAGCCCGGTTCGGTCCATCATCTGTGCGATGGCGTGTGCCTGCGTCGGTGCCTGCGTGTCCGACGCCGGGCAGCATGTCGCCCATAATCCGGTCTCGCTCGTGCCGCCCTACAGTGACCTGCCGGAGGCGCCGGCAGGAATGCCGATCGAAGCCGGCACCCGGATAGCCCTCGATCCCCGCCAACAGGAAGCCGTGGTGGCGGGCGTCAGCAAATGGATGAAGGCACCGGCCTCGAGTCGGTTCGGCCTCATGAGCAGCGCACGCAACAGCCGCGGAACGGTCACGGTGTGCGGCGAGGTCGATGGCCGCAACGGCAACGGCGCCTATGTCGGGATGCGGCCCTATGTCGGCGTGCTGATGGGCACGCCGACCAGTCCCGACTTCGTCGTGGTCGGCATCGCCGCCTCGGAGCGCGAGCGCGCCGAGGTCGCGTCGCTCTGCCGCGAAAGCGGCGCCAGCCAAGCGTCATAGGAGTCGCCTCGAGCCGCGAACCCGCCCTATGATGCGGGGAACAACAGGCCACAAAGGCCGATCGAGTTAGGGAGGCGCCTTGTACAGTTACATCGCGCGCAGACTGGCCTTCGGCGCGCTGACCGTGGTCGGCGTGTCGATCATGGTCTTCGTGGTCATGCGTATCCTGCCCGGCGACCCGCTGGTGGCGATCTTCGGTCCGGACGGTTTCACCAAGCTCAGCGAACAGGAACGCGCGGGCTACATGCGCGAGTTGGGGCTGAGCGACCCGCTGTGGGTGCAGTACCTTGCCTGGATCAAGGACATCATCGCCGGCAACTTCGGCCGCTCGTTCTTCCGCGCCGAAAGCGTCGCCGAGATGGTCGCGCGGCGCGGACCGCTGACGGCCCAGATCGCGCTGCTCTCGGTCATCCTGTCGTGGCTGGTCGGCATCCCGGTGGCGATCGTGAGCGCGCTCAAGCCCAACACCGTGGCCGACAGCGTCGTGCGCTTCATCAGCATCCTGTTCATCGCCGTGCCCGGCTTCTGGGTCGGCATGCTGATCGTGCTCGCGCTGCTGTTCTGGTTCGGCTATCGCGCGCCTTTGGCGGGCGTCGGCTTCTTCACCGATCCGCTGGCCAACCTGCAGATCGTGATCGGCCCCGCGATCGTGCTGGGGCTGGGCCAGGCCGCCTACATCGCGCGCATGGGCCGCTCAAGCCTGCTCGAGGTGATCCGCGAGGACTACGTTCGCACGGCACGGGCCAAGGGCCTGAACCGCCGGCTGGTGATCGCGTTGCATGCACTGCCCAACGCACTCCTGCCGGTGATCACGCTGTCGGGCGTGCTGCTCGGCCTGGTCCTGGCGGGCTCGATTCCGGTCGAACGTGCCTTTGGCGTGCCGGGGCTCGGCTACTCGATGTTCCAGGCGGTGAGCGAGCGCGATGTCTTCGTCATGCAGAACCTGGTGTTCATCTACTCAGTGGTGTTCGTGGCGCTGAACATCCTGGTCGACCTCGCCATCGCCTTCATTGATCCGAGGATCCGTCTGCAATGACTGCCGTCATCCAAACCGTCGCTCCGCCGCCGTCGCGCCTGCGCCTGCTGGGGCGCGGCCTGCGCACCCTGTTCCGGCGGGCGCCACTCTCGGCTTTCTGGGGCATCGTGGCGGCGCTGATCGTGGCCATGGCGATCGCCGCACCCGCCATCGCACCCTATCCGCCGCTCAAGGCCGACTTCCGCGCCATGCAGAAGCCGCCTTCCGAGAAGCACTGGTTCGGCACCGATCAGGTCGGCCGCGATACGCTGAGCCGGGTGATCTACGGCAGCCAGACCTCGCTCACCGTGGCGCTGGGCGCCGTGCTGTTCGGCACGACGCTGGGCGCGCTGTGGGGCCTGGCCTGCGGCTATTTCGGCGGCCGCTTCGACATGGTGAGTCAGCGTATCATCGAGTTCCTGCAATCCTTCCCCGACCTGATCCTGGCGATGGCCATCGCCATGGCGCTGGGCGGCGGCATGGCGACCGTTATCGTGGCGATCGCCGTCACCCGAATACCCTTCGGCGGCCGAGTCATCCGCTCGGTCGTGATGTCGCTCAAGGAAATGCAGTACGTCGAAGCGGCGCGCGGGCTCGGCGCCTCACACCAGCGGCTGATGTTCCGCCACATCCTGCCGCAATGCGTGGCGCCCTACCTGATCCTCGCCACCACCCATCTCGGCGTCGCCATCATCATCGAGGCGTCGCTGGGCTTCCTCGGTGTCGGCATCCCGCCGCCGACGCCGACGTGGGGAAACATGCTGGCCGATTCGCTGAATGCCGGCCTGGTGCCGCCCTGGTGGCTGGTCCTGTTCCCGGGCCTCGCCATCACCCTCACGGTGCTGGCCTTCAACCTTTTGGGCGACGGCATCCGCGACCTGCTCGATCCGCGGTTGAGGGGGTCGGTTTAGTCTCGCGCAAGTCCTGCAATCGCTGTATTCCCCCTCTCAAGTCTTCCTTCATGTTCCTCTCCCCCTTGGGGGAGAGGTTAGGTGAGGGGGTCGTGGCCCGAGACGATTACGACGCAACAAGAGCACGTGAACTTCGACGGGACGGCAGTCGCGCCGAGCAAAAGGTTTGGGAGCTCTTGCGTGGACGGCGTATCAACGGCGCAAAGTTCCGCCGACAGCATCCGATTGGTCCCTACTTCGCGGACTTCGCATGCATCTCGCGAAGGCTCGTCATCGAGGTCGACGGCGACCATCATGCGTTTCAGGTCGAAGCAGATGAGAGGCGCATCGAGGCCATGGAACGAGAAGGTTGGAAGGTCGTGCGATTCTGGGCGAATCAAGTCGTCCAGAATCCTGAGGGTATATGGGCGGAGATCGAGCAGGTCATCGATGCCCGTCCCCC
>JAEZIF010000498.1 GCA_023416135.1 Pseudomonadota bacterium
CATCACCCCGCGCGCCATCGTCCATTGCTCGGGCAGTGCCGCCACGCAGGCCGGGTTGGTCGTCGGTGCGCGCCTCTGCCTGCCCGACACGCGCATCATCGGCATCGACATCGATGCCGAACCCGAGCGGGTGCGCGCCGACGTGCTGGCTCATGGCCGCGGCGCCGCGCTGCTTCTCGACCAGCCGTTCGACGAGCACGATGTCGAGGTCGTGGCAGGCCACGCCGGCCCGGCCTACGGCGTGCCGCACGCGGCGACGATCGAGGCGATCGGGCTCGCCGCACGGCTGGAAGCGCTGATCCTCGATCCGGTCTATTCGGGCAAGGGCCTGGCCGGCCTGATCGCGCTGATTTGGACCGGGCGCTGGTCGGCGGATGACGATATCGTCTTCCTCCACACCGGCGGCGCCCCCGCCCTGTTCGCCTATCGCCATCTTTTCGATCCGGAGTGACCGATGCTCGACGCCGAAGCCCGCATGCTGCTCGACCTGATGGAGAAGGCCGTCCAGGAAGGTCGGCCGAAGCTCCACACGCTGCCCTACGCCGTGGGACGCCAAGCGGTCGACAAGATGTCGGAAGACAGCGAGGCCGATCCGATGCCGGTGGCCGAGGCCGCCGACGGCGCCTTCGCCGGGCCGGGCGGCGCGCTTCGCTTCCGCCGCTATCGACCGCAAGGTGCCGCGACCGGGCCGTTGCCGACGCTGATCTACTATCACGGCGGCGGCTTCGTGATCGGCAACATCGAGACGCACGATTCGACCTGCCGGCGCCTCGCCAACAAGAGCCGCTGCCAGGTGATCTCGATCGACTACCGGCTGTCTCCCGAGCATCCCTTCCCGGCGCCGATCGAGGACGGAGTCGCGGCCTTCCGGCATATCCGCGACAACGCCGGCTCGTTCGGCGCCGATGCCACGCGCATCGCCGTCGGCGGCGACTCGGCGGGCGGCGCCATCGCCGCGGTGGTCTGCCAGGCCATCCGCGATGCCGGCGACGAACGGGCTCCCGCCTTCCAGATGCTGATCTATCCCGCGACCGATTCCAGCAGGCAGAGCGCCTCGCGCGTGGCCTTCGCCGAGGGTTATTTCCTCACCAGCGAGCTGATGGAGTGGTTCTGGAAGGCCTATGTGCCGGCCGGCACCGATCTCGCCGACCTGCGCCTGTCGCCGTTGCTCGCCAAGGATCTCAAGGGCCTGCCGCCGGCCTTCGTGCTGACTGCGGGCTACGACCCGCTGCGCGACGAGGGCCGCGCCTATGCCGACCGGCTGATCGACGCCGGAATCAAGACGACGTACGCCAACTATCCCGGCACCATCCACGGCTTCTTCTCGTTGACGCGATTCCTGAGCCAGGGCCTCAAGGCGAACGACGAGGCTGCGGCCGTGATGGCGACGCATTTCGGGACGTGACGGCGACGCAGCAGGCCAGGGATCATCGAAAGCGTACAGACGCCGCCACAATCGGCGCAGGCGGTCAGGCATGTTTCAGGCCCAACGAGACTGGGGCGCCGGCGGAGGGGCGACGGAGGCGCCATGCGATCGAGCTACGGCAGAAGCCGAACGAAGCTGATCGGGTCGGCAAAGCCCTTGAGAGGCACGCTTTCCTCGCGTGCCGGCACGGCAGTCAGCAGCATCCTCACCGCCGGATCGTCGGCGACGACGCGGCTCAGCACGATGTCGCCGCCCTGGCTCTGGCCCTGCAGGCGGGCGGCCATGTTCACGCTCGAGCCGAAGTAATCGAGGCGGTCGTTCAAGGTCACGACCACGCTCGGGCCGGCATGGATGCCGAGCTTCAGCACCAGGTCGTGCCCGCCGACGCCAAATCTGGTGATCCGTGACTGCATCGCCAGCGCCGCCCTCACCGCATGCGCGGGGTCGCCGAACGAGGCCATGACGGCATCGCCGATGGTCTTCACCACCGCGCCGTCATGGTCGCGCACGATCGAGGCGAGCAACGCGAAGTGCTCGCGCACCATGTTGAAGGCGACGGCATCGCCGACCCGCTCGTAGAGCGCCGTCGAGCCCTGCAGGTCGGAGAACAGCAGGGCGACCTGGCTTACTCCGGCCTCATCGCCCGGCCGCAGGGTCGCCTCGGCGAACAGGTCGCGGAAGGCTTGTAGCGAGATCACCTCGGGTGCGGTCAACGCTTCGCGAGTCCAGGTGCGATCCTCGATCAGCGCCGCCAGCTCGAAGCCGGCTTCATTTACGAAAGCGATCGTCCCGGCCTGACCGGGTGGCAGCGCTTCGACGCCCTTGTCGGTCACGCGCACGCCCGGGAAGGCGCCGCCTCGATGCTCGACGTCGACGGAGGCACCGGGATGCAGCGTGCGCAGCCGATAGGAGCCGACCGGCAGGTCGAGGGCCACGCCGCGCTTCTCGTCCGGCGCCAGCAGGAGCTGGACGACGACATGCGGTGTGGCCATCGGGCCTGAGAGGCAGAAGCCGCCCACGCCCAATGGCCGCACCGACGGCGCAGGCGCAAAGGAGAGCTCGACGTTCTTCTCGAAGTCGCGATCGTAGTCGATGTTGCACGACGGGCAATGCGCGCCGCGCGGCAGCTCGGAGAGCGCAGTCGCCGTGAGCTTGGCGCCGCGACAGTTGGTGCACAGGAGATCCCACTTCATGGTGAGCAGACCGGCGCGCGTGCCGGCGAGGCAGGCTTCGATGGCGGCGCGCTGCGGCACATCGAGGTCGACCGCCAGCGTCTTGGGATTCAGATGGGCGAGATCGGTGGCCATGCCGGTCAACACCAGGTCGGCGAGCTTGCGGCCGAGTCCGTTGCCGTAGGGACTGCGATCGACCTCGGCCGCCAGCGCCGCGGCGCGTTCGCGCGCGCCCTCGGGCAGTTCGGGCGGTGCCAGGTCGAACCTCGACGTGCGCTCGCCCTTGGCGAAGGCGACGGCTTCGAGGATGCGCTTCTCGACCACACCACCCGCCTGCCTGGCGAGGCGCGCGCCGAACAATCGGCCCGTCAATGTCAACGGCTCGTATTCCAGCGCGTAGCTCACCCTGCTGCCGCCCTTGCCGCTCGCAAGGTCGATGGGCTCCAAGTTGAAGATCGGGCCGAAGCGACGGAACGGTCCCTTGGTGAATTCGCGGGATTGGTGGAAATGCCGCCCCTCGATCCACTCATAGGGTTTCTCCTCCCATTCGAGCGTGAAGCCTGCAGCCTTGCCCTTGCCGCGGCGCAGGACTGTACCGTTGGGTTGCGGCGTCTCTTCGAGTACATAGGGAGGCAATCCCATCGCTTCGTTGAAGCGATTGGTGTCGGCCAGCACCGGCCACAGCTCGCCGGGCGGCAGGTCGAACGTCCATGTCCAGGTCGCACGGGGCATGAGAATGGTACTGTAGCATTCCTGCGGCGGATGGCTCGCGGGGCATCACAGGGCGGTGAAGCGTCAGGCGCGGCGCGAAACGGAGGGAATTGATGATCAAGAAGGCGATTTCATTTGCTATTGCCGCCATCGCCTTTGTCTACAGTGAGTCCACCAGCGCCCAGGTCGTCATCGACGGCGACACCATCGAGATCAAGGGCACTACCTACCGATTGCACGGTATCGACGCACCCGATCTCGCACAGGTCTGCGCCGATGGCTGGCCCGCCGGCCGTGCGGCGCGGGACTATCTCGCGGACCTGATCGGCACGAAGGAGGTCGCCTGCGCTCGCTTGGGCGAACTCGACCACCAGGTCACGGCGATCTGCCGGGCCGATGGCATCGACCTCGGCGCCGCGATGGTCACCGGTGGCTACGCGCTCGCCTTCGTTCCCTACTCCGCGCGCTACATCACGCAGGAGGACGCTGCGACGACGGCGCGACGCGGCGTTCACGGTCACGATTGCATCGCGCCCTGGGAGTGGCGGCGCGGCCAGGACTGACATCGCCGGTTATCCTCCGACAAATTCTGTCAGCCCTCGCGCGATCACATTGCTGCCAAGTTCCTAGCCAAATCTCCGCCGCGGAAAAATCGCCGAGATTGCGACGCTTCGACGACATAAACACCAAGACGACCGACGCCCCGCCCTCTGACCCTTCAAGGAACACGAGATGCACGATGAAGGCCCCGTGCCGCGACGCATTGCGAACTCCTCATCGTCTTCTCGCCCGGTGCCTTCGACACATTCGAGTTCATCACAGCAGGTCCGTCAGCCGGCGGCCATCCGGGACACGTGGCGCACCATCGGCGTGCTGATGGGCGGGCTGGCACTCGTGGCGGCGATGGTCTGGCTCGCGCCGCGCGAGGCGCTGCCGCCGTCAGCCAACGTCAAGTCCGACGGCGCCTCGCCGCAGACGGCCGAAACTCCCAATGGGCATCCCGAATCGGGAATGGCGCTGCCCGAGCCGGCCGCCCCGGATCAGCAGGAGGCATCGGCGCAGGAGGAAGCGTCGCCCGACGCCGACACCGCGGCTGGACCGGAAGCGCCTCCGCCCGGCGATGCATCGGCCCACGAGCCCGATGCGGCACCGACGCAGGATGCACCGCCAGCCGAGGACACCGCCGCTGCGGTGGCAACGGAGCCACCCGCGACTTCCCCGGCTCCCCCCGCCGTCGAGACTTCCGCACGCCTGAAGAAAGGCGGCACGGTTGCCGGCGTCCTCCATGGATTCGGCATCGCCAGCAGCGACGTCGGCAACGCCATTGCAGCCCTGAAGGCGCGCGTGCGCCTGAACCGGTTGCCCGTCGGCCAGGAAATCAACGTGACGCTCGGGCCCACGGAAAACGGCGAAGGCAAGCCGCGCCTCGTTGCGCTCCGCATTCGGCCCGAGCCCGAGCGCGAGGTCACCATCGAACGCGGCGAGGACGGCGACTTCAAGGTCGAGGAGCAGGTATTCGAGACCGTGGCCAAGCTGCAGCGCGCGTCGGGCGAAGTCGACGGTTCGGTGATCGTGAGTGCCGAAGCCGCCGGCGTGCCGCGACCGGCGCTGGTCGAGATGCTGCGCGCGTTCTCATGGGACGTGAATTTCCAGCACGACATCAAGGTCGGCGACCGCTTCGACGTGCTGATCGAGCAGGACTGGACCAGCGACGGCTGGCCGGTCGATGCCGGCCGCGTGCTGTGGGCCAAGCTGACAACGGGCGGCGGCGAGCAGAGTTTCAGCATATACCGCTTCAAGCCGCGCGACGGCGAGGAGTTCTTCTACAACGGTGAGGGCGAGAGCGTGGTCAAGGCGCTGCTGCGCACGCCGCTGAACATGAGTCGCATCTCCTCGCGCTTCGGTATGCGCCATCATCCGGTCCTGAGGTTCACGCGCCTGCATGCCGGCATCGACTTCGCCGCGCCGCCCGGCACGCCGATCCTCGCCGCCGGCGCCGGCCGCGTCGTCGAGGCCGGCCCCAACGGAGGCTACGGCCGTTGGATCAAGATCAGCCACTCCGACGGCCTGTCGACAGGCTACGCACACCTGTCGCGCATCGCCCCCGGCGTGCGACGCAGCGCACGCGTCAAGCAGGGTCAGGTGATCGGCTATGTCGGCAGCAGCGGGCTCTCGACCGGTCCACACCTGCATTTCGAGCTGCATCGCAACGGTCGGCCGGTCGATCCGCTCAGCATGGCGCGCACGGCGATGCGGTCCCGCCTCGGCGGCGAGGACCTCAAGCGCTTCAAGGCGCGCGTCGCCGAAATCGACCGCGCGCGCGAAACTGCGACCGCGGGGACAGAGCCGTAGCCGGCCAACGCCGACTCGCGGCCCTATCCGCGGGGGTCCTTGGCCGACGCCTGGTCGATTGCGTCGTTGCAGCTCTGGCCGCCGACGGGCTTGCGCAGCTTCCAGCACATCGTGTCGCCATCCTTCACGATCCCGGAATTGCAGAAGAACACTTCCTGCTTCTTCTGCAGCCAGATCCCACCCGGTATGGCCGCCTTGATATCGAAATCCCTGCTCAGGAGATCGGTCGCCGACAGGTTGGGCTCGGCGACATGCTGGGAGGCGCAGGTGCCCTCCACCTTGCCGGCTCCGGGCAAAGCCGTCGCCTGCTGATCGGTCGCCTGCACGGCGGCCGAGAACACGAAAACAAGCACCGCGGCGCCAATCATAGCCATCTTCATCGTCACACCCTCTGGGACGGCGCTTCCCGGCACCATCCTTTTCCCGGGCGACTGACTATTATTTTCTCACTGCTAAAGCAATTTCCTATTTTGGTTCGAAAATGGAATATTGTTATGTGAATGCAATAACACTGGATCGTCTTTTTGATCCGCAGATCGGCACGCCACGGGAGGTGCCGCCGCGTTTTCGTGCCAAACTGTGTGCATGCAGCAGCATCACGAAGCCATCGTCGTCGGCGCGGGCGTCGCCGGCATCTATCAGATCAAGCGCCTGCTCGACCTCGGCATCGACGCCACGGTGCTCGAAGCCGGAGGCGATCTCGGCGGCACCTGGTACTGGAACCGCTACCCCGGAGCGCGCTTCGATTCGGAGAGCTGGACCTACGGCTACTCCTTCTCGCGCGAGGTTCTGGACGAGTGGCACTGGAAGGAGCACTTCTCCGGCCAGCCCGAGAACCTGCGCTATCTCAACTACGTCGCCGACAAGTTCGGCCTGCGCAAGCACATGCAGTTCAACTGCCGCGTCGACAGCGCGCGCTACGACGAAGCGGAGAATCTCTGGCATGTGCGCACCGGTGACGGGCGCGAGCTCACCTGCCATTTCCTGATCCTGACGCTGGGGCTGCTGTCGATCCCGACTCTGCCCAAGCTCGAGGGTACGGAGAGCTTCAAGGGCCGCTCGTTCCACACCTTCCATTGGCCGCACGAGCCGGTCGACATGGCGGGCAAGCGCGTCGCCGTGATCGGCACCGGTGCCACCGGCATCCAGGTGATCGGCGAGATCGCCGACAAGGTGGGCGAGCTCACCGTATTCCAGCGGCGTCCGAACTGGAGCTGCCCGCTCAACAACGGGCCGATCTCCGAGCCCGAGATGGCCGACATCCGCCGCCGCTACGACGAGATCTTCGCCGCCTGCTCGCGCTCGCCGGGCGGCTTCGTGCACGAGCCCGACCGGCGCGGCTTCTACGAGGTGACGCGTGAGGAACGGCGGGCCCTGTGGGACGAGCTGTACGAGGGGCCGGGCTTCGGCATCTGGCTGGCGAACTTCCGCGAGATCTTCACCGACGAGAAGGCCAACGCCGAGTTCTCCGAATACATCGCCGACCGCATCCGGCGGCGCGTGAAGGACCCCAAGGTTGCCGAGAAGCTCATCCCGCGCGACCACGGCTTCGGCGTACAGCGCGTGCCGATGGAGACCAACTACTTCGAAGCCTTCAACCGGCCCAACGTCAGCCTGGTCGACATCAGCGAGACGCCGCTGGTGCGCGTCACCGAGAAGGGCCTGCGGACCACCGAGCGCGACTACGAGTTCGACATCATCGTCTACGCCACGGGCTTCGACGCCATCACCGGCGCCTACGACAAGATCGACATCCAGGGCGCGGGCAGCATCAAGCTCGCCGACAAATGGCGCACTTCGATCTCGACCTTCCTCGGCATGATGATCCACGGCTTCCCCAACCTCTTGATGCCGTCCGGCCCGCAAAGCGGCTCGGCCTCGACCAACTATCCGCGCGGCATCGAGACCGGCGTGAACTGGTGCACCGACCTGCTCGAGTACATGCATGCCAAGGGCTACACCAAGGCCGAGGCGACAGAGGCGGCCGAGCAGCGCTGGACCAAGCACGTCGTCGACATGTACGCCATGATGTTGATGCGCAAGGCCAAGTCGTGGTTCACCGGCTACAACTCCAATGTGCCGGGCCACGAGCAGGGGACCATCCGCTATCTCGTCTACAATGGCGGCACGCCGAAATACGTGAACATGATCAACAAGGTGGCGGCGAGCGGCTACGACGGCGTCGTACTGAGCGCGGATCGCGGGCCGGCGTCGGCGGCGGGCCAGCCGACGATGGTGGCCTGACCGCCAGGCCGGTCGCCATCCTGCTCGAAGTCCTGCACCGGCATTTCCTGTCGATGCCGGTGCCGCTTGTGGTCGTCGTCGGTCAACGAGGCCCTCGCCTCGTGGGGTCGGACTCGTCACCTTCTCGACTTGAAGCTAGTCGAAGCAAAAGAAAACGTCCTGTTCTGAGGAGACGCTGAGCATGAGCCCGTCCGACATCGCCTACACGCCGGTCCTGCCCGAGGGTTGGAGCCGTCCCCGCGGCTTCTCGCATGGCGTCGTTGCCAAGGGCGCCAGGAGCGTGCGCATCGCGGGCCAGATCGGCCGCGAGCCCGGCCAGTCGCACATCCCGCCGGGCACCGACGCCGGCGCGCAGTGGCGCGTCGCCCTCTCCAACCTCGTTGCCGTGCTGAAGGCCGCGGGCGGCGAGCCGCAGCACCTCGTGGCGCTGCGCGCCTACGTGACCGACATCGCCGAGTTCAACGCCGCGGGCGCGGCGATCGGCGCGGCGTGGGGCGCCACGCTCGGCAAGCACTTCCCGGCCATGACCCTCGTCCAGGTTTCGGCGCTGATCGATCCACAGGCCAAGGTCGAGATCGAGGGCGAAGCGATCCTGCCCTGAGTCTCCGGCCCTGAGCCCGGGAACGCCCTCGCGAACGGCGGAGGACAACCGGCACGTCAGCCGGCTGATGCTGTTCTTCGCCATCGTCTATCTCGTCGAAGGCATCGGCCAGGCGCGTGTCGGCATCATCTACCAGCCGCTCACGCACTATCTGAAGGAACTCGGCTGGACGGCGCTGCAGGTCGCGGCCTACTTCGCCGTCCTCAACTTCCCGTGGATCATCAAGCCGGTCTTCGGCCTGGTCTCCGATTTCGTCCCGCTGCTCGGTTATCGCCGCAAGAGCTACCTGATCGTGGCCAGCCTGTGCGCGATCGCAGCCTTCGCCGCCATCGCCCGACAGGCCGAACCCTCCGCCATCGCCCTGCCGCTGCTCCTCACCTCCTACGCCATGGCAAGCGCCAGCACGCTGTGCGGCGCCCTGCTGGCGGAGAACGGCCAGACCTTCCGCCTCAGCAGCACCTTCGTCAGTCAGCAGTGGCTCTGGTTCTACATCGCCATCATGGCGAGCTCGTTCGCGGGCGGCGCGCTGGTCGAGCATCTCTCGGCCCTCTCCGCGCTGCAGGTAGCGGCAGCCATTGCCGCCGTCGTGCCCATCGCTGCGGTGCTGGCGGCGCTGTTCCTGCTCGACGAGCGGAAGGTGAGCGCGAGCGTGCCCGAGATGCGGCGCACCTTCCGGAGCCTCGTTGCGGCGACGAAGTCGGCCCGGCTCTACATCGTCGGCCTGTTCCTGTTTCTCTATTCCTTCGCGCCCGGCTTCGGCACACCGCTCTACTACTTCATGACCGACCAGCTGAAGTTCTCGCAAACCTACATCGGCGTGCTGGCCGCGATCGCCTCGGCCGGCTGGATCGCGGGCGCTCTGGTGCACCGCTACCTGCTGCGCGGCATGAACTCGAAGGCGCTGCTCAATCTCAGTATCGTGCTGGGCACGCTGTCGGCCGCCTCATTCCTGCTGCTGGCCGATCCGATCACCGCGGCGATCGTGAACTTCGCCAACGGCGTCGCCCTGATGATCGCCACCATCGCCTCGCTGACGCTCGCCGCCGATTATAGTCCCAGGCGTGCGGAAGGCTTCGCCTTCGCCGGGCTGATGTCGATCATGAACCTGGCGGAGCTCGCCTCCAGTACCGTGGGCGCGTGGCTCTACGACCACGTGTTCGACGGGCGGCTGGGGCCGCTGATCATCGTCTCCGCCGCCTCGACCGCTGTCGCGCTGGTGCTCGTTCCCTTGTTGCGGCTGGACGACAGCGTCAGTCGTTAGACTTCGACAGCACCAGATACTGGTTGCCCAGCCTGAGCTGCAGCGTGCCGCCGATGGCGCGGCCCCGGATCGCCATCTCCGTCTTGAGGCAGGTCGAGCCGAACATAAGCGCCAGGCCGGTGACGCTGCCCGTCGGCGAAACCTTGACCGAGATCGGCGCCACGCCGCACTCCCGCTGGCTCTGGGTGCCCAGGCCGATGCCGTTGGTCACCTTGAGCTTGATGATGACGATGCGAGCGTCCGCCCGGGTCGTCACCATCCCGACATACAGACCGTCATTGGCGTCGACCGGTTCGGCATTGTCGAAGTTGTGAGGCTCGTCATCAGCCTCGTCGGGCTCCTGCTGCCAGAGCCCGATGGCCACCTCTGCACGCCTCTCGAGCTGCGCGGCGTCAGGGAGCTTGACGGCCGGCCCGCGCCAGGCGGCGAGCGCCGACGATGGCCATGGCGTCAAAGCGACATAGCCGGCGCCCAGCAGAAACGAGAGCCAGATGACGATCGTGCCGATCCGTCGTGCGTCTCGGACCATGGAGCACCTCCTGGTCTAAGCGAGACCCGTATTCTGGGGTGCTCCAGATCAAATCGCTGTGAGATTCCGCACACTCACTCCAGGCGAATGCCGGCGTCGGCGATGACCTTCTTCCAGACCTCGGTCTCGCGCGCGATGTGCGCCGCAGCCTCGGCCTGGGTGCCGGCGATCGTCTCCATGCCCTGCTGGCCGTAGGCCGCCTGGACCTCCTGCGCCTTGAGCGCCTTGGTCAGGATCGCGTGGAGCTGGGCCACGATCTCGGGCGGGACCTTGGACGACACGACTGCGGCATACCAGTTGGTGGCGGCGTAGCCCGGGAAGCCCTGCTCGGCAATGGTCGGGATGTCGGGATCGAACGGCGAGCGCCTGGCGCCGGTGACGGCCAGCGCGCGGATCCGGCCCTCGCGCATCAGCGGCGTGGCGGTCGGGGCGCTCGCGATCAGCGACGGCACATGGCCCGCAACCAGGTCGTTCATCGCCGGCCCGCCGCCGCGGAAGGGAACGTGGTTCAGCCTGGCGCCGCTGCGCGCCTTCAAGAGTTCGCCGGCGAGATGGCCCGCGCCGCCGACGCCGGAGGAGCCGTAGTCCATGCCTTCCGGGCGTTTGGCGAGCTCGAGATACTCCGCCAGCGTCTTGGCGGGCACGCTGGGATGCACGACCAGCACATTGGAGAAATCGACCGCCAGGCACACCGGCGCGATGTCGGCAACGGGATCGTAGCCCACGTCTTTCATGGCGTAGGGATTGACCGCCAGCATGCCGACGTTGGCCAGCAGCACGGTGTGGCCGTCAGCCGGCGCGCGCAACGCTTCGCGGGTGGCGAGGTTGCCGCCGGCGCCGGGCTTGTTGTCGACCAGCACCGAGTAGCCGCCGCTCTTGGTGAGTTCCGCCGCCAGCACGCGCGCGACGATGTCGCCGCCGCCGCCCGCGGCGAAGCCGACGACCAGCCGCAGCTGCTTGGACGGAAAGGCCTGCGCCCGACCCGCCGCCGGCAACAGGGCAGCCGACGCGGTCGCCGCGATCAACGAACGCCGAAACATGAACGCTCCTCCGAACCATTTTCGCGGAAGATCATGCCCTGCCGCGCGCCGGCTATTCCAGCGGCTTGAACCCCGTCGAGCGGATGATCGGGCCCCAGGTCGCGGCTTCGACCTTGATCAGAGCGGCGAGCTCGGCCGGCGTGGTCGAATTCGGCACCATGCCGAGATTGGCGAACGCCTCGGCGATCTCCTTGCTCGCGAGAGCCTTGGCGATGGCGTCGGAGGCGCGGTTCACGACAGCGGCCGGTGTCGCCGCCGGTGCGAACAGGCCGAACCATTCGGTGACCACCAGTTCCTTGACGCCCTGCTCGGCGAAGGTGGCGACGTCGGAATAGAACGGCGAGCGCTTCTCTCCGCTGGTCGCCAGCACGCGCGCGCGATTGTCCTTGGTGTAGGGCAGGAACGAACCGTCGGGCAGCATCAGACTGGCGAGCTGGTTCGCCATCATGTCGGCGAGCGCCGGCGCGCCGCCGCGATAGGGCACGGGCACGATCGGCGCATTCAGCGCCTTGGCCATGACCAGCGTGAGGAAGTGCGGGAACGAACCCTCGCCGGGGTTGCCGCAGCTCGCCTTGGCCGGGTTGGCCTTGGCCCACTCGGCGAACTGGGCCAGCGTCCTGACCTCGGTCGGCACCACCGGGCCGAGGGCGAGGCCGTGCACGAAGGTTGCCGCCAGCGATACCGGCGCGAGGTCGGTCGACGGGTTGTAGGCGAGCTGCCTGTAGATGTCGGTATAGACCGTGACCGTCGAGGCCGGTGTCAGCACGAGGGTGCGGCCGTCGGGCGGAGCGTTCTTCAGCATCTCGATGGCGATGCGGCCGGCCGCTCCCGGGCGATTGTCGACGATGACGCTGCGCGCATAGCCCGACGCCAGCCGCTCGCCGAGATGGCGGCTCACGACGTCGGCGCTGCCGCCCGGCGGGAAGCCGACGATGACCTTCAGCGAGTCGAGCGTATCCTGTGCGCGCACCAGGCCGGGCGAAGCGAGCCCCGCACCCGCCAGCGCCATGGTCCGAAGGATGCCGCGGCGTTCGATCGTCTTGGCCATTGTATTTCCCCCGTTTTCCACAACTCTGCCGACAGACGAGGCTCGCGGCAAGAGTGCCTTCAGGCTCTGACCTCCCGATCGATGAACTCGATCATCCGACCAAACATGGGGCCGCACTTGGAGAGGTCCGGCGAGGAGCCGGGCTTGCGCTCCATGTCGATGTACTCCAGCTCGATCGAGCCGCCGGCCTTGCGGTACGCCGCGCAGAAGCGCTGCGGCTCGTTGCCATCGAACGTCGATTCGGTGTCCTTGTAGTCGTGCATGATGTCGCCGTGCGCCTGGAACCAGATCGCGGGCGGCGTCAGCAGCTTCTCGCCGCGCTCGAGCGCCATGGTCGGGCTGCCCTCGGACATGTTGGCTTCCGACTGCCAGTAGGAATCGTGGCGGCCGATGATCGACTTGGGCCAGGCCGGCGGATTGGCGCCGGCCTCAGCTCGCTTGGCGTGGCGGTAGCGGCTGAGCGGATTGATCACCGGCCAGGACATGATCACGCAACGCACGCTCGCATCCTGAGGCGGTGATCCGGCAGGCAGCGGGATTGCCGAGTAGCGCGCGTCGTGCGGACGCATGGCGACCAGCATGGCGAGATGGCCGCCGCTCGACTGGCCGGACAGGCCGACCAGATCAGGGCGGGTCTCGAGGTCGCGCGCATTGGCCTTGGCCCAGCGCACCGCATAGTTGATGTCCTGCACCGAGGCCGGATAGGGATCCTCGTTGCCCGAGCGAAAATCAAGGGCGACCGACACGACGCCGTGCGAGGCCATGTATTCGTGGCGCAGCCGCTCGGTGGTGCGATCGCTCATGCACCAGGCTCCACCATGGCACTCGACCATGGCCGGGAACGGGCCGGCGCCGCGCGGCTTGAAGATGGTCGCCAGCAACGGCGTGTCGCCGTGCCGCAGATACTCGACGTCTTCAACGTCGAACGCGGCGGTCGGGGTTTCGAGGACTGCAGTCGCCATGGCACGTTCCTCCGATGTTGCTTTCGGGGAAACCTAGTGGCTTTGCCGCGAGCGCGCCACCTCATGGAGAGCGCAGGCCTCCGGCCCGCGCTCCATGAGCTACGGCAGCATGACCTTGACCAGCCGGCCACCGCGCACGTCGACGCGCTGCATCATCGAGCTTCCCTCGACCTGCGAGGCGCCGTCCCATTTGACGCTGGTCGTGGCGTACCAGACGCCGTCGGGAACACCCGGGAAGGAGAAGCTGCCCGACGCATCGCAGCGCGTCGTGCGCAGGGTCTGCACGTAAAGCGGATCGTCGCGCTCGAACTTGACGGGGCCGAGGCTGGCGGCGCGCGTGCCACGGCTGTCGTTGCCGAAGATCGCCGTCATGCGGGCCCGCGCATAGGCGGTATCGGGGATCAGGTTCGCCGACTGGCCGGCGCAGGTGCGAGTCGTGCCGCCGGACTTCAGGCTGGCGTTTCCGCTCACGGTGTTGCGGCCGCTCTTGCGCGCCCATTCGACGTCCCCGGGAGAGATGCCCGAGGACAACGCGGCCTGCTGTTGGAACTGGGCGCAGCCGCCGAGAGCGAGGGTCAGCGCCAAAGCGAGGGGGATGAACTTCATTGTCTTTATCTCCTTTTGCGCCAACCTAGACGGCGACGCACCCGCGGCCTGTGATCCTTCGGTGAACAGGCGTATGCTCCGACCCGCGTTACCCCGCGGCCTGCCCTTTCGGCCCCGCGGCAGTGGTGCCGTTTCGAGACGCATAGTTGGCAAACGACTTTCCCCGGCGCGCCGAAGGCATGGCGGGACGCGCGTATTTCCAGCCCACGCCTACGCTTCAACCGGTTCAAGAAACGACAGGAGGAAACCATGGCTCGCATTGCGCGGCGTAGAGTTCTCGCTCTGTCTGCATCGGGCGGCCATGGCCGCCATCCTGGCCAGCGGCCGCGGACCGGCGCTCGCCCAAGAGAAGCACGTTCACTGGCTGCGCTGGGCCGATTTCGTGCCGGCGTCCGACGCGCTGCTCAAGGGCCCGATCACCCAGGAATGCAAGAAGGCAACCGGCATCACCCTCAAGGTCGAGACCGTGAATGCCAACGACCTGCAGTCGCGCATCACGTCAGCGATTCAGTCGGGTACCGGCGCCGACGTCATCATGGCTTACAACAACTGGCCGCAGCTCTATGTCGGCGGGCTGGCCGACGTCAGCGATCTTGCCGAGGAGCTCGGCCAGGCCGGCGGCGGCTATTACGATGTCTCGCGCCAGATCGCCACGGTCGGCAACAAGTGGATCGGCGTGCCGTGGACGGCCGGCGGCGGGCTGATCGCCTATCGCAAGTCGTGGCTCGAGGAAGCCGGCGCTACGACCTTCCCCGAGACCTGGGACACCTTCCGCGAGGTCGGCCGGAAGCTGAAGGCCAAGGGACGGCCGATCGGACAGACGGTGGGCCATACGTTCGGCGACGCGCCGGGCTGGTGGTATCCCTTCCTGTGGTCGTTCGGCGGCAAGGAGGTCGAGCCCGACGGCCGGGTGGTGCTCAACAGCAGGGAGACAGTCGAATCGATCAAGTTCGGCGTCGCGCTGTGGAAGGAGACGATGGACGAAGGCGGCCTCGCCTGGGACGACACCAACAACAACCGCGCCTTCCTGTCCCAGACCATCAGCGCCACCAACAACGGTGCCTCGATCTACATCGAAGCCAAGCGCAAGCCCGACACCTACAAGACCGAGAAGGGCACGCCGATGTTCGAGGACATCAGGCATGCGCGCATCCCGAAAGGAGTCGCCGGCCAGTATAACCAGCCCGGCATCTTCACCGACATGCTGATGGGCTACTCGAAGAACCAGCCGGCAGCCAGGGAGTTCCTGCGCTGGGCCCATTCCAAGCCGATCTACGACCAGTGGTTCACCTCGCAGCAGGGCTATACCTGCGGCGCCACCAAGGATTGGGCCAAGCACGCGGTCTGGAATGTCGATCCCGTGCTCGCACCTTTCAAGGACCTGCCGGTCTTCGGCCGGCTCGCGGGCTATGCCGGCCCGCCCGACCGCAAGTCGGCGGAGGTAATCAGCAAGTACATCATCGTCGACATGTACGCCAAAGCGATCCAGGGCATGCCGGCCGAGGAAGCCGCCAAGTGGGCGCACGCCGAAGCGACGAAGGCATACGCATAGCCGTTCGCCGTCCCGACCGAAGCGAAGCGCTGCGCAAGGCTTCGGTC
>JAEZIF010000025.1 GCA_023416135.1 Pseudomonadota bacterium
CCGACCGCCTGCGCGACGGCGCAAAGATCCGCCGTCCGGGGGATGCCCCGCCGCGCGCCGCGGCCGGCCCGCCGGTCGCCAATGCGCCCGAGCCTGGGCAAGGGGGCGGCCAGCAACAGCAGGAGCGTCAGCAGAGGCGCCGCCAGGCCAATGGCGGCGGCGGGCCCGGCGGCGCGGCCGCCGCTCAGCCCAACCAGTAATTCCGCCCGCGACATGAATCCGTCGCGGATCTTCATTGAACGTCCGGTAGCGACCTCGCTGCTGATGGTCGCCATCATGCTCGTGGGCATGATCGCCTACCGGTTCCTCCCGCTGTCCGCGCTGCCGCAGGTCGACTATCCGACCATCCGGGTGCTGACGCTCTATCCCGGCGCCAGCCCCGAGGTCATGACCTCGTCGGTCACTGCGCCGCTGGAGCGCCAGTTCGGCCAGATGCCGGGCCTCAGCCAGATGACGTCGACGAGCTCGGCCGGCGCCTCGTCGATCACGCTGCAGTTCGACCTCCAGCTCGGCCTCGACGTCGCCGAGCAGCAGGTGCAGGCCGCGATCAATGCCGCCAGCAATCTGTTGCCCTCGGACCTGCCATCGCCGCCGATCTACGCAAAGATCAACCCGGCCGACGCGCCTGTGCTGACGCTTGCCGTCACTTCCAAGACCGAGCCGCTGACCAAGGTCTATGACTTTGTCGACACGCGGCTGGCCCAGAAGATCTCCCAGCTTCCCGGCGTCGGGCTGGTCAGTCTCGACGGTGGCCAGAAGCCCGGCGTGCGCATCCGCGCCAATCCGACCGCGCTCGCCGCCTATGGCCTGAACATCGACGATCTGCGCACGACGATCGCCAACGCCAACGTCAATACGCCCAAGGGCAACTTCGACGGCCCGGCGCGCTCCTACACGATCAACGCCAACGACCAGATCACCGATCCCAAGCTGTTCAAGGAGGTCGTCGTCGCCTACCGCAACGGCGCGCCGGTCAGGCTGAGCGACGTCGCCACCGTGGAGGAGGGGCAGGAGAACAACCGCCTGGCCGCCTGGGCGAATACCACCTCGGCCGTGATCATCAACGTCCGTCGCCAGCCCGGCGCCAACGTCATCGAGGTGGTCGACAGCATCCAGCGGCTGCTGCCGCAGCTGCGCCAGACGTTGCCCGCTTCGATCGACGTCGCCGTGCTGACCGACCGCACGACCACCATCCGCGCCTCGGTGCGCGACGTGCAGATCGAACTCGCCTTCGCCGTGGTCCTGGTCGTGGCCGTGATCTTCCTGTTCCTGGGCGACTGGCGGGCGACGCTGATCCCGAGCCTGTCGGTCCCGTTGTCGCTCGTCGGCACGCTGGCGGTGATGTATCTCGCAGGCTTCAGCCTCAACAATCTTTCGATCATGGCGC
This sequence comes from Pseudomonadota bacterium, assembly GCA_023416135.1. GTDB lineage: Bacteria > Pseudomonadota > Alphaproteobacteria > Reyranellales > Reyranellaceae > Reyranella. Next base: position 1,388 of record JAEZIF010000025.1, read on the forward strand.
TCACCATCGCCACCGGCTTCGTGGTCGACGACGCCATCGTCATGATCGAGAACATCGCCCGCTACATCGAACGCGGCGACGATCCCAAGGAGGCCTCGCTCCGCGGCAGCAAGCAGATCGCCTTCACCGTTGTCTCGCTCACTGTGTCGCTGATCGCCGTGCTGATCCCGCTCCTGTTCATGACCGACGTGGTCGGCCGCCTGTTCAGCGAGTTCGCCGTCACGCTCTCGGTCACCATCCTGATCTCGGCCGTCGTGTCGCTGACCCTGGTGCCCATGTTGTGCGCCCAGCTCCTGCGCCGGAGGACGGTCGAGGCCGGGGCGACGGCCGCGCATCCGCATCCCGAAGCGGAGGCGCTGGGAGCCGGCTGGTTCGGCCGCCTGATCGGCTTCTATGATCGCTGCCTGGTCGTGGTGTTCCGCCACCAGCCGCTCACGCTCCTGATCGCAATCGGTACCGTGGTGCTGACCGTGGTGCTCTATGTCGTCATCCCCAAGGGCTTCTTCCCGGTGCAGGACACCGGCCTGATCCAGGCCGTGACCGAGGCGCCGCAGAGCATCTCCTTCGAGGCCATGGCCAAGCGCCAGAACGCCCTGGCCGCGGCCATCCTGGAGGATCCCGACGTCGAGAGCCTCAGCTCTTTCATCGGCGTCGACGGCACCAACGCGACCCTCAATTCGGGCCGCATGCTGATCAACCTCAAGCCGCGCAGCGAGCGCAGCCTGACGGCCAGCCAGATCATCCGCCGCATCCAGCGCGACACGGCGTCGGTCCAGGGCATCTCCCTCTACATGCAGCCGGCGCAGGACCTCACCATCGATTCGACGGTGAGTCGCACGCAGTACCAGTTCGTCCTGCAGAGCCCCAGGCTCGAGGACTTGGAAACCTGGGTGCCACGCCTGATGGAGCGCCTGCAGCACCTGCCCGAGCTCGTCGACGTCACGACCGACATGCAGGCCAAGGGCCTGTCGATGTTCATCAGGGTCGACCGCGACGCCGCGGCCCGCTTCGGCATCACCGCCGCGTCGGTCAACAACGTGCTGTACGACGCCTTCGGGCAGCGCATCGTCTCGACGGTCTATGGCCAGTCCAACCAGTATCGCGTGATCTACGAAATCGAGCCGTCGATGGGCCGGTCGATCGAGTCGCTCAACGACCTCTATCTGCCCGGCGCCGGCGGCAAGCAGGTACCGCTGTCGGCCATCGCCACCTTCGAGGAGCGCACTGCGCCGCTGCGCCTGGACCGGCTCGGCCAGTTCCCGGCCACTACCATTTCCTTCAACCTGGCGCCGGGCTATTCGCTGGGCCAGGCGGTCGATGCCATCCAGGCGGCGCAACGCGAGATCGGCATGCCGCTCTCGATAACCACGCACTTCCAGGGCGCCGCGCTCGCCTTCCAGAAGTCGCTCGACAGCCAGTTGCTGCTGATCCTGGCCGCCATCATCACGGTCTATATCGTCCTGGGCGTGCTCTATGAGAGCTACATCCATCCCATCACGATCCTGTCGACCCTGCCATCGGCCGGGATCGGAGCGCTGCTGGCGCTGATGCTGGCCGGCGCCGATCTCAGCGTCGTCGCCATCATCGGCATCGTCCTGCTGATCGGCATCGTCAAGAAGAACGCCATCATGATGATCGACTTCGCCCTGGATGCGGAGCGCCATGAAGGCAAGACGCCCCAGGAGGCCATCCACCAGGCCTGCCTGCTGCGCTTCCGGCCGATCCTCATGACCACCGTGGCGGCCCTGGTCGGCGCACTGCCGTTGATGCTGGGCAGCGGCACCGGCTCCGAGCTGCGCTCGCCGCTCGGCCTCACCATCGTTGGCGGGTTGATCGTCAGCCAGGTGCTGACGCTCTTCACTACGCCCGTGATCTATCTCGCCTTTGACCGGCTGGGCCGCCGCCTGCGCGGCGCGCCGCTCGACACGCCGGCCAATCCGGTGGTGCGCCCGGATGCCGACCCGACGGCCGGCGAGAGGCCGCTGACATGAACCTGTCGGCTCCTTTCATCGCCCGGCCGGTGGCTACGACGCTGTTGACCATCGGCATTGCGCTGGCGGGCCTGGTGGCGTTCTTGAAGCTGCCGGTGTCGCCGCTGCCCAAGGTCGATTTCCCGACCATACAGGTCACCGCCAGCCTGCCCGGCGCGTCGCCCGAGACGGTCGCCACCAGCTTGACCACGCCGCTCGAAAGGGCGCTGGGCGCCATCGCCGGCGTCACCGAGATCACCTCGATGAGCACGGTCGGCAATTCGCGAATCACTTTGCAGTTCGACCTGTCCAGAAGCATCGACGGGGCGGCGCGCGACGTGCAGGCGGCCATCAACGCCGCCCGCATGGAGATGCCGAGCGACCTGCCGAGCAATCCGCAATACCGCAAGGTCAATCCGGCCGATGCGCCGGCCCTCGTGCTGGCCGTCACCTCCGACACGCTCGGCCAAGGCCGCCTGTTCGACGCCGCCTCCAATATCCTGCAACAGAAGCTGAGCCAGGTCACCGGCGTCGGCCAGGTGGTGTTGGGCGGCAGCTCGCTGCCGGCGGTGCGCGTCGAAATCAATCCGACTGCCCTCAACAAGTACCAGATCGGCCTGGAGAGCGTGCGTGCCGCCTTGGCCGCCGCCAACGCCAACTCGCCCAAGGGCGCGCTCGAGGATGGGGAGCGGCGCTTCCAGATCTATTCCAACGACCAGGCGACCACGGCGGCGGAGTACAGGCCGCTGATCATCGCCTGGCGCAACGGGGCGCCGGTCCGGCTGTCGGACGTGGCCGAGGTCATCGATGCCACCGAGAACATCCGCAACGAAGGCCAAGCCAACGGCAAGCGTTCGGTGCTGGTGATCATCTACCTGCAGCCCAACGCCAACGTTATCGAGTCGGTCGACGAGATCAGGGGGCTGCTGCCGCAGCTGCAGGCCGCGTTGCCCAACGACGTCGACCTGCAGGTCGTCAGCGACCGCACCGTCACCATCCGTGCCTCGCTGAAGGAGGTCGAGCATGCGCTGATCGTCAGCATCATCCTGGTGGTGCTGGTGACGTTCGCCTTCCTGCGCTCGGCCCGCGCCGGCCTCATCGCCGCCGTGGCCGTGCCGGTGTCGCTGATCGCCACCTTCGGCGGCATGTACCTGCTGGGCTACAGCATCAACAACCTGTCGCTCATGGCCATGGCGATCGCTGCCGGCTTCGTGGTCGACGATGCCATCATCGTGCTGGAGAACGTCTCGCGGCACATCGAGGCGGGGATGTCGCGCATCGATGCGGCCCTTCAAGGCGCCCGCGAGGTCGGCTTCACTGTATTGTCGATGAGCCTGTCGCTGATCGCGGTGTTCATCCCCATCCTGCTGATGCCGGGCATCGTCGGCCGCCTGTTCCGCGAGTTCGCCGTCACGCTGTCGCTCGCCATCCTGGTCTCGATGGTCGTGTCGCTCACCACCACTCCGATGATGTGCGCCTACGTGCTGCGGCCGCACGACAACACGCGGGCGCCCGGCCGCTTCTTCCGCTGGAGCGAGCAGGGCTTCGCCGCCTTGCAGCGCTGGTACGGCGGCAGCCTGCGCTTCGTGCTGCGCCATCCGCTGGCGACCATCCTGGTGTTCCTGGCGACGGTGATCCTGAACATCCATCTTTACGTCACCATCCCGAAAGGCTTCTTTCCGCAGCAGGACACCGGCCGCATCGTCGGCGGCATCCGCGCCGACCAGAGCATCTCCTTCCAGGCCATGCGCCGGAAGTTCCGCCAATTCATGGACATCGTGCGCCAGGATCCGGCGATCGAAAGCGTGGCCGGCTTCACCGGCGGCTTCTCGACCAACTCGGGCTTTATTTTCGCGACGCTGAAGCCCTTGAGCGAGCGCAAGATCTCGGCCGACGAGGTAATCGCCCGCCTGCGGCCCAAGCTCGCCCAGGTGCCGGGCGCCAACCTGTTCCTGGCTGCGGTGCAGGACATCCGGGTCGGCGGCCGCTCGGGCAACGCGCAGTACCAGTACACCCTGCAGGCCGATTCGCTGCCCGATCTCTACACCTGGGCACCGAAGCTCACCGAGGCGCTGCGCCAGGACCAGTCGGTCATTACCGACGTCGATTCCGACCAGCAGCAGCGCGGCCTGCAGGTCACCCTCACCATCGACCGCGACGCGGCGGCGCGACTCGGCGTGTCGACGCGCGCGATTTCCTCGACGCTGTACGACGCCTTCGGCCAGCGCCAGGTCTCGACCATCTACAATGCGCTGAACCAGTATCACGTGGTCATGGAGGTGGCGCCCGAGTACTGGGAGAACCCAGAGCGGCTGAAGGACATCTATGTCAGCACCACGGGCGGCGCGATCAGCGGAGCCCAGGCGACCGCTGCCGCCGTCTCCACCACGCCTTTGGCCGCCGGCGCCGTCGATCCGACGCAGGCGGTGCGCAACCAGCGCACCAACCAGATCGCCGTCTCCGGTCGCGGCTCGGCGTCGACGGGGGCGGCCGTCAGCACCACGCCGGAGACGATGATTCCCCTGTCACAGCTCACCAATTACGAGTTCACCACGACGCCGCTGGCCATCAATCATCAGGGCCTGTTCGTCGCCAGCACGATCTCGTTCAACCTCGTGCCCGGCAAGACGTTGAGCGACGCGGTGGCCTACATCAACGCCACCATGCACGACATCGGGATGCCGGCTACCATCCACGGCTCGTTCCAGGGGACGGCGCGCGCCTTCCAGCAGAATTTGAGCAGCCAGCTCCTGCTGGTGCTTGCGGCGCTGGCGGCTGTCTATATCGTGCTCGGCATCCTCTACGAGAGCTACATCCATCCCCTCACGATCCTGTCGACCCTGCCGTCGGCCGGCATCGGCGCCTTGCTGGCGCTCAAGATCACCCATCTGGAGTTCAGCGTGATCGCCATGATCGGCGTGCTGCTGCTGATCGGCATCGTCAAGAAGAACGCCATCATGATGATCGACGTGGCGCTGGATCGCGAACGCAACGAGGGGCTCGATCCCGCCGAGGCGATCCATCAGGCGGCCGTGCTGCGCTTCCGACCCATCCTGATGACCACCATGGCCGCGATCCTGGGCGCCCTGCCGCTCGCCATCGGTTCTGGCGACGGTGCGGAGTTGCGCCAGCCGCTCGGTATCTCGATCATCGGCGGCCTGTTCGTCAGCCAGATCCTCACGCTCTATACGACTCCCGTGATCTACCTCTATCTCGACCGCTTCCGCAGGCGCGACCGCGACCGCCCGAGCCGCGCGGCGCGCGCCATGGGCAGCACGGGTCCTGCCACGGCATGACGTCCTTCTTGCGTATCGCAGGCCCCGGTCAGGCCTTGATCCTGGCCCTATTGTCGACCGGCTGCACGGTCGGCCCGGACTACAAGCGTCCGCCGCCGGCCGATCCGCCGTCCCTCGCTTTCAAGGAGACGACAGGACCGGTGGTGGGCGCGGCGGCGAACTTCCAGCCTGCCATGCCGCGCGATGCCATCGATCGCGGCCCGTGGTGGGGGATGTACAACGATCCGACGCTCGACCGGCTGGCGGCGCAGATCGACATCTCCAACCAGACGCTGATGCAGGCCGAGGCGGCCTACCGCCAGGCGCGTGCCCTGGTGAGGCAGGATGCCTCCGGTCTCTATCCCACGGTGTCGGGCGGCAGCGGTTTCACCCAGAGCGGCAGCGGCTCGGGCTCGAGCCGCGCCATTCAGGGCACGGTGGTCAATGCCAGCTCGGGCAGTGTGGGCCAGTTCAGCGCAGGCCCCTCGCTCAACTGGGAGATCGATCTCTGGGGGCGCATCCGCCGCCAGGTCGAGAGCGATTCGGCGGCGGCGCAGGCCTCGGCCGCCGATCTCGCCAATGCGCGCCTGTCGGCGCAGGCCAACATGGCGATCAACTATTTCTCAATGCGCGTCTCCGAGCAGCGCATGAAGGTCTTCCAGGCGTCGGTGGCGGCCTACACGCGCTCGGTCGAGATCGTGCAGAACCAGCTCGACGCCGGCATCGTGAGCCGCGTCGACCTCGCCCAGGCGCAGACCCAGCTCGAGCAGACGCGGGCCCAGCTCGTGGCGGAAAACATCACCCGCGCCACCTTCGAGCACGCCGTCGCGGTGCTGGCCGGCAAGGCGCCGTCGGAGCTCAGGGTGGAGCCCGGGCCGTTGCCGCCGACGATCCCGACCGTCGCGCCCGGCCTGCCCTCGACCCTGCTCGAGCGGCGGCCCGACATCGCCTCGGCCGAGCGCCAGATGGCGGCGGCCAACGCCCAGATCGGTGTCGCCGTCGCCGCGTACTATCCCAACATCTCGCTCGCCAGCACGGTCACATTGGTCGGCAGCAGCCTCAATGCGCTGCTGACGCTCAGCAACGCGGTGTGGTCGGTCGGCCCGCAACTGGCCGCCACGCTGATCGACGGCGGCGCTCTCAAGGCGCAGGTCGAGGGCGCGCGCGCGAGGTACGACTCGCAGGTCGCGCTCTATCGCCAGACCATCCTGGTGGCCTTCCAGCAGGTCGAGGATGCCCTGGTGCAGCAGCGCGTGCTGGAGCAGCAGGAGAAGGTGCAACGCGCCGCCGTCGCCGCGGCCCGCGACGCCGAGCGCCTGTCGTTGAACCAGTATCGCCTGGGCACCGTGCCCTACACGACGGTGGTGCAGACCCAGACCGCGGCGCTGTCGGCCGAGCAGACCCTGCTCTCGATCCGCCTCAATCGGCTTACTTCCAGCGCCAACCTCGTGCTGGCGCTGGGCGGCGGCTGGCGCGACACCGACCTGCCGGCGCCCTATCCGGTCGGCGGCATCAACCAGAAGCCGCAGCCGCCGATGCCGACGCCGCAAAGTCTCGCGCCCGAGAAACCGTGGTGGCGGTTCTGGTAGACTCCGGGTGCCATGAGCGCTTCGGAGATCCGCAAGATCATCCATATCGACATGGACGCCTTCTATGCGTCCGTGGAGCAGCGCGACGATCCCGAGTTGCGCGGCAAGCCTGTCGCCGTCGGCGGTCGCCAGCGCGGCGTGGTCATGGCGGCGTCCTACGAGGCGCGCAAGTTCGGCGTGCGCTCGGCGATGCCGACGGCGACGGCGAGGCGTCTGTGCCCCGACCTGTTGCTCGTGAAGCCGCGCTTCGACGTCTACAAGGAGGTGTCGAGCCAGATCCGCGAGATCTTCCTGGAATATACGCCGCTGGTCGAACCGCTGTCGCTCGACGAGGCCTATCTCGACGTCACCAGCAACCTCAAGAACATGCCGCTGGCGAGCGACATCGCCCGCGAGATCCGCGCCCGCATCCTGGAGCGCACCGGCCTCACCGCCTCGGCCGGCATCTCCTACAACAAGTTCCTGGCCAAGCTCGCCTCCGATCACCGCAAGCCCGACGGCCAGACGGTGATCCCGCCCGAGAAGGGCCCGGGCTTCGTCGAGGATCTGCCGGTCGGCAGGTTTCACGGCATCGGCCCCAAGACCGCCGAGAAGATGAATCGTCTGGGCATCCATACCGGCAGCGATCTCAGGGCGCAGACGCTGGAGTTCCTCGAGCAGTATTTCGGCAAGGCCGGGACCTGGTACTTCGCCATCGCCCGCGGTCAGGACGACCGCCGCGTCGTGCCCAACCGGCCGCGCAAGTCGGTCGGCTCGGAGACGACGTTCATGGAGGATCTCGGACGGCAGGCCGAGGTCGAGCAGGGCGTCGCTTCGGTGCTGGACGACGTCTGGTCCTACTGCGAGCGCACCGGCGTGCTCGGCCGCACGGTGACGGTGAAGATCAAGTACGCCGATTTCCAGATCGTCACCCGCAGCCGCACCCTCAACGAACCCGTCACCAGCCGCGAAGTGCTCGAACGCACCAGCGTCGAACTGGTACGCTCGATCTTCCCGTTGGAGAAGCGCGTGCGCCTGCTCGGCGTCTCGCTGCACAACCTGCAGGCTCGCGGCGAGCCCGTCGCCGAGCCCCAGATGACGCTGGAATTCTAGACTCCGATTTCGGCGAGCATCTTCTTCAGCAGATCGGCGTCGGGATAGACCCCCAGTCCTGCATGCACGTTGTCCCTCATGTGCTCGGGCTTGCCGGTGCCGGGGATCACGCAGGTCACGGCGGGATTGGCCAGCACGAACTTCAGCAGCAACTGCGCCCAGCTGGTACAGCCGATCTCCGAGGCCCAGTCCGGCAGCTTGCGCGCCAGAAGCTTGCGCAAGAGACCGCCGCCGCCGAACGGCTGGTTGACGATCACGGCGATGCCGCGTTCGCTCGCGAGCGGCAGCAGGCGTCGTTCGACGGCGCGGTCGTCGAGCGCGTAGTTCAATTGCACGAAGTCCCACTTCTCGG
>JAEZIF010000034.1 GCA_023416135.1 Pseudomonadota bacterium
TTGATCTTCCACGCCTTAGGATCGCGCGTCGCTTCCGGCACCTGGCCGTTGTTGCGCACGAAGAGCTTGTCGGTCGGCGTGACGTCGTCGTCCATCAGCGCCGCCTGCGTCTCGGCGACGAGCGGCCGGTCGCCCAGGACCGCGAGCTTCGCCTTGCCTTCCATCTCGAGGAGCTTGGGGGCCTTGGCGGCCGGCGCTGCAGCTGGCGCGTTCTGAGCCACCGCCTCGCTCAGCGGCGGTAGAGTTGCCCCAATCGTCGCCATCCCGACCCCCTTCAGAACATAACGTCGCGATGCCATCTCGGTTTCCCCAACGACAGAGAGTTATTCTGTTCTTGGGGGCGAGCTTAGCTCAAGCTTTCCGCCGCGTCAGCAATCCGGAAAAAAACAACGCACAGGCTGCGACGATCACGATGATGGTGGCGAGCGCGTTGATCTGCGGATCGACGCCCAGCCGCACGCTGGAATAGACGCGCATCGGCAGCGTCTCCGACTGAGCGCCGGCGACGAACTGCGTCAGGATCAGATCGTCGAGCGAGAGTGTGAAGGCGAGCAGCCAGCCCGAGCCGACCGCGGGCGCGATCAGCGGCAGGGTGACGGTACGGAAGGTGACCCACGGCGTCGCGCCGAGATCCATCGCCGCCTCCTCGAGCGAGCGATCGAAGTCGGCGAGGCGGGCCTGCACGACGACCGCGACGAAGGCGATGGAGAACGTGATGTGGGCGATGGCGATGGTTAGGAAGCCGCGGCCGGGCCAGCCGACGAGCAAGTCGGAGCCGACGAACAGCAGCAGCATGGAGATGCCCATCACCACCTCGGGCATGACCATGGGCGCGATCACCAGGCTGCCGAACAGGGTGCGGCCGAAGAAGCGCGGCACGCGGGCAAGGGCATAGCCCGCCGCGAGGCCGATGACGGCCGCGACCGTGGCGCTCACCAGTGCGATGCGCAGCGACAGCCAGGCGGCGCCGAGCATCGCCTCGTTGGCGAACAGGGCGCTCCACCACTTGGTGGAGAATCCCGCCCACACCGTGACCAGTCGCGATTCGTTGAACGAATAGAGGATGACCAGCGCGATCGGCAGGTAGAGGAAGGCGTAGCCGAAGGCCAGCACCGTGAAGGCGAAGCGGGCGCGGCCGACCATCACCGCCGCTCCAGGTTACGGCCCTGCTGGCGCTGGAAGAGGGCGATCGGTCCCACCAGCAACACCAGGAGACAGATCGCCACCGCCGACGCGAGCGGCCAGTCGGCGTTGAGAAAGAACTCGTCCCACAGAACCTTGCCGATCATCAAGGTGCCGGTGCCGCCTAAAAGGTCGGGGATGACGAACTCGCCGACGGCGGGGATGAAGACGAGCAGGCAGCCGGCGAGAATGCCGGGCAGGGACTGCGGCAGGGTGACGGTGAAGAAGGCGACGAGGGGGCTGGCGCCGAGGTCGGCTGCGGCTTCGAGGAGGCTGGTGTCGAGCTTCTCCAGCGCGGCGTAGAGCGGCAGCACCATGAAGGGCAGGTAGCCGTAGACGATGCCGAGATGGACGGCCCATTCGGTGCCCAGGATCGTGCCGGGGGCGTCGACCAGGCCGGTGGCGCGCAGGAACTGGTTGAGAATGCCGTTGCTGGCGAGCAGGCCCATCCAGGCATAGACGCGGATCAGGAACGACGTCCAGAACGGCAGGATGACGGCCATCAGCAGCAGCGGCCGCAGGCCCGGGCGGGCACGGGCGATGGCGTAGGCCATGGGATAGCCGAGCAGCAGGCAGAGCACCGTCGAGGTTGCGGCGATGCGCAGCGAGCCGAGCCAGGCCGCGAGGTAGAGTTCGTCGGTGAAGAGCAGGGTGAAGTTCTTGAGCGACACGCCGAGATCGACCGGCGGCACGGCGTCGGGATTGTTGACGCCGAAGGCGATCGCCAGCACCAGCGCGAACGGCAGCAGGAAGAAGGTGGCGAGCCAGACGTAGGGCAGAGCGATGACGAGGCGCATGGCTAGGCGCTCATTGGACCGCGGGCCTTCAGGCCCGCATCATGAATCCTCGAGCGGACCTGGAGGTCCGCGGTCCAATGAGAGCTCATTCTTCCAGCCTCTGTCCTGCATCATCGGCCCAGCCCAGCCACACCTCCTGGCCGCGCGGCCAGGGCTCGCGCAAATGGCGCGCGACGTTGGCGGTCGAGACCAGCAGCATGCTGCCGTCGGCCAGCGCCACCCGGTAGAGCGAGCGGTCGCCCTCGTAGGCGATCTCGGCGATGCGCCCTTGCTCGACGTGGTCGGTATCGGGCCGGCCGGCGAACAGGCCGATCTTCTCGGGCCGCAGCGCCAGCCAGGCGCGGCCGCCGTCGAGCGGCAGGATGTTGGCGATGCCGATGAAGTCGGCGACGAAGCGCGTGCGCGGATGCTCGTAGATCTCGTGCGGATCGCCGGTCTGCACGATGCGGCCCTTGTCCATGACGGCGAGCCGGCTCGCCATCGACATCGCCTCGCCCTGGTCGTGGGTCACCATGACGAAGGTGAGGCCGAGCTGCTCCTGCAGGCGCACCAGCTCGAAGCGCGTGCCCTCGCGCAGCTTGCGATCGAGCGCGGCCAGCGGCTCGTCGAGCAGCAGCAGCTTCGGCCGCTTGACCAGCGCGCGGGCCAGCGCCACGCGCTGGCGCTGACCGCCCGAGAGCTGCGAGGGCCGGCGCTTGCCGTGGTCGGCCAATCGCACTTGGTCGAGCGCCTCGGCGACGCGCCGTGATATCTCGTTGGCCGGCAGGCCCTCGCGGCGCAGCCCGTATCCCACGTTCGCCGCCACATCCATGTGCGGGAACAGCGCGTAGGACTGGAACATCATGTTGACCGGCCGGCGGTGCGGCGGCACGCCGGTCATGTCCTGGCCGTCGATCAGGATGCGGCCCGCATCGGGCGTCTCGAATCCCGCGATCATGCGCAGCAAGGTCGTCTTGCCGCAGCCCGAGCCGCCCAAGAGGGCGAACAGCTCGCCGCGGCGGATCTCGAGATCGACCCGGTCGACGGCGGCGATGGAGCCGAAGCGCTTGGCAACGCCCTCGATGCTGACGATCGTCCCTGCGCTCAATTCATCGACCTGTCTTCACCGTGGTCCACAGCCGCGTGCGCTCGCGCGTCTGCTCGGCGTTGCCGGCGGTGATGGTGTAGAACCTGGCGCGCACGTCGGCCGGTGGATAGATCAGCGGATTGTCCGAGATCTCCTTGGGCAGCAGCGCCGTCGCAGCCACGTTGGCATTGGCGTAGCCCGTGAGCTCGCTCGAGGCCGCCGCGACCTTGGGCTCGAGCATGAAATCGAGGAAGCGCAGCGCATTGTCGGCATTGGGCGCGTCCTTGGGGATCGCGGCGACGTCGATCCAGAGCAGCGAGCCCTCGCGCGGGATGGCGTAGGCGATGGTCTGCCTGTCCTTGGCCTTGGCGCCGCGATCGCGTGCCTGGAAGATGTCGCCCGAGTAGCCAAGCGCGAGGCAGATGTCGCCGCCGGCCAGCGCGTTGATGTACTCCGAGGAATGGAACTTGCGGATGTAGGGCCGCACCGCCTTCACCACGTCGGCCGCCTTGGCGAGGTCCTCGGGCTTCTTGGAATCGGGATCGAGGCCCAGGTACTTCAGCGCCGCCGGGAATACGTCGGTGGCGCTGTCCAGGATCATGACGCCACAGTCGGCGAACTTCGACACGATCGCGGGATCGAAGATCATCTTCAGCGAATCGACCGGCGCGTCGGCCATGCGCTTCTTGATGGCGTCGACGTTGTAGCCGATGCCCGTGGTGCCCCACATCCAGGGAATCGAATGGGCGTTGCCCGCATCGTACTTGGCGAGTGCGCCCATGATCTCGGGATCGAGATTCTTCAGGTTTTTCAGCTTGGCCTTGTCGAGCGGCTTGTAGAGGCCGGCGGCGAGCTGGCGCACGAAGAACGGCGAGGCGGTCGGCACCACGACGTCGTAGCCCGAGCGGCCGGCGCGCAATTTGGCTTCGAGGATCTCGTTGGAATCGTAGGTCGTGTAGTTGACCTTTATGCCGGTGTCCTGCTCGAACTTCTTGAGCTGGTCCTCGGCGATATAGTCAGACCAGTTGTAGACATTGAGCTGGCCCTGGCCGAAGGCGGGGCTGACCACAAAGGCAAGCAGCGAGGCAAGAAGGGGCAGACGCATGAAATTCTCCGGAACGACGCGGCATCATTCCGGCGGGCCCTGTGAAAGGCAAGCGGCCGTCCCGTCGAACGGCCGCGCCCTTTCGTCCTGCTGGAGCGTTTTCCGTTCGACGGGAACCGCTCGCGGTTCCCGTCGAATGGAAAAGCGCGCTGTGGCGCTGCTGATTACACGGGCACATTCCGTTCGGCTGATTCCAGCCGAACGGGGCTGCGGGCGATGCAGGTTGCGCGTGAGCCACATCGCCAGCGACGACACGGCGAACAGCACCACGGAGTCCGCGAGCAGGGCCACGTCCTCGAGCCGGAGCGTCGCCAGGACCCTGACACCGGTGGTCGCCAACGTGCGCGAGATGACGCTGTCCGCCATCCGCCTCGTCGACTCACGGGACCGTGTTCGCGGCGACCGCCGATGTCGATCTCAGGCCAAGCTTGATCGGCCAGCAGGAGGTGGCGCAGGCGCCGTCGCGGTGCTACGCGAATGCCCGCCGATCAGCCGCGCCGCGACGCTGCGCGTGTTCGTCACGGTGCCGGTGGCGGCGGATGGCCATGTCCTGGGGGCAGTGCTCGGCAAGGCGCAGAAGGTGTCGGTCGAGGGCGCGACGCCGCTCGCCGCCGCGATCGACCGCGAATCGTACCGACGCCGAGGGCCCACCCCAGACGGCGTGGTGGTCGAGGTCGCGGACGATGGGCGCGGCATCTCACCGGGCAACAGCGAGCGTGTGTTCGATCGCTTCTTCACGACGGCACGCGAGACAGGCGGTACCGGCCTCGGCCTCTCGATCGCGCGGCAGGTTGAGGGCCGCTTAGACCCCGAGATAGCGGTGCTGCAATTCGCTGTCGCGAGCCAGGGCATCGGAGCTGCCGGTCCAGACGACGCGGCCTTTTTCCACGATGTGATGGCGGTCGGCGAGCTTGATCAAGGCGCCGACGTTCTTGTCGATCACCAGGATGGCCTGGCCTTCGCGCTTCAGCCGCGCGAGGCAGGTCCAGATCTCCTGGCGCAGCAGCGGCGAGAGGCCCTCGGTCGCCTCGTCGAGGATCAGGAGCCTGGGGTTGGTCATCAACGCCCGGCCGATTGCCAGCATCTGCTGCTCACCGCCGGACAGCTGATTGCCCATGTTGCGCTGACGCTCGGCGAGCCGCGGCAGGAAGTCGAAGGTGCGGGCGAGCGTCCAGGGCTCTGCGGCGCCCAGCCGGTTGGCCGCCGCCGCGACGAGGTTCTCGCGCACCGAGAGGTTGGGGAAGATCTGCCGACCCTCGGGCACCAGGCCCAGGCCCAGCCGGGCGATGCGGAAGGAGGGGAGGCGCTCGACGCGCTGGCCTAGAAACTCGATCGTGCCGTGCCGGGCGGGCAGCAGGCCCATGATGGTGTTCACCGTCGTGGTCTTGCCCATGCCGTTGCGGCCCATCAGGGTCACGACCTCGCCGGCATCGATGCCGAGATCCATGCCGAACAGCGCCTGGCTGGCGCCGTAGAAGGCCTCCAGTTCCCGGACGCGTAGCATCAGGCGTCCCCCTCGCCGAGATAGGCCTG
>JAEZIF010000069.1 GCA_023416135.1 Pseudomonadota bacterium
GCTCATATGCATCTGGAAGCCGCAGATGAAGGTGGCGAAGGCGCGCCGCGCCGACGTCGGTGTCATCTTGGTATAGTCGGGAGAGCGGCCGCCGATAGTGTGGAAGTGCACCGGAACTCCGGTTTCATGCGCAACGCGCCACAGAGGTTCATAGTGCTCGTCGAACAGCGGGATCATGTCCGGGCGGTTTGCGACATCGATGCCGCGCACACCGCGCGTTGCCGCGCGCTTCACCTCGGCAACGGCGGCCTCCATGTCGTGGCTGGGAACGTTGGCCAGGCCGATCAGGCGATCGGGATGATGCGAGCAAAAATCGTGCAGCCAGTCATTGTAGATGCGCAGCATCTCAATGGCTGCCTCGCTGTCGTTTAGCCGGCCGCTCGAACCCAGCACGCCGTACAGGACCTCCGCCTGCACACCGTCGAGGTCCTGGTCCTTTAAGCGCATGTCCGGATCGGTCAGGCGGCGGATGCCTTTCCGGCCGTCGTCAAAAAGGCCTGTCGAGGCCATGCGGTCGGAGCGATAAATTTCGCCGGGCACGTACTTACGGCCCGCCGAACCCATTCCGTTGACCAGGCCGAATTGCGCTCCGTTGCGGCTGACCCAGCACGGCCCGTCAGGCCCGTCGACGACGTAAGGCATGCGATCGCGCAGTTTTGCCGAGGCATTCCTAGTGAAGAGGTCGGGCGGTAACCATATCAGGTCGACATGGCCGTCCGCAGAAATGACGTCGTACTTCATCGCAATACTCCCAACTATTCGGCCGTCTGTTCCTGCGACGCGCGGAACCGGGTTCGATAGGCATCCCATTCATCGGCTCCCGCCCGCTGGAACGTCTGCGGCAGAGTGATGTCGAGCGACGGCGTTGGATGGCGGCCGCTACTCCTGAGTTCGGCCAGCGTACTTTCACACGCCGCGAGAGCCGCCTGAATCAGCAGGGCAGGGAGGATGGCGAAGGCGTAGCCCATTGCCTCCACGTCCACGAGCGGCACGTCCGGTGTCTTACCACGCCAGACCATATTCAGCATGCAGGGCCCCCTGACGAGCCGCGGCACTGACCGGACCTCGTCGAGTGTCTGGGGAGCCTCGACAAACGCCATGTCGGCACCGGCCTCCAGCGCGGCGTTGGCGCGCCGCACCGCCTCCTCGAAACCCAGGACGGCACGCGAATCTGTGCGCGCGATCACGAGAAAGTCGGTATTCGTCCGGGCGCTCGCCGCGGCGCGGATCTTCGCGACATACTCGTCCAGCGGCACGATCGTCTTGTCTTCCAGGTGCCCACACTTCTTGGGAAAGCCCTGGTCTTCGAGGTGGAGGCCGGCCAGGCCGCGTATCTCGTACTCTCGAACTGTGCGGATGACGTTCAGTTCGTTGCCGAAGCCAGTGTCGGCATCGGCGATCACCGGCAGCTTCACCGCCGAGGCGATCCGTCCAGCATTTTCGACCATCTCGCTCATGGTCACTAGGCCGTAGTCCGGGTACCCGAGGCAGGCAGCGGAACTGCCGCCGCTCATGTAAACGGCAGAAAAACCTGCCCGCTCAATGGCGCGAGCCGTAATGCAGTCGTAGGCGCCAGGCGCGACGACCATCCCGTTCTTCATCGCGGCGCGGAAGCTCGCTGGTCCGCTCATCCTGTCTCCTTTTGTGGCTGATCATAATGTCATGTCAAATAGACTTTGACATGACATTATGATGTTGTCACCAGAAGATGGCGCGACCGCTCGGCGACCTCGAAGCTGACAGCCAACTGACACCGCGCATCCTGAAGCTCGCCATCGCCTACCTGTCGTCCGATCCCGTGCCGGCGATCCTGGAGCCGGTTTACGAGCGCCTGTGCCGGCAGGTCGGCGCTTCCTGCTCGGTGGCGGTGCGCGACGGCGAGGAGGAGGTGATGATCGCGCGCGCCGTGCCGGCGCGGCCGGCCTCGGGCGGCCTCGGCTATCGCCTGCCGAGGCAGAGCAACGCTTCCCCGGCGCGAATTTCTCGATCGTGAAGGCGGCGACTGTCGCCGGCGCGGCATCCGCCTCGCCGCACGGCGACGGTGCTTCGTGCGGCCGGAAGGTGGAGGCCGACAGCGTCGCCGTCAGCACGGTGGTGACGCGCTTGAACGGCCTGGTGATGGAGATCGCGCGGACCTGGCAGATCGGCCGGCCCGACGTGCGCCGTCGCGCCCTGCACAGTTGCGCCGTGACGGCCCAGGAAGCGGCCATCGAGGCCGTCGTGGCGGGGGAACCGGTTTCCGGCATCGACCGGGCGGCGCGGCGCGTGATCGAAGCGTCAGGCTTCGCTTCGCATCTCCTGCACCGCAGCGGGCACGGCATCGGCGTGGTGCAGCACGACTTTCCCGAGGACGTGCCGTTCAATGGCCGGTCCCTCGAGGCGGGTGAGCTCTACGCGGTCGAGCCGGGTCTCTACGTTCCCGGCGTCGGCGGGTTTCCCTGTGCCGACGTCGTGCTGGTCGGAACCCGAGCGCAGCGTCTGCCGGCGCCGCCCAAGGACATTGTGTCTTGCACAGTGGCCTGACAGCACTGCTGGCATTGGTCGGACTCGCGGCCTCCATGCGGTGCGAAAGAATTATGTTACCCTGAAGTCACACTACGGTAATTCCCTTGACCCCGAAGAAAACTACCGTTATTATCCGGATGTGAGCGCCAGGAGCCGCAGCCTGGGGATTAACCCGTCTGGAGCGCCAGTCTATACAGGGCTCATGACCTCCTCTCTCAATGGCATGCCGGGCCCGACCTCACGGCACTATTTCTCTCAGCGGCTGCGTCTTCACTATGTCGACTGGGGCAATCCCGAAGCGCCGCCGCTCCTGCTGGTGCATGGCGGCCGCGACCATTGCCGCAACTGGGACTGGGTGGCCCAGGCATTGCGCCACGACTGGCACATCATCTGCCCCGACCTGCGCGGGCACGGCGACAGCCAGTGGTCGCCCGACGGCAACTACGCCATGTCGTCCTACATCTACGATCTCGACCAGCTTATCCATCAGCAGGGGCTGGCGCCGGTGACCATCGTCGCGCATTCGCTGGGCGGCAACATCTGCCTGCGCTATTCGGGCATCTTTCCCGACAAGGTGCGCAAGCTGGTCGCCATCGAGGGGCTGGGTCCGTCGCCCAAGGTGATCGCCGAGCGCCGCGACACGCCCATGAGCGAGCGCATGCGCGAATGGGTTGCCGAGCAGCGCAAGCTCTCCGGTCGCCTGCCGCGCCGCTATCCCTCGATCGAGGACGCCTTCAAGCGCATGCAGGCGGAGAACGCGCACCTTTCGGCCGAGCAGGCGCGGCACCTGACCGAGCAGGGCGTCAACCAGAACGAGGACGGCACCTACAGCTGGAAGTTCGACAACTACGTGCGCGCCTGGCCGCCCTACGACATGAGCTATCGCGCCATCGAGGAGCTGTGGTCGGAGATCGCCTGTCCGACGCTCCTGGTCTATGGCAAGGAGAGCTGGGCCTCCAATCCGGAGAAGGACGGCCGCCTGAAGCATTTCAAGAATGCCGAGGTCGTGGAGTTCGACCAGGCCGGTCACTGGGTGCATCATGACCGCCTGCGCGATTTCCTCGCCACGACGACGGAGTTCATCAGATGAAGGCCGCAGTCCTCCGCGCCGGCGACATCGTCGTCGGCGAAGTCCCCGAACCGAAGCCGACGGCCGGTCAGGTCCTGGTCAAGACGCTGGCCTGCGGCATCTGCGGCTCGGACCTGCATGCCGCCCAGCACGCGCCGCGCATGGTCGAGATGTCCAAGCGCGTCTCGGGCCGCATTCCGATGGATCTGTCGCGCGACGTCGTGTTCGGCCACGAGTTCTGCTGCGAGGTGCTGGACTACGGTCCCGACACCGAGCGCCGGCTGCGGCCCGGCGCACGCGCGGTCGCCATGCCGGTGATGCCGTTGAGTGCCGAGACGCGCACCACCATCGGCTATTCCAACGACTATCCGGGCGGCTACGCCGAGCGCATGGTGCTGGCGGCACCTCTGCTGCTGGAAGTGCCCAACGGGCTTCCCGCAGACCATGCCGCGCTGACCGAGCCGCTGGCGGTCGGTATCCATGCCGTCGAGAAGGCGGCGCTGGCGCCCGAGGACGTCTCCCTGGTCGTGGGTTGCGGACCGGTCGGGCTCGCCGCCATCGTCGGCCTGCGACTGAAGGGGGCCCGCCCGATCATCGCCGCCGACTTCTCGCCCAAGCGGCGCGAGCTTGCCGCCAGGATGGGCGCCGACATCGTGATCGATCCGGCCAAGGAAACGCCGTACGCCAGGCTGCCGGTCGGCCGCCGCGCGGTGATCTTCGAATGCGTGGGCGTGCCCGGCCTGCTGCAACAGATCTTCGAGGCAGCACCCCGGGACGCCCGCATCGTCGTCGCCGGCGTCTGCATGGAGCCCGATCGCATCGAGCCGTTCTTCGGCATCGTCAAGGAGCTCGCCGTGCAGTTCGTGCTGGGATACACGGCCGAGGAGTTCGCTCGCTGCCTTCGGCTGCTGGCCGAAGGGCAGGTCGACGGCCAGGCGCTGATCACCGGGAAAGTGGGACTCGAGGGGGTGAAGGGCGCCTTCCGTGAGCTCGCCAACCCCGAGCGCCACACCAAGATTCTCGTCGAACCATGGCGATGATGACTGTCGCTGCCTGTTGACCGTTAGCCCACGGATTTGATAGCGCTTGCGCCGCTTTAGGGAGGAGACAAATGAAGCTCTACAACTCTATCGGGCCCAACCCACGCATGGTCCGCATGTTCATGGCCGAGAAGGGCTTCGACGTTCCCAAGGTCGAAATCGACCTGCGAGGCGGCGAGAACCGTCGCGAACCCTACGCGAGCAAGGTCAACCCGGCCGGCCAGTGCCCGGCGCTGGAGTTGGACGACGGCACCGTGCTGGCCGAGATCACCGCGATCTGCGAGTACGTCGACGAGAAGAAGAAGGACTCGCCGTCGCTGATCGGCGATACGCCCGAGGAGCGCGCCAACACCCGGATGTGGACTCGCCGCATCGACCTCAACATCGTCGAGCCGGCGGCCAACGGCTTCCGCTTCTCACAGGGCCTGAAGCTCTTCGAGAATCGCATCCGCTGCATTCCCGAAGCGGCCGACGGCCTGAAGGCCACGGCGCAGGACAAGCTCAAGTGGCTCGACGGGCTGATGGACGGCAAGCCCTTCATCGCCGGAGACAAGCTCACCATGGCGGACATTCTGCTGTTCGCGTTCGTCGACTTCATGGGACAGGTCGGCCAGCCGCTCGACGCCGACTGCAAGAACCTCACCGCCTGGTACGGCCGCATGAAGGCCCGCCCCAGCGCGGCCGCCTGATCCGGAGATCTCCACGATGCGTTGCCTCACGGCCTTGCTGGCCTTTTTCCTTGCGACCCTGGCCGTGGGGACCGGCTTTGCCCAGAGCGACACGCCCAGGGGCCTGTTCCTGACCACGGACTATCCTTCGCAGACCGTGCGTGCGGGTGAGGTCACGACCGTCCGCCTGAAGCTCACCAACGCCGGCCTGCCGCCCGAGCCGGTGGCGCTGGCGCTGAAGGACGTGCCCGCGGGCTGGAAGATCGACATCCTGGGCGGTGGCCAGCCCGTCGCGGCGGCGATGCCGGGCGTCAACCAGGATGTCGCCCTGCAGCTTCGCGTCGACGTGCCGAAGGACGCCAAGCCGGGCTCGAACAAGATCCTGATCGGCGCCAAGGGCCCGATCGCGCAGTCGGTCGAGCTGCCCCTGACGCTCACGGTCGGCAGCGAGGCGCCGGCCAAGCTCAGCGTCAAGTCGCGCCTGCCGTCGCTACGCGGCACGCCCCGCTCGGCCTTCGAATACACGGTCACTGTCGGAAACGACAGCGGCAAGGACCTGACGGTGGCGCTGTCGGCGCAGGGGCCGGCCAACTTCCAGACCACTTTCACCGAGGGCTACGGCTCCAACGAGATCAGCTCGATCCCGATCGAAGCCGGCCAGACCAAGGACATCAAGGTCAAGGTGACGCCGCCGCGCGACGTGAAGGCGGGCGACTATCCCGTGCTGGTGCGCGTTGCCGCCGAAGGCGCCACGGCCGAGCAGCGCCTGACCTTGCAGGTCAGCGGGCAGGGCAGGCTCGCCCTCTCGACCAAGGATGGCCGCCTGTCGGGAGAAGCCGAGGTCGGCAAGCCCGCGACCTATACGCTCGTGCTCGCCAACGACGGCACCGCGCCGATCGAGGAAGTCGAGATGTCGGGCACCGTGCCGACCAACTGGAAGGTCGAGTTCAACCCAAAGACCATCGCGAGCATCGCGCCCAACGAGAAGAAGGAAGTGCAGGTGCTGGTGACGCCGGCCGACAAGGCGATCGCCGGCGACTACGTCGCCTCGTTCCGCGCCAACGGCCGCGGCGAATCGGCATCGGCGGATTTCCGCATCACCGTCACCACATCGACCCTGTGGGGCATCGTCGGCGTCGGCATCATCGCCGTCGCCCTGCTGGTCCTGCTGGGCGCCGTCGCGCGCTTCGGCCGGCGCTGAACGGCCGGCAATGGCTGACACGGTCATCGAGGCGCGCGGGCTGCTGAAGATCTACGGCAGCCAGCGCGCCGTCGACGCCATCGATTTCGACATCCGGCGCGGCGAAATCTTCGGCCTGCTGGGACCGAACGGCGCGGGCAAGACCACGACCATTCTGATGATGCTGGGCCTGACCGAGATCAGCGGTGGGTCGGTCCAGGTCCTGGGCTTCAATCCGGTGCGCGAGCCGCTCGAGGTCAAGCGCCGCGTCGGCTACCTGCCGGATGCGGTGGGCTTTTACGATCACCTGACGGCGCGCGAGAACCTCGCCTACACCGCGCGCCTGCTCGAGATTCCGCGCTCGCAGGCCGGCCGGCGGATCATGGAGGCGCTGGAGAGCGTCAAGCTCGCCGACGTCGCCGACAAGCGTGTGGCTACCTTCTCCCGCGGCATGCGCCAGCGGCTGGGCATCGCCGAGATCGTCATGAAGCAGGCCGAGGTCGCCATCCTCGACGAGCCGACCTCGGGCCTCGATCCCCATGCCACATTCGAACTGCTCGAGATGATCCGCGGGCTGAAGAGGGCGGGCGTGGCGGTGCTGCTGAGCTCGCATCTGCTCGACCGCGTACAGAGCGTTTGCGATCGCGTCGCGCTGTTCAACAAGGGCAAGATCGCCCTGATGGGCACGGTGGTGGAGCTCGCCAACCAGGTGCTGGGGGCGGGCCATCCCATCCTCGTCGAAGCGCAGGGCGTCGATGTCGCCGCCGCCTTGCGCGGCATCGAGGGCGTGCAGAGCGTTCTGCCCGAGGGCGACGGTGCATGGCGCGTCACGGCCGATCGCGACGTGCGCGCGGCCGCGGCGCAGCGCATCGTATCGGCCGGCGGGTCGCTGACGCGGCTTGCCGACCTGCAGCCCAGCCTCGAGGAGGTCTACACCCGCTACTTCGAGGAGGCCCGCCATGCCGCCTAGTGCCGTGCGGCGAGCCGGCTCGCCGTTCACCGGCCTGGGGCCGGTGTTCATGAAGGAACTGTCCGATCACCTCAGCAGCATGCGCATGATGGTGTTGACGCTGTTCGTGATCGTGTTCGGCGCCCTGCCGGTGGGCTTCGCGCTGAACGACCTGCGTAACGTCGTGGTGTCGGATCCCTACCTGTTCCTGCGCATCTTCACCGTCGCGCCGGAGCGGGTGGGCCTCTCCTTCATAGACGCGCTGAACTTCGTCATCCCGCTGATGGCGATCGGACTCGGCTTCGATTCGATCAACAGCGAGTTCAACCGTCGTACGCTGTCGCGCGTGCTGTCGCAGCCGCTCTATCGCGACGCGCTGCTGCTCGGGAAATTCCTGGGCGGACTTGCCACGCTCACGGTGGCGCTGGTGGCACTGTGGCTGATCGTGCTGGGTGCGGGGCTGTTGCTGCTCGGCCTGCCGCCGCGCGGCGTCGAGGTGGCCCGCGGTCTGGGGTTCCTGGTCGTCGCCATCGCCTATGGCGGCGTGTGGCTGGCCGTCGCGATGCTGTTCTCGGTGATCTTTCGGTCGACCGCGACCTCGGCGCTCTGCAGCCTGGGGCTGTGGCTGTTCTTCCTGATCCTGTGGCCGATGATCGCCTCGGCCATCACGATCGGCTTCACGCCGGGGCAGTTCACGTCCATCGACGAGATGGTCGCCGTCGCCGAGCTGGGGCAGGGCCTCGAGCGCCTGTCGCCCAACACCCTGTTCCGCGAGGCCGTGGTCGGACTGCTCAACCCCGAAACGCGCTCGTTGGGGTTCATGCTGCCGACGCAGATGCGCGGCGCGATCCCCGGCGCACCGCTGCCGCTCGACCAGAGCCTGATCCTGATCTGGCCGCAGCTCACCGGCCTGGTCGCCAGCATGATCGTGCTGTTCACGGTGGCCTACATCGTCTTCCAGCGCGAGGAAGTGCGCGCCTGAAGGACTGGACCTCCGCCGCCGCCCTCAACAACGCACATTGGTGCGACGCGGTCTGTCGCGCGCACGGCAAGCCCGGCACCTTCCTGTTGCCCATGTGGGTCAATGCGCGGGAGGTGCCGCGCTTTTACCCCAATGCGGTGACCCTGGCGCACGATGCCGCCGCCGTCGACGAGCAGCTGAGCAATGTCGAGATCCTGCTGAAGTCGAACCTGCCCGGTCGGTGGGCGGTGAAGGACAGCTTTCAGGCGCTCGATCTCGCGCGCCGCGGCTTCGACGTGCTCCAGGAGGCGTCGTGGATCCGCAGCGTCATGCCGACCGGCAGCCCGATGGCCGACATCGACTGGCGGCGCGAAACCGAGGGCAAGGTGACCTGGCCGTACCACGATCCGAACTTTGCGATGTTCACCGGTCGGCGCGGCTTTCGCGTGGTGGCGGGCGGCACGCTCTATCGGGCGGGAGGCGTCGTCGGCCTCAGCAACGTCGTGGCCGAGGCGGCGGATGCCGTCGACGTGTGGCGCTCGCTGATCGTGCTCGCCAGCCGGATGTTCCCGCGGCTGCCGCTGGTCGGCTACGAATCGGGCAGCGAGCTTGCCGCTGCCCTCGACGCCGGCTTCGAGATCGGCGATCCGCTGCGGATCTGGGTCCGGGCGCGGGACTGAGAGCGAGGGCGACAAAGCGGGCAGAACCAGAGTTGATGTGATGGAGAACTTGAGTTATATTGACCCTTGCGCCTGCCTCCCGGCGGCTCTGCTCTATGCATTGTTCATCCGAAATCATCATGCCTGGCAGAAGCCACGGCGCGACTGTCGCTGTGTCGCGATTCATGCGACAGTGTATGGTCACCGCCGCCGCCCGAATACGCAACGACAAGAATGGCTTGCGGGAGTGTCCGCAGAGTCGAGGCGAATACGACCCCGAGTGCCGGTCCTACGCTGCCCTGGCCTCGTATCCGCACGCCTTCAGGGCGGCGATCATATGCGCCGGCGGCGGCGCTTCGACCACGATGGGCGGTTTGCTCTTCGACAACGGCAAGACGATGCCGCGCGAATGCAGGTGGAGTTGCTGGCCTGGCTCGGCGGTGCCGTAGAGCCGGTCGGCGATCACCGGACAGCCCGCAGCGGCGCAGTGCACCCGGATCTGGTGGGTGCGGCCGGTCTCGGGCTTCAGCTCGAGCCACGTCATGTCCGGTCCGCGACCCAGTACCTTGTAGCGCGTCACGGCGGTCTGCCCCTTGTCCGAGACCTTCATCGACCAGCCGCTTCGCGTGTTCACCTTCAGGAGCTTCTGGTCGAACACGCCCTCGTCGGCCGGCGGCGCGCCGCGCACGACGGCCCAGTAGGTCTTCTCGGTGTCGCGGCCGGAGAACAGGCGGCCGAGCTTGGTCAGCGCCTTGGGATGGCGCCCCAGGACCAGCACGCCCGACGTATCGGCATCGAGCCGGTGGGCCAGCGCCGGCGGCCGCGGCAGGCCGAACCGCAACGCATCGAAGCACTCTTCGAGATTCGGCGCCTTGCTGGGGCCAGCGTGGACGGCGAGGCCCGCCGGCTTGTCGATCACCAGGATCAGCCCGTCGCGATGGAGGACGCGGGCCTGGATCTCCCCGGCGGTGAGCGGCGGCGCGCGCCTCAGAGGTCCGGCCATCGGTCGAGCCAGCTCTCGTTGACCTCGTAGAGCGCGGCCGCGCGCAGGACGGAAGCCTCGTCGCGGAAGCGGCCGACGAACTGCAGGCCGATCGGCAGCCCATCGCTGTCGTAGCCGCAGCATATCGTGAGGGCGGGATGGCCAGTGATGTTGAACGGCATTGTGTAGGGGAACCAGCTGGTCCTGAGTTCGCCGGCCTCGACGCCATCGATCTCGATCGGCTCGAAGAGGTCCTGGTCGATCGGCAGCGCCGTCCGCGAGAGGGTCGGCGTCACCAGGTAGTCGGCCGTATCGAACCACCCCTGGACACGGCGGAAGAGGTCGGTGCGCTGGAACATGGCCTGCTGATAGTCCGCACCCGTCCATTCCGCTGCCATCATCACCTGCCGGACCAGGGACGGCGACAGCCGGTTGTCCTGGCGCCGCAGCAGATGGTCGAAGCGCGCCCGCCAGGTCGTGTGGTTGATGACCTTCCAGATCGGCGCCATGTCGGGCAGGTCGCCTTCGAGCTCGATCAGCTCGGCGCCGAGGTCCTTCAGCTTGCCCAAGGCCAGCTCGAAGGCCGCGCGCACATCCCTGGCGACGAGCTTGTTGCCGAGGGTGGCGCTGAACAGAATGCGCTTGCCCGAAAGGTCGCCCTCGGGGCGCGCCGCAGCAATGTAGTCCTGCGGCGGTACGCCGATCGACCAGGGATCGGACGGGTGAGGGCCCGCCATCGCCTGCAGCATCAGGGCGGTGTCCATCACGGTGCGGGTCATCGGCGTCACATAGGTGTAGTTGCCGAAGGCGTCGGCGACCTGGCTGTGCGGAATGACACCGTTGCTCTGCTTCAGCCCGACCATGCCGTTGGCCGCCGCCGGAATGCGCGTCGAGCCGCCGCCGTCGGTGGCGATGCCGATCGGCCCGATGCCGGCCGCAACCGCGACCGCGGCGCCACCGCTCGAGCCGCCGGACGTGTGTTGCGCGCTCCAGGCATTGCGGGTGCGCCCGAACAGTGGCGCGTCGGTCAACGCCTTGTGGCCGAACTCGGGAGTGGTGGTCTTGCCGAACAGGATGGCACCGGCCTCCTTCATGCGCGCCGCAGCGACGGCGTCGTCCTTGGGCACGTTGTCGTCGTGATGCAGCGAACCGAAGGTCGTGCGCACGCCCGCGGGATTCACCACGTCCTTGGCCGCGAAAGGGATGCCGTGCAGCAGGCCGAGCGGCTTGCCCTGCATGACGTCGTCTTCCGCCTGCCTCGCCGCGGCGCGCGCCTGGTCGGCGGCGATCGTGATGAAGCAATTGAGCACGGGCTGCAGCCTCTCGGCGCGTGCGAGGACGGCGTCCGTGAGCTCCACCGGCGAGACGTTCCTGGCTGCGATCTGCTCGCGCAGGACGGCGGCGGACAGACGGGTAAGCTCACTCATTTCAAGAGGCCGCGCGACGCGAGATTGCGCATCAGCGCCGACACGCCGAAGGTCCACGGCGCGATCTTGTCGCAATGATTGACGCGGTTGGCGAGCGTGCCGAGCTTGGGCGAGCTGATGGAAACCAAGTCGCCCACCATGTGGGTGAAGCCGTGGCCGCCGGGCTTGCGCTGCTCGGTCGGGGCGAACAGCGTGCCGGTCAT
>JAEZIF010000087.1 GCA_023416135.1 Pseudomonadota bacterium
TCGCAATAAATGCGCCAGGCGCATGGGCATCCGGCCGAAACCGCCAGGGCGGAGCGGCGCGACCGTCAGGCGGACCAGCGGCCCATCGATGCCCGAAACGAAAAATGGGATGCCCACTGCTTTTGGACATCCCACTATCGGACACAGCCTAAACCAAAAGAAACAGTCTGGCAACGTCACGAATATCTCAATAGATGAGAACCCCTTCGCGCATTGGAAGGGGAATCGGATGATCGCCTGCGGATTGGATTTCGGAACGTCGAACTCGGCCATCGGCATTGCGCGTGGCGATGACGTCGCCCTGGCGCCGCTCGAGGACGACAGGACGCTGATGCCGAGCGCGGTGTTCTTCGACTACGAAGCGCACCGCGTCCGGTTCGGCAACGAAGCCATCGCGGCCTATGTCGGCCAGACCGAGGGCCGGCTGATGCGGGCGCTGAAGACGATCCTCGGCTCGCCCTTGATCGAGGAGAAGACGAGTCTCGGCAGCCGCAAGGTGCCCCTCAGTGAGGTCGTCGGCATCTTCGTCCGCCATCTGAAGCACAGGGCGGAGCTCTTCGCCGGGCAGGAGATCTCGGCGGTCGTGCATGGCCGGCCGGTGCGTTTCGTCGACGGTGACGACCAGGCCGACGCGCGGGCGGAGGCCGTGCTCGAGCGCATTGCCCGTGAAGCGGGGTTCAAGCACATCGTCTTCGTGCCCGAGCCGATCGCCGCCGCCTGGCACTACGAACAGACGGTGCAGGGCGAGCAACTGGTGCTGATCGCGGATATCGGCGGCGGCACCAGCGACTTCTCGGTCATCCGCATCGGACCCGGGCGGCGTGGACGGGTCGAGCGCACCGAAGACATCCTGGCGACGGCGGGCGTGCGCATCGGCGGCACGGATTTCGACAGTGCGCTCAGCCTCGCCACCGCGATGCCGCTTCTGGGACTGGGCACGCGCCTGGTCGAGAAGGACCTGCCGATGCCGAACGCGCTCTATCACGAGCTCGCGACCTGGGCGACGATCAACTTCGCCTATACCTACAAGAACGAACGCGAGGTCGCGGCGTTGGTCCTTGGGGCGCGCGAACCGGAAAAGATCGGGCGGCTCTCGACGGTGCTCGGCAAGCGCCTCGGCCACCGCATCGCCTTCGCGGTCGAGGATGCCAAGATCGCGCTCAGCGGTGCGGACGACGTGATCGTCCCTCTCGGCTTTCTCGAAGCCGGCCTCGCCGCGTCGGCGCGGCGTGCCGACTTCGAGCGCTCGGTCCGGCTGAAGACCGACCGGCTGTACGAAGCGGCGCGCGGCTGCATCGCGGCGGCCGGCGTCGATGGCAGCGCGATCGATACGGTCTTCCTCACCGGCGGCTCGAGCCGCGTACCCGCGGTGCGCGCCGCGATCGCGCGGGCCGCGCCCGCCGCCCGTCCAGCCACCGGTTCGGATTTTCTCTCCGTCGCACTCGGGCTGACGCAAATGGCAGGACGGATGGCCCGCCAGTGAAGTGCCAGCGTGCGGAGCGAGATTGCCTCTCGGCGCTCTCCATCCCACAATAGTAATACTAGGTGTGGTTGTATGTGGAATAGTTCGACCCGGGGAGAGCGGTCATGCCAGATTCACCCGTCCAACTGATCGAGCCGGATGATGCCGGCGGCGCTCCGGAAGAGGGCATGGCGCTTTGCCTCTCGGGCGGCGGCTACCGTGCCATGGTCTTTCACGTCGGTTCCCTATGGCGTCTCTACGAAGCGGGACTTCTGAACCGCGTCAAACGCATCTCCAGTGTTTCGGGCGGCTCCATCACGTCGGCCATGCTCGGCTTGAAGTGGCACCGCTTGAGCTTCGACCCTGCTCGGGTAACCGCCGACTTTGTCGACGAGGTCGTCGCGCCGATACGGTCGCTTGCCGGAAGGACGATCGATGCGCAGGCCGTGATAACCGGGTTGGTGTTGCCGGGGCGTGTCAGCGATAACGTTCGAGAAGCCTACGAAGAATACCTGTTCGGCCAGGCGACGTTGCAGGATCTGCCGGATCACCCTCGCTTCGTCTTCAATGCGACCAACGTCCAGTCCGGTGCGTTGTGGCGCTTCATGAAGCCCTACATGCGAGACTACCGCGTCGGAGAAGTGCGGCGTCCGACCGTTCCCTTGGCCATGGCTGTCGCCGCGTCGTCTGCTTTTCCGCCTGTGCTTTCGCCGCTGGAGATGAAGCTCGATCCCGCCACCTTCACGCCAGGATCCGGCGGCGATCTCCATCGGCCGCCGTTTACGACAAACGTCATTCTCTCGGACGGAGGCGTCTACGACAATCTCGGTCTGGAAACCGCCTGGAAGCGGTACAAGACCGTGCTCGTGAGCGACGCCGGCGGGAAGATGCAGCCGGAGGAGGAACCCAAAAGCGACTGGGCCCGCCACGCCTATCGTGTTCTCGACCTCGTCGACAATCAGGTCCGCTCCCTGCGAAAGCGCCAGGTCATCGATTCGTTCAAGAAAAGGGACCGCCAGGGCGCATACTGGGGAATAAGAACCAACATAGCCGACTATGCGCTTCCCGATGCGCTGCCTTGTCCTTTCGATCGCACG
This sequence comes from Pseudomonadota bacterium, assembly GCA_023416135.1. Classification (GTDB taxonomy): domain Bacteria; phylum Pseudomonadota; class Alphaproteobacteria; order Reyranellales; family Reyranellaceae; genus Reyranella. Next base: position 2,560 of record JAEZIF010000087.1, read on the forward strand.
ATGCGGCTTGCGGAAACGCCGACGCGCTTGAAGCGCCTCGACGACGTCCACCAGGAGAAGCTGATCAATTGGGGTTACGCCGTCACCGACGCGGCCCTGAGGCGTCATTGCGGCGTGACGACGAGGGGCGCCTTTCCCTATCAGGCCGCAGGCGTGTAGCCATGGCTAGAGATCGATCTGATAGAAGAGGTCGTGCGGCTCTATGTTCAGATCGGCCGCCGACTGAGGCAACTCTCTGTCGGTCCGAATGACGCGTCCCTGCGTCTTCTCCTCCAATCGGGTGAGGAGATTTGGCCACGGCAACGTGCCCCAGCCTACCTTCCTGGCCATGTCGTCGTCCGTCGGGACCAGCGCCAGCTCCAGACTCTCCATCAGCTCCAGGCCGAGCTTCGAGAGCGTGGCGTTGTGGCTCGCGTGATGACCGACCTTGTAGAGGATCGTGCGCCGCAGGAGATCCGGACCCGTCACCCGGCGCCCTTTGTAATTCCACTCGACCTTCTGCCAGGACAGCCAATTGCCGACCTGCGCATCTGCCGCGAACAGCATTACCGGGCCGCCGCTGTCGGCCGGCCCCAGTTCCAGGGCCAACACCAGGCTGGTGTTGTTCGTGTCCTCGTCGAGCTTCAACCCGAGCGACGTCGCTGCATCGAGCCAGTCCTCGTCGATGCGCCTCCACTCCTGGGATCGATCTTCACGCTTGCGGGGCGCGTCGGTGCTGCGATCGGCCCAATAGGTCTTCTGAAAGAATGACAGCGACTGCGTCCCTGCGAGGGGAATCGAGTAGCGGGTGTCGAAAGGGACGGTGCTGGTCTTGCGGAACGCCGCCTCGATGGCGTCCAGGTCATCGCCATAGGCGCCGAAGGCATAGACTTCCGATTCACCTTTGCGGGGGGCGCTGCGCTCGATGGCCTCCTTGTCGCGTGGTGGCCCCAGCACGAAGATTCGGGCATTGAAGCCGTCCAGCTCGATCGGCGCCTCGCCGGGCGTTCGATAGCAGATGCTCTTGCCGTTCTTGCCCAGCGCCTTGAGGACCTTTGCCGCCTTGCCGAGCTTCACGCCGGTGGTGTCACCGAAGAAGCCCAAGAGACCACTCAGTGGATTGACGTCTTCCTCCCGGCCGGCGAGGTGAAAGCGGGATTCCGCCATCCCCAGCGCGGCGAGGGCCCGGTCTCGCATGTCCTTGAGACTGCGCGCCAGTTCATCGGCGCTGTCCTCGGTCCAGGCAACCCACACCTCGCCGACCTCGAACTTCAGGAACTCCTCTTCTGCCTGGGCGAAGCCGGAGATGTGATCCCAGTGCTCGTGGGTCGCCACGACGACATCGAGCTTGCCGCCGGTTTCTTCCTTGAGGTTCGCCACGATGTCCTTGATGCGGTCTCCGCCGCCGGACTGGGATTGGTGAACGCCGCAGTCGATGAGCATTCGGAAGGGAGCACGCTTTTCCTTCCGCAGAGTGACTAGGAAACAGTCGCCGACCCCGAGCCTGTACATGCGGATGCTGGCGTTGAACTTCGGGCGGCGCGTTTTTGCCTTCCCGGTCGTCGGCAGAGCACTCTCGTGCCCTCCACGGGCCGCCGCCTTGGCCGTGCCCGGCCGCTTGGTCGTTGGCTTCCTGCTCATGGATCCCTGCCTCAGTGACGATGCACCATCGCAAACGGCTCGGAGGGCATCCCGTCTTCCGAGAAGTAGTTCCGCATTGCCGAACCCTCCTGCATGGCCATGCGGAAATTCATCTGAGCATCGACGTTTCGCCGATGTCCGACGCGCTTGCGTATGACGTAGCGGATGTCTCCGGTTTCCCGGTCGCACACGATCGTGCACCCGCCGCGGGCGGACAACCCGTTGCCGTCGTGCGGCTTCCAGCTCTGGGTCATTTCGATGATGACGTCATTCAGTACCGTGTTGTCGGGCGATATGCGGCGGGCGGGCCGCACGGAGTGCATCTCGATCTTGGATATTCGGCCGCGAACACCGTCGAGGGTGATGACCCGACGCTCCTGCGTCTTCACGAGCCCCAGCTCCGCGAAGGTATGGGCGTCCGTTGCGCCGCTCACGAGCACTTGGTGAAGCTGCCCGGCGTCCTGGTTCGAGCTCATGAAGGCTCCGTAGCGATCGGAGTCGATCCGCCAGGACAGCGACATCGACTTCAGGGCCTCGGCAAGCCCGCTCAAGAGGACATTCGGCTTCTGCCAGATCAAGGCATCGACCGACAGATTCTTGACGTCGCTGGGAAAGATGCCGCGAGCGCGAAAAGCCGAAATGAACGCCACGCGATAGCCATGCGGATCGTCGGGCACCAGGTCATGGTCGGCGGTGATGAGCGCGCGGAGATACTCGCCGAAGGTCAGGTCGACCGGGGGACAGTAGTCGAGGGCTCGAATGCAGATGTTGAGGACGCGTCCGGCGATCTTCGACGCTTCGCCAGCCAGCCGTTCGACCAGGTCGTGCGGGATGCGGCCCTCAGGCAGGATGCCCGTACCGTTGGAAGCGAGACGCAGCAGGTCCGACGTCTTTCTGCGATAGATTTGCAGAAACGCATCGAATACGGCCGCAACCAGCACGGCCCCGCGATCGTGCGCCTTGGTCGCCGATGCGTAGTCGTTTCGATCCGGCTTCTTGGGCTCCCACCGTTCTTTCTCGCGATTGTAGGCGGCGATCGCGCTGCGCAAGGCGCCGCGCTTGCCCATTCCCTGGCCGAACTGAAAGGCAAGTCCGCCGAGCAGATCGGCAATGCCTATGTCGCCGCGAGCCTTGGCGATCTCGCTGCGCAGCGCCTCCGGCAGCGTGAAGTGCTGGAACAGGGCGATGATGTCTGCAAAGGCTTCGTGGAACGCCAGCATGTCCAGGCTGGTCGGCTCCTTGAAGCGCGGGTGAAGCCCATCGAGCAGGGCATGCGTCGTCTCGTGGGCGATGATGTCGTGCGACAGGCACGTGAAGACCAGGCCGCCCGGCAGGTTGTCGCCGGCATCGCTGGCGGACGCATTGAAGTAGCCGAAAAGGAGCGCCCGCTTCGTCGGGCTGTAGAAGGCGTTTCGCTCTCGAAGAGCATGCGGGTAGATGCGAAGTCGCCGCACGAAGCGCGAGTCGTATTCCCCGTTCACGGTGGCCAGTCTGGGTGCCCATAGAGCGCGGCGACCGAGCGCGAGCTCGAACCGCTCCACCGTCTTCATGGCCACCGCATAGACCATTTGCTGATGGAATTGCGGATTGCCTTCCGTTGGGGTGAGCCCCTGTCGCGCCAACATGTTCGGATGGTTCAGGTCGACGGG
>JAEZIF010000104.1 GCA_023416135.1 Pseudomonadota bacterium
GAAGCCGATGCCCGTGTTGGCACCGGTGACGATGAAGCACTTGCCCGACTGGTCGAACACGTCCGCTTCGGTGAATCCTGCCATTGTCAACTTCCTCGCCTCGACTTGTAGAGGGTCGGCCAGCCGCTGACGACTATGGATGGAGGATCCTGTCTGGTTTGACCTGTTTCATTAACGCTATTAAGATCAGAGGATTATTCAATTTATATAAAGTTAAATATGAGATTCTTTCGGCACACTTTTATTACGCTTTCCTTGGTCGTGGGCGCAGGCCTGACGACCGGAGCCTGCGGCGTGCCGCTGGCGGTGTCAGGAGCAGGATACGCCGCCGATGGCGGGTTGCTCATGGCCAGCGACAAGACCTCCGGCGACCACATGCTCTCCATGGTGTCCAAGCAGGACTGCGCCTTGTGGCGGGTCGTCAAGGGCCGCGCCGTGTGCAAGCCGCGCGAGGGCGACGTGGACCCTTACAAGGTCGACTATGACGACCCGCATCGCACGGTGGCGGAGGATGGCGTGCACTATGCGCCGCCGCTGCGCGCCACGGCCGAAGCACCGGCGGCGAGTTGGGACGCTGCCGCCTACAAGGCGGCACCGCCGGCACCCACCGCTCCGGAGGCGCCGGTGACCGCCGTTGCCCAGGGCTCGAACGATGCCGCGCCGGCCATGGCTGCGGCACCGCCGCCGTCACCGCCGCCGGCAGCCAAACCGAAGAAGCCCAAGGGCCACTCGGTCAAGAAGCCTGCACGGCGTCCGGCGGCGCCTGCTTCCTGAGCAGGAAGGCTTCGAGGTTGTCGAGCGCCTTGAAGCCCATGGCATTGCGCGTCTCGACCGTGGCCGAGCCCATGTGCGGCAGCAGGAAGGCGTTCTCGAGCCCGTAATAGCCCTGGTGGATCTTGGGCTCGCCGTCGAACACGTCGATGCCGGCGGCGGCGAGGCGCCCGCTCTTCAATGCCGCGATCAGGGCCTCGTCGTCGACCACGCCGCCGCGCGCCGTGTTCACCACGATGGCCCCCTTGGGCAGTTTGGCGATGCGCTCGGCATTGACCCATTTGCGGGTCGCCGCCGTCATCGGCGCGTTGATCGACAGGAAGTCGCTGTGGGGCAGCATGTCGTCGGCGTTGGCGTGGAAGACCGCACCCTTCTCGAGGTCGGGCGGCAGGCGTGAGCGGTTGGAGTAGTGGATCTGCATGCGGAAGGCGCGCGCCCGGTCGGCCACGGCCTGGCCGATGCGGCCCATGCCCAGGATACCGAGTCGCTTCCCCGTGACGTGCACGCCCATCAGCTGGGTGGGCGTCCAGCCGACCCAGCTATGGGTCCTGAGCATGGTCGTGCCCTCATGGGCGCGCCGGGCCGCACCCAGCAGGCAGAGCAGGGTGATGTCGGCCGTCGCGTCGGTCAGCACGTCGGGCGTGTTGGAAACGAGGATGCCGCGCTTGGCGGCGGCCGCCACGTCGACATGCTCGTAGCCCACCGAGAAGGTGGCGATCATGCGCACAGAGGCCGGCAGGCCCGCGATGGTTTCGGCATTCAGGGCGTCGCCCGCCGCGCACATGATGCCGTCGCAGCCTTGGGAAACCTTGATCAGCGTGGCGCCGTCGTAGAGCCGGTCCTCGGGGTTGAGCACGGCGTCGAAACTCGCCGCCAGCCGAGCCTCGACGTCGGGCGGAAAGTGCCGGGTGGCGAGAACCCGAGGTTTCCCTGTGGTCATTGGACGGTAACCCTCTCTGTGCGGCCGCCATGCCGCAGCGATGATTCTGGCAATCTCTGGGCATGGATATTACGCTGAGGTGCCCGGCTACAAGACCTAGCCTCCTGCCTTGTCCGTTGAACACGCTTAGTTTTCGCCGTTCTCACGCCCAGATCGCGGCTTCATTCGCCGCTGTCTTCGCCGTTTTTTTGCTGGGCCTGTGGATAAAGGTCGCGGACGCCCAGCAGCAACTGGCGCAGCACGGCGTCGTCCTCGTGCCGCACCGGGCGACCTATGACATGAAGCTCAATGTCGCCCGGCCCAACAGCGGGATTGTCGAGGTCAGCGGCCGCATGGTGTTGGAGATGGTGGATTCCTGCGATGCCTGGGAGGTCAAGCAGCGCATCAAACTGAAGTTTCTGCGCAACGACGGGGAGGAGTTCGACACTGATTCGAGCTTTACCAGCTACGAGACCAAGGACGGGTTGGGCCTGCGGTTCAGCGTGCGCAACATCCAGGACCAGGAGGTCGAGGAGGAGTTGCGCGGCCACGCCGACCTCGAAGGCTTTGGTGGCAAGGGGCGGGCGTCGTTCTCGCTGCCCGAGGCCAGAAGCTTCGAACTGCCGGCCGGCACGCTCTTCCCGACGACCCACCTCGCGCTGATCATCCGGCATGCCCGCGACGGCGACAAATCCGTGTCCTACAGCGTGTTCGACGGCGCGCGGCTCGACGGCGCCTTCACGGTCAATGCCGTGATCGGCAAGACGCCGCGTGGCGCCGGCGCACCAGCCGTGCGCGGAGATGTCGGCCTGCTGCGCGGACAACAGTCATGGGGCGTGCGGCTGGCCTTTTTTGCCGCAGGCGACCAGGGCTCGGCGAACCCCGAGTACGAACTGGCGCTGGACTTGCTGGCCAACGGGATTGCCCGCTCGATGGTGCTCGACTATGGCGACTTCGCAGTGGATGCTCGCCTGGTTCAAATCCAAGCGCTGCCGAGGCCGCGATGCTGAATGTCCGCCTGTTGACACCCATGTCCCTGTTGATGGCCGTCGCCACGCTGGCGCCGGCAGCCGCCCAGGACTTCGTGCCTCATCGCGCCGTCTACTCGGTCTCCGCGATGGATCGCGGCAAGCCGGGCAGCGGCACGTCGGGCACCTATGCCTACGAGCTGAAGCTCACCTGCGACGGCGGCTATGTCGTGAACCAGCGACTGCGGCTGGAGACGGCCGGCGGGCGGGGAGCGGTGGCCAGCGAGCAGCAGTCGCAGATGACGGAGAGCCGCGACGGCAAGATGCTGCGCTTCGACCACCGCACCACCACCGGCGGGCGCCAGACCAGCGTGGTCAAGGGCGAGGCGCTGATCGGCGAGGACGGCAAGGGCGAGGCGCGTTTCACCGATCCCGAAGGCCAGACCGTGGCGCTGCCTGCAACGACGCTCTTTCCGGTCGCCATCGCGCGCGAGACGATACGTCAGGCCAAGGCCGGCGAGACCGGCTTCGATGCCCAGTTCTTCTTCGGCGAGAAGGTGAAGCCGCCGCAATCGGTCAACATCCTGATCGGCAAGCTGCCCAGGCGGCTGAGCGACGTGAAGATTCCCGAGGGCGGCGAGCAGCTGGCCGACGGGCGCACCCGCATCTACTACCGCGCCGGCTTCTTCGACGCCCAGGGCGACGGCAAGGGGCAGGGCGAGCCCGCCTACGAGATGAGCAGCGTGACGCTCGACAACGGCATCGAGCTCTACGGGACCCACGAGGAAAGCGACGGCGGCATCGAGTACCGCATCACGCGCCTCGAGGCGTTGCCGAAACCCGAGTGCAAGTGAGCATCATCGGCCCGCGGGCCTCCGGGTCCGCATTCATCCGCGGGCCTGGAGGCCCGCCGCCCGGATGAGCATGACGCCCGAGCAGGCGGTCGATCGCCTCGAGGAGCTGCATGCAACGGCAAGCGGCGCACTGCGCGAGGCGCTGGCCCGTTTCACCGGATCGGGCGCCGTCCCCACGCCCCAGGAGCGTGCGCGCTTCCGCTATCCCGAGCTCTGCGTCGACTGGCAGCCGGCCGGCGCCGTGCGCTTCACGCGACGCGCCTGGGCCAAGTTCCAGGCGCCGGGGCGCTACGTCACGACGGTGACGCAGCCGCGCTTCTTCCGTCAGTACCTGCTGGAGCAGCTGCGTCCGCTCAGCGAGGAGTTCGGCGGCACCATCGAGGTCGGCGTCAGCGACCAGGAGATCCCGTATCCTTTCGTCACCGAGGCGGGCGACGAGTTCATCCATGGCGATCTCTCGGTGGCCGAGCTCGCGCGCCATTTCCCGACGCCGGTGCTGGCCAGCGTCGGCGACGAGATCGCCGACGGTACCTGGGTGTCGGAGGGCAGGGGCGCGCGCCCGCTCGCCCTGTTCGACGCCCTGCGCGTCGACTATTCGCTGCGCCGGCTGCTGCACTACACGGGCACCGACTGGCGCACCATCCAGCCCTGGATCCTGGCGACCAACTACCAGCGCTATGTCGACCACTTCCTGGCCTGGGCGATGGAGGAGCTGGGCAAGCCGAACGGACCCTATACCCAGCTCGTGCTGCCGGGCGGCGCCGTCGTGCGGCGCGGCGACGACACGTCGGTGGCGGAGGCTGCCGTGCTGGCCGCACCGTGGCACCGCTTCCAGATGCCGGCCTACAACCTACTGCGCGGCGACGGCGGCGGTGGCGTCACCATCATCAACATCGGCGTCGGCCCGTCGAACGCCAAGACGGCGACCGACCATCTCGCCGTGCTGCGCCCGCATTGCTGGCTGATGATCGGCCACTGCGGCGGCCTGCGGCAATCGCAGACCATCGGTGACTACGTGCTGGCCCACGCCTACCTGCGGCGTGACCGCATCCTCGACGATCTCCTGCCGCCGGAAGTGCCGGTGCCGGCGCTGGCCGAGGTGCAGGTCGCCCTGCAGCAGGCGGCCGAGCACGTGACCGGCGAGCGAGGCGAGGCGCTGAAGCGGCGGCTGCGCACCGGCACGGTGGTGAGCTACGACGACCGCAACTGGGAGCTGCGCTGGACCCAGGAGCGCCGGCGCATCAACCATGCCCGCGCCATCGCCGTCGACATGGAGAGCGCCACGCTCGCCACGCAGGGTTATCGCCTGCGCGTGCCCTACGGCGTCCTGCTCTGCATCTCGGACAAGCCGTTGCACGGCGAGATCAAGCTGCCGGGCGCGGCGACCCGGTTCTACCAGCGCGCCGTCGGCGAGCACCTGCACATCGGCCTGGAGACCATCGACCTGCTGCGCGGCGAGCTGCACTCGCTGCATTCGCGCAAGCTGCGCAGTTTCGACGAGCCGCCGTTTCGGTGAACGTGAACCCTAAGCCGGCCACAGCCATGCCGCGCCGCGTACGCCGCTCGAATCGCCGTGCAGGGGCCGCTCCAGCCTGGTCGCGATGCGGTCGGGTTCGGAGAAGATATAATGGCGCCACAGCTGCGGCACGCGCCGATAGAGCATGTCCATCCTCGACAGCCCGCCGCCCAGCACGATGACGTGCGGGTCGATCAGGTTGACGACGTTGGCGAGCGACCGCGCCAGCCGGTCGCAGTAGAGCTCCAGGCTCTCGGCCGCCTCGCGGTCGCCCGACTTCGCCGCTTCGGCGATCTCGGTGGCCTGCAGCTTGCGTCCGGTCTTCTCGACGAACTGGCGCTGGAAGGCAGGCCCGCTCAACCATGACTCCACGCAGCCGCAGCGCCCGCAATAGCATTGCGGTCCGGGGCGCTCGTCGTCGCGCGGCAGCGGCAGGGCATTGTGGCCCCACTCGCCGCCGATCGCCTGGCCGCCGACCAGCGGCTGGCCCTCGATCACGATGCCGCCGCCCACGCCTGTGCCCAGGATGACACCGAACACGACCGGCGCGCCGGCGCCCGCGCCGTCGGCCGCTTCGGAGACGGCAAAGCAGTTGGCGTCGTTCGACAGGCGCACCTCGTCGCGCTCGAGCAGGCGTTTCAGGTCGCGATCTAGTGGACGGCCGTTGAGCTGAGTGGAGTTCGCATTTTTGAGCAGGCCGGTGGCGGGCGAGATGGCGCCGGGATGGCCGACGCCGACGCGGCAGCGCGCGCCCACCTTGGCCTCGAGCTCGCGCACGACGGCTGCCACGCCGCCGACGGTGGCTTCGTAGCTGGCTGTCGGCGTGGCGACGCGCAGGCGCGCCCGTTCCTTGCCGGTGTCGTCGAGCACGATGCCCTCGATTTTCGTGCCCCCGAGATCGATGCCTATGCGCATGTCTCCCACTTCACAGAAATCGCGCGCGGATGTCGATGCTGCTTTCGGCACCGAGCGCCTCGAACGTCGTGGCGAGCCACGAGGTTGCCGCCTTGCGGCCCAGCCCGAACAGGTAGTCGAGGAAGGCGGGCTCGATATTGAACTTGCTGACCGAGCCGAGCGGCGACAGCGACGCCGGATCGGCGATGGAATGGATGAACAGCCGCTTCAGCCGATGGGCGAACGCCCCGGTCAGGGCGCCCTGGTCGATGAGATCCTGGACGAAGGCGATGGCGCGCATTTCGGACATCAGCGCGCCGCCGAAGGTGATCTCGTTCAATCGGTCGGCCACCTCGGCGTTGGAGCGCGGCACGCCCTCGCGAAGCGGCGGGTCGACCTCGACCAGCACGACGTCGCGGCTGTCGGTGTCGTAGATGAACGGCCAGATCGGCGGGTTGCCGCGAAAGCCGCCGTCCCAGTAGGGCACGTCATCGATCACCACCGCCTCGTGCACGTTGGGCAGGCAGGCCGAGGCGAGCAGGGCGTCGATCGACAGCTCCTCGCGCGTGAAGATGCGCACCTTCCCGGTCTGCACGTTGGTCGCGGCGATGAAGGCTTTGATCGCGCGACAGGCGCGTACGGCCTTTTCATCGAAGTGTCGGCGCAGAAGCTCGCGCAGCGGATCGAACTTCAGCGGATTGCGCTGCCAGGGCGTCAGCGTGCGCTGGATCAGGTCGGCCCACAGCGCGCCCGGCGAATCGTCCAGGTTCCAGTTGCCCTGCAGGCGGTCGAGCGGCGTGCGTTGGATCGGGCTCGCGACCGACATCGTGCCGAGCTCTTTCCAGAAGGCGCGCAGCGCCGTGCGTGCGCCGGTGCGCCCGCCGCCGGTCCAGCCCTGCAGCAGGATGGCGGCGTTCATGGCGCCGGCACTGGTGCCGCTCACCGCCTCGATCGCGAGCCGCTCGTCCTCGAGCAGCGCGTCGAGTACGCCCCAGGTGAAGGCGCCGTGCGAGCCGCCGCCTTGCAGCGCGAGATTGACGCGCCTGGTCTCGTTCATGCGGCTATCCTCCCGGGACACGCGACGTTACCTTCACCGATCTGTAACAGAAGAGGTGAGGGCAGCGCATTATGGCCAAGGGCGGGCCGGAGAAGGCGTGGAGAAGGCGCCCGTCGACCATCCTGTGGATGCTCTCGCTGGGCCAGCTCATCTCCTGGGGGCTGGTCTATTACACCTTCCCCTTGTTCGTCGTGCCGATGACCCAGGAACTGGGCTGGTCACGCAGCGGCATGTTTGGCGCGCTGTCGGCCGGCCTGATGGTGGCAGGCCTGTGCTCGATCCCGGTCGGCGCCTGGATCGACCGAGGGCACGGCCGCAAGCTCATGACCGGCGGCTCGCTGCTCGCCGCCGCGCTTCTGCTGCTGTGGTCGCGCATCGATTCGCTGCCGCTCTTCTACGCCATGTGGATCGGGCTCGGCGCCTGCCAGGCCGTGCTGCTCTACGAGCCTGCCTTCGCCGTCATCACGCGAGTCTACGGGCCGCGCTACAAGCAGGCGATCCTGCTGATGACTTTCCTCGGCGGTCTCGCCAGCACCTTCGGCATTCCCTTCACGCAATTCCTGATCGAGCGCGTCGGCTGGCGGGCGAGTCTCGATGTGCTGGCCGCCATCAACGTCGGCGTGGCGCTCATGCATTGGCTCTTCGTCCCGGGACCCAGGGAGAAGCCGGTGCCGATCGGCGAGACCAGGCCGCGGGTCGAGGGCAAGGCGAAGCAGGGCCCGCTCGCGGCGGCGGTGCGCGTGCCCGCCTTCTGGGGCCTGGTCGTGGCCTTCGCCGGGTACGGGCTCGCCTTCTCGGCGATGAGCTTCCACTTGATCCCCTTGCTCGACGATCGCGGCGTGCCGACCGGCGTGGTCATGGCCATTATCGCCCTGATCGGGCCCATGCAGGTCGTGGGCCGGGTGCTCCTGATGGTCGGCCAGCGCCATATCACCACCATCCAGCTCGGCGCCGGCATCTACTTCGCCTTTCCCATCTCCATGGCGATGCTGGCGACGGGCATCAGCGACGTTTACGGCTTGATCCTTTTCGCCATCATCTACGGGGTCGCCAACGGCCTGATCACCATCCTGCGCGGCATGGCGGTGCCGGAGTTCATCGGGCCGGAGGGTTACGGAGTCGTCTCGGGCGCGCTCACCATGCCGACAAATCTCATGCGCGCGGCGGGACCCGTGCTTGCCTCGCTCGCCTGGGGTGCCTTCGGCGGCTACACGCCGGTGCTGTGGGGGCTCGCCGGAATCATGCTGTTCGCCGCGGCGGGATTCGCCGCCGCAGCCGTTCTGTCGGCGCGGCAATCCTGAGCGCGGCGTGCGCCGCCTTTTGCCACAATCGCCTATCAACTGTACTGCCGCCAAAAAAGGACAGGAAAGGCGAGACGGATGTTCGATGCGAAGCGCTTGTTGGATCAGTTTCTGGGCGGCCAGGACGGCCAGGGCGGTCAGCGCGGCGGCGCCGGCGAGTTCATGAAAGGAGCCGGCGGTGGCGCCCTGGCGGGCGGTCTCGCCGCGATCCTCCTGGGCACCAAGACCGGCCGCGAGATCGGCGGCGAGGCGTTGAAGCTGGGCGGAATGGCCGCCGTGGGCGCGTTGGCCTACAAGGCCTATCGCGATTGGCAGGCCGGCAAGGAAGCGCCAACCGCGTCGTCTACCGCGCCGCCCGCACCGCAGAGTGTGCCCATGCTGCCGGCGCCCAGCGGTACGCCCTTCAATCCGTCGAGCGAAAGCGGCCAGCAGACGCTCGCGAGTCATCTGCTGCGCGCCATGATCGCGGCAGCCAAGGCCGACGGCCACGTCGATGCCCAGGAGCAGGCCCGCATCTTCGCCGAAATGGACAAGCTGCCGCTTGGCGCCGACGACAAGGCCTTCGTCATGGACGAGCTGCGCGCCAAGCTCGACATCGACGCCGTCGCGAGCGCCGCGGCGACGCCGGAAGAGGCGGCCGAGATCTATACCGCCTCGCTGCTGGCGATCGACATCGACAATGCCGCCGAGCGAGGCTACCTCGCCATGCTGGCCGCGCGCCTCAAGCTCGACGATGCGCTGGTCGCGCATCTCCAGCAGACGGTCGCCACCGCGACGGGCAAGGCGGCGCAGCCGGTCGGCTGAGGCGCCGCCTCGGGGCATCGTCGCCTCGGGTCGGCCTCGCAGGCTTTAGGCGATGGCCAACTGTGCGCGGAGCCGGTCGAGCTCCTGGCGCAACTCGGCGGCCGTGGGCTCGCGGCAGTCGGCTGGCACGTGCGGTGGGTCAGGGCTGACGCGCACGATAGGCGGCGTCTTGGCCAGAGCCAGACGTGCTTCGGCCTGTTCGGACCGTCCGGCGGCGATGTCGGCCAGCGCCTGGAGCGTGCACAGGCCTTCCCAGCGATCGGGCTCGCGCCGCGCGTTCTCGATGGAACGCACGAAGTGGTCGGCGCGTTCGAGCAGGGTGCGGAGGATGGCGGGCATGTCGGGTCACGAATAGTTGCTGATTGGGGTAACGGCCTATCAGCACACTGCTTGGGCGGTAGGTGACTTTCCGCACACAGGCCGGCGGTTGTCACCGAACCGGGACCAGGACCGCGTTGACGATAGCCAACGCGGTCGCCGGGAAAATCGAGCGGCAGCGGCCTATTCGGCGGCCAACTTGACCTTGCTCGGCTTGAGATGCTGCACCTTGGGCATCACTTCTCTCGACAACAGCTCGAGCGAGCGCCGCCAGGCGTCGGGATTGTCGGCATAGTCGAAGCCGAACACCAGGAGCTGCCCGAAGCCGCCGACCTCGTCGTAGATCTTCTCGATCTTCTCGATGACGGTCTTGGGCGAGCCCACGATCCAGTTGTGCGTGGCGCAGTATTCCGGCGTCACGTCGGAGTCGGCGACGTTCGGGTCGACCTTGAGGTATTCGAGGAAGCCGAACTGACCGAGCAGCGGCAGGAAGTACTCGCGCATCATGCGCCCCATGTGGGAGCCGACCGAGAGCTTCATTGCCTCTTCGTCGGTATCGGCCACGAACACCTCGCGCACCATGCGCCACTCGCCGCGGTCGGCCGTGCGGCCGGCCTTGGCCGCGCCGGCCTCGACGGCGTCCCAGTGGCTGGCGACATAGGCCGGGTTGAGGTTGAGGCTCATCGGCAGGAAGCCCTTCTCGCCGGCAAGCTTCAGCGTGTCGGAGTTCTTGCTGAGGCCGGCGACGCCGATCGGCGGATGCGGGCTTTGCAACGGCTTGATGTGCGGCTTCAGGAACCCGAACATCGTATCGGGCTTGGTGACGTGCCAGAACTTGCCCTTGAAATCGAACGGCTCGGGCGAGCTTCACAGCTTCAGGATGATCTCCAGCGCCTCGCGCGTCATGTCACGGTTGACGCCCGACATGCCGTCGACGTTGAACATCGCCCAGTCGCTGGGCAGGCCCGAGGCGGCGACGCCGAAATTCAGCCGTCCACCCGAGATGTGGTCGAGCATGGCGACGCGGTTGGCGAGCTCGGCGGGATGATGATAGGGCAGCAGGAAGCCGCCGGGGCCGAGCCGGATGTTCTTGGTCTGCATCAGGCCCTGCGCGACCAGCAGGTCGGGCGAGGGGTGCGGTTCCCAGGGGGCGGTGTGATGCTCGCCGATCCAGCACTCGGCGAAGCTCAGCTCGTCGAGCCAGCGGATGACCTGCAGGTCCCACTCGTGCCCGTCCTTGAGCGGCCTCTCCGGTGGATGCGACGGCATCGTGAAATATCCGAACTGCATCGTTTCCTCCTGAGTTATTGAGCGAAGTCGACTACCATCGGCCGGTCGACGCAAGGGTTTATGCGTGCATGGCTGCCGGTCGACACCCGGTACACATCGCGTGAAGGAATATTGGTGATGGCGAAGTCTCGACGGGCGGTTTTCGTATGCTGTGACGGGCTCGGTCGCGACTGGGTGCGGCCCGATACGACGCCCGTGCTCGATGCACTGCGCCGCGACGGCCTGTGGTGCGCCGATCATCGTGGGGTCTTCCCGTCCGTCACCCGCGTTTCGGCCGCTTCGATCGCGACCGGATGCCAGCCCGCGCGGCACGGTCTGCACGGCAACCGCATGGGGCTGGTCGAGGACGGACGGATCGTCGTGCGCGATGTCGGCGCTCCCGATTTCCGCGACCACATGCGTCGGGTAACCGGCCGCACGCTGCATGTGCCGGCGCTCGCCGAGCGCGTCGCGGCCGATGGCGGCTTCATTGCCTTCTCGAACGTCTCGCCGGGGGCGGCCTATTTCCTCGACCCGGACAATTTCGGCCATGTCCACCACCGTTCGGGCTCGTGGGCGCCGGGCGGCAGGGCAATCGAAGCGATGGCGGTCACCCACGATGCAGCCGGCGACTGGGCGATGACCCGGCGCTTCTGCGCCGAAGTCCTGGCCGACAGGAAGCCCGCGGTGGCGTTCCTGTGGCTATGCGATCCCGATCACACGACGCATGGCGTGCCGCTCGGCTCGCCGGCGCATGTCGAGGCGCTGGCCGGCGTCGAACGCTGCGTGGCCGAGGTGCGCCGTGCCGTCGAGCGGCTGCGCGGCGAGGGCGAGGAGATCCTGCTGTTGGTCGGCTCCGATCACGGGCACGAGACGATCGGCGATTCGATCAGCATCGAGAGCTGGTTGTCGGCGCACGGGCTCGCGTCGGCGGTCGCCGCCGGTGACGTGGCCGTGGCGGGGCAGGGCACGTCGGCGCTGCTCTATGCGACGGACCGCGGACGCGCCGGTCTGCTGGGCGTGCTGGCCGAGATGCGCCGTGAAGCCTGGGCGGACGATGTGGTGACGGGAGACGATCTCGCGGCGAAGGGTTTTGCCGCGGTTGGCGGCGTGGTCGCCGCCGTCAACATGGCGCGCGACGCCGCGGCCAACCCTTACGGCGTGCCGGGCCGGCGCTGGGTGGCGAGCGAGGGCAAGCCCGTGCCGATCGGCAGCGGCCAGCACGGCGGCTGGGGGCCCGACGAGACGCGGCCGTTCCTGACGGTCAATGACGGTCGTTCGTCGGGCGCGCTCGAGCAAGCGACCAGCCTCGCCGACATCGCACCGACCATCTCGCGCTTCCTCGGGCTGCCGCTCACGGGCTTCGACGGCGCGCCGTTGTCCCTGAGCTGAGGAACGACATGGCTGGCGACGTCCTGATCCTGATCGATCAGCAGAAGGCGATGCGGCATCCCAAGTGGGGACCGCGCAACAACCCCGAGGCCGAGAACAACATCGCCCGTCTGCTCGCGGCGTGGCGCGCGCGCAAGCAGCCGATCATCCATGTGAAGCACGATTCCACCTCGCCCGATTCGCCGTTCCGGCCGGGGCAGGAGGGCAACGAGTTCCTGCCTCTTACCGCGCCCCTGCCGGGCGAGACCGTGGTCGCAAAGAATGTACACAGCGCCTTCATCGGCACCGACCTCGTCGCGCGACTGGACGCGATCGGGCGACCATCGCTCGTGATCTGTGGCGTGCTGCTCGCCAATTCCGTCGAGGCGACGGTGCGCAATGCCGCCAATCTCGGTTTCACCGTTCGCCTGCCTGCCGATGCCTGCTGGTCGTGCGACAAGCGCGATCTCACCGGCCGGCTGTGGCCCGCCGAGGACGTGCATCAGCTCACCCTGGCGCTGCTCGACGGTGAATATGCCTCGGTGACGACGACCGACACGGTGCTGCCGCGCTGACGGTTGTCGCCTAACCCAAGCCGTGCCACGCTCGGCGGACAAGTAACGGGGTGGCCGTGGAAATCAGGCCGTTGAGTTCGCACACAGGCGCCGAGGTGCTGGGCATCGACCTCACGCGCCCGGTCTCGGAATCCGATCGCGAAGCGATGAACCGCGCCTTCATCGAGCGCAGCGTGCTGGTCATCCGCGAGCAGAAGCTCGAGCCGGCGCACGTGGTCGAGGCGGTCAATCTGTTCGGCACGATCTTCCATCAGCAGAACACGAAGTTCGCGATCCCGGACTGCCCGCAGATCCACTACGTCTCCAACCAGGACCGCTTCCCCGACGGGCGGCGCTATATCCCCGGCGACGGCTGGCACACCGACCATTCGAATGCGGTACGGCCGCCCAAGGCAACGGTGCTGCATGCCGTGCAACTGCCCGACCAAGGCGGCGACACACAGTACGCCAACATGGCTGCGGCCTATGCCGCCCTGCCGTCCCAAACCAAGGAACGCATCGCGCCGCTGATGGGCATCCACGTCTACCAGAGCAGCCACAGCGCGCGGAAGCTGATGGGCCTGAACGAGACCGACAAGGAGCGCGTGCCCAACGCTGCGCTGCATCCTTTGGTCCGCACCCATCCGGAGAGCGGCGCCAAGTCGATCTACGTCAATCCAATCCGCATCGAAGGCATTCTAGGCCTCGACCACAAGGAGGCGTTGCCGCTGCTCGACGAACTGCTGGCGCACGGCACCGAGGAGCGCTTCCAGTACCGCCATGCCTGGAAGCCGGGCGATCTCGTGATGTGGGACAATCGCTGCCTGCTGCACAAGGCCAACGGCGACTACGACATGGGCCAGGTGCGCTATCTCTATCGCGTCATGCTGCAAGGCGACGTGCCGCGATAGGCGGCCCACTGGAACAGGACCGTGGCGGCAAGGCCGAGGCCTGTGCGCACGGCGTGGAGGTGACCCCACTGTCCGATCAAGGCGCGGGTCGCAGCATCCGCGGCCTCCGGGCCGGTCGCCATCAGGACGGCGTTGACCGGCGCCACGACGGCGAGCGTCCAGGGCCAGTTGGCGAGCATCAACAGGCCGCCCATGAGCCAGCGCCAGTCACGCTGGAACCACCACGCGGTGATGCCGGCGAGCCCGGCCACGATCGCCAATGTCGCCTGCAGGTAGATCGCCATGCCGTAGCTCAGCTTCCATTGCTGCAGCAGCGGCGCATCGGGGAGCGCAAGCCGCGCCGGCTGCTCGACGATGCCGATGTAGGCTGCGATGGCGAAGAACATCGCCGCCAGGGCGACGGCGGCGGAGGGCAGGGTTCGCCTGAGGGCGCTCATGGCGGGCTCACGGTTCGAGACGTTCGCGGACCGTGCGGATCACGTCGATGGCGGCTGCGATCTCGTCGGCGGTGAGGTTGCCCGCGAGACGTTGCGCCCAGGGGCGCTGGCGTTTCATCGCCGCCGCGTGGGCCTGCGTGCCCTTTTCGGTGAGGCCGAGCAGCTTGGCGCGGGCGTGGTGGGGATTGGCGGTGAAGCGGACCAGCCCGTCGGCCGCCAACTCGTTGGCGAGCCGCTGCACGGCCTGGCGGCTCAGCCCCATGTTTCGGGCGATATGGGCGACAGGCAGCGGCACCGGCGAAAGCTCAATGGCGCCCAGCACTTGCCAGCGTGCCGAGGTCAGCCCGATGTCGGCGACCAGCCGGTCGCCCGCGGCCAGCAACGCGCCGTTCAGTCGGAAGGTTTCCAGGGCGAGTTCGGTTACCAGGGCGATGCGGTCTGCCATAGTCTCATATTGTCGAGTGGACAAGATGTTGTCAAATTGACTGCAGCGGCTCACCGCATTTGGCGGATGCAGAACGCCTTCAACCGCAACATCTTGCGGCCCCAGCGGCTTTTGGGTGCTCTACGGTGCGAAAAAACTAAGGGGAGCGTTTCCGCTCCCCTTGAAATCGATGATAACTTAAGTTATCATGCAGTCATGACCGGCGTACGATCGATGGCCTCAGCCGAGCTGGATCCAGGTCGTCTTCACCTGGGTGAACTTGTCGAAGGCATGGAGCGACTTGTCGCGGCCGATGCCCGACTGCTTGTAGCCGCCGAACGGCGTGGTGATGTCGCCGCCGTCGTAGGTGTT
>JAEZIF010000105.1 GCA_023416135.1 Pseudomonadota bacterium
GCGAACTGCGGCGTGTTGGCGAGCTCGCCGATGTCGTTGACCGGCGCGCAGGGCACGCCCGCCTTCTCGAACGCCTCGATCCAGTCGGCGCGTGATCTGCGCAGCATCGCCTGGGCGATCATCGGCAAGAGCTCGTCCTTGTGCTTCACGCGCGCCGCGCTCTTGGCGTACTTCTGGTCGGTCTCCCATTCAGGATGGCCGAGCACCCGGGCGCAGCGCGCCCACAGCCGGTCGTTGCCCGGCGCCAGGCACAACGGCTTGCCGTCGGCCGTGTCGAAGGTCTGGTAGGGCACGATCACCGAGCCGCCGGTGCCGTGACGCTGCGGGACGGCGCCGTTGGCGATGTAGTTGTTGACCTGGCCCTCGACCCAGTGGACCGCCGAATCGAACAGCGAGGTATCGACCAGGCAGCCCTTGCCCGTCTTGTCGCGCAGGCGCAGCGCCGCCAGCGCGCCGATGGTGCAGAACATGCCCGTCGCCTTGTCGTTGATCGAGGCGCCGCAGAAGGTCGGCGGATCCTCCGCCCGGCCGGTCACCGACATCATGCCGCCATAGGCCTGCAAGAGCGGATCGAAGCCCGGCTTCATCTTGAGCGGGCCCTGGTAGCCGAACGCCCAGATCGAGCAGTAGATCAGGCGCGGATGGCGCTTCAGCATCGCCTCGGGCCCGATGCCGATCTCGTCGACCACGCCCGGCCGCAGGTTCTGGATCAGGATGTCGGCGGTCGCGCAGAGCTTGTGGAGCTTGTCGATGTCGGCCGCCGACTTGAGGTCGAGCGAGACCGAGCGCTTGTTGCGATTCTGGCTGTAGAAATAGAGCGAGGTCACGCCGTCCGGTCCGAACGGAGGACCCCAGATGCGCGCATCGTCGCCGCCGTCGGGCTTCTCGATCTTGATCACGTCGGCGCCCATGTCGGCCATCAGGACGCCGGCCAGCGGCCCGGCCAGGGCCTGGCCGACTTCGATCACACGTACGCCTTCCAGCGGCAAGGTCACGGCTACCCTCTCGGTTTTCCGGCGCTAGGATAGACCGAGTGGGGGAGAGAACGCGATGAAGCTCAGGCGGCAAAATCCGTCATGAGGAAGGCCTTTCGTGTCGTCGGTACGGTGCTGTCGATTGCCGCCATCACGCTCTTTCTCGACGGCATCGTCACCGCCACGCTCCTCCCCGGGGTGATCGACACCGACCGCGACGCGGCCGAAGCCGGCAACCGGCGGGCCTATGTTCACGCCGATCATCACCACGACATCTTCCCCGGCCACGACATGCCGCGCGTCTGGGGCCGCATCATCTATCCCTGGAAGTCCGACAGGCACGGCTTCCGCACCGGCACCTGCGCACCGGGCGAGGCCGAGAAGGCGTGGCCGGCGATCTTCGTCATCGGCGATTCCTTCGCCGAGGCCGTCGGCGCGAGCTACGAGGAGAGCTTTGCCGGGCTGATGGCCTGCGACGCCGCCCGGCAGGAGAAGGCGGTGTGGAACCTCGGCGTGTCGTCCTACAGCCCGATCATCTACTGGCGGAAGGTTCTGGCGGCGGGCAAGAAGATCGGCCGCCCGCCCAGTGAGGTCTATGTCTTCCTCGATCTTTCCGACATCGACGACGAGGCCAACGTCTATCGCGAGGGCCCCGACGGCAACGTGTACTTCAAGTCGAAGCCCGAGCCCTCGCGCGAGAACTGGGACGTCGATCCCGGCCAGTGGCTCGTCCGGCATTTCACGGCGGCGCGGCTGGTCCACGACGCCTACATCAGCGCGTCGTTCACCTGGAGCCACTCGTTCGGCCGCGACCGCGCGCGCTGGCCGTTCGACCACAAGCTGCTGGAGAAGTGGGGCAGGCGGGGGCTGGAAATCGCCGGCGCCAACCTCGACAAGCTGGTCGGGCTCTGTCGCGAGTGGGAGTGCCGCGTGACCCTTGTGGTCTATCCGTGGCCCGACAGCATCAAGGCGGGCGACGGCGACAGCCTGCAGGTCCGCCACTGGCGCGACTGGTCGGCGGCGCGCGGCGTGCGCTTCGTCGACGGCTTCGCGCCTTTCTTCGAGGAGCCCGCCGATGCCACCTTGCGCCGCCACTACATCGAAGGCGACGTGCATTTCACACCGGCCGGCAACCGGCTGATCTACGAGACGGTGCGCCGGGCGGTCGACGGCGACTGGTGAGGGACAATCGGCAGCCTGGCCCGCTCAGCGGAAAAACGACGTGGCGGTCGCGCAAGGTCGCCCGTACCATGTCGAGGTCAGTGCAAGCCCAAAGAACGTCTTCCGAACCGACGGAGCGCGCGCCATGCACCACAAGCTGATTTCCGGCGACAACCACATCGATCTCACCTATTGCCCGCCCGATCTCTGGTCGTCGCAGGCGCCGGCCAAATGGAAGAAGAACGCGCCGCGCGTCGAGGAGCGCAACGACGGCGGGCACTGGTTCGTCGACGACAAGGACCGCGGCATGTGGAACGGCGTCGGGCCGGGCTTCCTGCCCTACACCAAGGGCTCGTTCGGCCATGTCGACGAGATGAAGGACGCCGGCTTCGAATGGGACAACCATCCCGGCGCCCAGCCACGGCCGACGACGCCCGAGCTGCGCATCGCCGATCTCGACCGTGACGGTCTCGACAAGGAGATCATCTACGGCTGCCTGATGGTCAACGACCTGATCGACGATCCCGAGCTGCGCGTCTGGGTCAACGCCCGCTACAACGACTGGGCGGCCGACTTCGCCAGGCGCGCCGATCCCAATCGCGTCTTCCCGCTCGCCATCATCCCCAACACCGATCCCAAGGCCGCGGCCGACGAGGTCCGGCGTTGTGCGAAGATGGGGCTGAAGGGCGGCGACCTCGCCTTCAAGCGCATGAGCCTGCCGCTCTATCATCACGGCTGGTATCCGCTGTGGGAGGCGGCGGCCGAGTGCAAGTTCCCGATCTCCTTCCACTCGACCGGCTTCAAGGCGGTGCGTGCGCCCGACACGCCGGAGATGGAGAAGGAGTACATGGTGCAGCACCGGCTGGTGCGCTCGGCACTGTTCCAGCTCGACACCATGGAGGTGCTGGTCTCGCTGCTCGCCTCGGGCGCCTGCGAGAAGTACCCCGACTTCAACTTCGTGCTCGGCGAATCGGGCGTAACCTGGTTGCCATACGTGTTCGACCGTCTCGACACCGAGTACCACGATCGCGCCCGCGCGCTCGGCTTCAAGATGAAGCCGTCGGACTATTTCCGCCGCCAGGGCTACGTCACGTATCAGCAGGACAAGTTTCTCGAGCCGATCGTGCCTCTGATCGGCGAGGATAACATCATCTGGGGGGCGGACTATCCGCATCCGGACTGCATCTGGCCGAAGTCGCGCGAAACGTTGAGCGAGAACCTTGCCGGTTTCCCCGACAGCGTGCAGAAGAAGATCGTCCACGACAACGTGGCGCGTCTTTATGGATTGAACTGAAGGCACAATGACGGTCCAATACTTCGCACGGGTCAAGTCGGCCTCGGATCACGAGGCCCTCCAGAAGATCGTTCGGCACTATCCGTCTTGCAGTTACGAGGAATGGCACTTCCGCGAGGCCAAGAAGATGGCCGACTGGAAGGCGCGCCGTCATGCCGTGAAGATGGTCGACGTTACGCCGGCCGAGTTCACGGCATACTGCGAGAAGACCAAGGCCAAGCCCGATCTCACGACCTTCCTGAAATTCCTGACCGACAAGGCGTTCTAGAGCGATTTCCGATCTGATGGAACCGCGAGCGGTTCCATCAGATCGGAAATGCGCGCGAGGGTGTTTCTGGTTACGAAGGGCACATTCCGTTCGGCTGATTCCAGCCGAACGGAATGTGCTCTAGACGCGTGGTCGATCTTTCGACCGTGGCTCTCTTCAGCGTCGCCGCCCTGGCGCTGACGATGACCCCCGGTCCGACATGCTGCTGATCGCCTCGCGCAGCGCCGGCCAGGGCCGGGTCGCGGGCTTCGCCACGTTGGCCGGCATCCAGGCCGGCACCTATTGCCATGCGCTGGCGGCAGCGCTCGGCCTGTCGCAACTCTTCCTGATCGTGCCGGTCGCCTACGACATCGTGCGCTTCGCGGGCGCCGCCTACCTGCTGTGGCTCGCCTGGAAGACCTTTCGTTCGGACACGACCGTGCTC
>JAEZIF010000112.1 GCA_023416135.1 Pseudomonadota bacterium
CGGTGACGCCGTCATGCACGAAGCTGACAGAGACCATGGTCTCGCCGCGCGCCACCGCCTTCATCGGCGCCGTGCCGGAGCGGGTATAGGCGTTGATGTTGGCATGCATCTTCTTCAGGTAGTCGAATGCCTTGTCCTCACCCATGAGCTGCACCAGCGTGGCGATCGCCACGTAGGCCGTGCCCGACGAGTTGGGATTGGCCATCTGGATCTCGCCCTTGAAATCGGGCTTCAGCAGGTCGGCCCAGCAGGCCGGCGCCTTCACGTTCTTCTTTGCCAAGAGCTCGCCGTTGAAGCCGAAGCCCAGCGCGCCGGCATAGATGCCGACGGTCTTGCCGCCCGAATCGGTGTTCTGCTTGATCGCCCAAGGATGCAGTTCGCCCATCTTGGGCGACTTGTAGAGCTCGGTCAGGCCTTCCTCGGCGGCCTGCAGATGCGGATCGCCGGTGCCGCCGAACCAGACGTCGCCCTTGGGATTCTGCGCCTCGGCCTTGAGCTGGGCGATGGTTTCGCCCGAACCCTTCTGCGTCATCGATACCTTGACCCCGGTGGCCTTCTGGAACTCGTTGGCGATCAGCGTGCACCACTCGACCTGGACTGAGCAGTAGACGTTCAGCACGCCTTGGGCCGAAGCCGGCGTGGCCAGCGTCATCGCGCCCAGCGCCAGAAGCAGTCCGATGCCTGTCGTCGCCGTCTTCATGCGTTCCCCCGAACTGTTACGCTTTTATGGCAGGATGGCACGCGGCGCTCCCCGGCGTCTATGGGGCTTGCGCCTCCGGCGGTCTGGTGACGAACCAGGTGACTCCGGCAGCCAGGGCAAGCAGCAGCCCGGCAAGCAGAAAGGGCGCTCCGGGCATCCAGTCGAGCAGCCAGGCGAACGTCGTGCTGAAGATCGCCGGCCCGACCAGGCCGGTAATGCTGCGCGACGAACTGTTGGCTCCTTGCAGTTGGCCCTGCTCGGACTCGCTGACCCGCCGGCTCATCATGTCGAGCAGCGACGGACCGACGAGGCCCCACAGCGACATGACGGGCACACCGACCCAGAACCATGGCCCGGTCGGCGCCAGGCCGTAGATCACCATGCCGAGGGAGCCGAAGGTCAGGCCGACCAGCAGCGCGCGCCGCGTGCCCAGCCACTTCACGGCGGGGCCGACCACGAAGCCGGAGACGACCCCGGTGCTGACGCCGACAAAGGCGAGTGTGAGGCCGACTGTCGTCTCGTTCCAGCCATAGCGATAGCCGGCATACAGCACGAAGATCGCCGGCAGCACCTGGTGGGCGACGTTGACGATGAAATCGATGCTCGCGAGCCCGATGAGCTGGCGGTGAGACAGCAGCAGCTTCAGCGCGCCGAGCGGATTGGCCCGCTTCCAGGCGAATCCCATGCGGCGCTCCGGCGGCAGCGATTCGGGCAGCACGAACCAGCCGAACGCGGCGTTGAGCAGGCAGGCCACGGCCGATAGCCAGAAGGGCAAGCGCGGATCGAAGCCGCCCAAGAGGCCGCCGATCGCCGGGCCCAGCACGAAGCCCATGCCGAAGGCCATGCCGACGATGCCGAACGACTTGGCGCGCTCGTCAGGCTTGGTGACGTCGGCGATGTAGGCGAAGGCGGTAGCGACGGTAGCCGCGGTGATGCCGGAGATGATGCGGCCCACCAGCAGAAGCGTGAGCGACGGCGCGAGCGCCATGAAGATGTAGTCGAGCCCCAGGCCCAGGCAGGAGATCAGGATTATCGGCCGGCGCCCGAAGCGATCCGACAGCGCGCCGAGCAGGGGCGAGCAAAGGAACTGCATCAGCCCCCAGGTCGTGGCGAATACGCCGAACACCTCGGCGGCGCCGGCGGTGTCGCCGCCCATGAAGCCGAGCACGATGGTCGGCAGGACCGGGAGCATGATCCCCAGCGCCAGGCAGTCGAGCGTCACCGTGCAGAAGATGAAGGCCAGCGCCCGCCGGGTTTTCATGGCGACGTCGTCGGTGGGTGGGGGAAGAAATGGTCGGGGCGACAGGATTTGAACCTGCGACCCCCAGTCCCCCAGACTGATGCGCTACCAGGCTGCGCTACGCCCCGACCGGTGCCGCAGGGTCCCCCGCGGCAAGGGGGCTTTAGCGCGAATGGCAGTGATGCCGCAAGCCGGCTTGCGCAGCCCCCGGTTCCCACCCGATACAGGCGCCATGATAAAAGTTGCGTCCGATCCGTCGGCGGCCATGGGCAAGCGCGTCCTTGTCTTTTCCTCGATCGGCCATGCCCTGATGCACATGATGACGGCCTTTTACGCCGTCATCGTGCTCACCCTGGCCGCGACCTGGGACCTGCCCCCCGAGCGTCTGTTGGAGCTCTATGCGCCGGCCGCCGTGCTGCTCGGCGTGACGTCCCTCCCGGCAGGCTGGGCATCGGACCGCTTCGGCGCACCGCCGATGATGGTGGTGATGTTCTTCGGGCTCGGCCTGTCGTCGATCGCCTGCGGCCTCGTGGCCGAAGGCGACACCTTCAGCCTGATGCTGGCGCTGTGCGGCCTCGGCGCGTTCGGCGCGATCTATCACTCGGTCGGCATCGGCTGGATCATCCGCACCGCCAGGGAGCAGGGCCGTGCCATGGGCGTCAACGGCCTGTGGGGCAGCGCCGGACTCGCCCTCTACGGCATCGTGCCGGGCGTGCTGATCACGCTTGCCTCGTGGCGCGCTGCCTTCATCGTGCCCGGCATCGTCTGCATCGCGGTCGGTGGGCTGCTCGCCTGGCAGATCCGCCAAGGCAAGGTCGGCGACCGGCCGATGCCGGCGACGGCTGGCGTGCAGGCCGGCAAGCGCGAGTTCTGGCGCGTCTTCTCCGTGCTCTCCGTTACCATGGCGCTCGAAGGCATCGGCTGGGCGGCCGTGATGTTCGGGGCCGCCCTGGTGTTCGAGACGCGGCTTGCCGACGATATCGCGAGCCTGCGCGCGCTTTTGGCATCGTGGGGCCTGGCCACGCAGGTCGTGCTGTGGGTCGGCCTAGCGACCTCGATGATCTACGTCGTCTCGGGCATCGCCCAGTATGCCATGGGGCGCACGATCATCGATCGCTATCCCCTGAAGCCGACCTACATCGTCGCTTCGGCGTTGCAGGTGCCTGCCATGCTGGCACTGGCCATGGGCAACGGCTATCTGGCGCTGCTCGGCGCCATCGCCTCGGCGGTGCTGAGCGCGGCCGCGGGGCCGATCGAGAACATCCTGATCGCGCGCTACACGCCCAGCCGCTATCACGGGCTGGGGTTCGGGGCGAAGTTCGTGGTGGCGCTGGGGGCAAGTCCGGTCGCCATCATGCTGATCGCCTGGGTGCGCGAGACGACCGGCAGCCTGGAACTGCTGTTCCTGAGCCTGGCGGGCGTTGCCGTCGCGATCACCCTGGTGGCGCTGCTGCTGCCGTCCGGCGAGCGGTCGCGCGATGCCGCCGTCGTGGCGCCGCAGCCCGCGCCGGCCGAATAGAGCGGAATGAGATCAGGTGGAACCGCGTAGGCGGTTCCACCTGATCTCATTCGCGCGCCCGGGCGGTGCTTGTTTCACCGGGCATGATGGGTCCAGGTGATTCCACCTGGACCCATCATGCTTTAGGATTCATATTGGCGGCATCGCGGCCGTTAACTACTTCGCCGCCCGCGCCGCCTTGTAGGCCGGCCGCGACAGGCAGCGATCAAGCCAGGCGCCGGCGTTGGGGAAGGGGCTGAAGTCGAACTTGATCGGCTTGGACCAGCTGCAGATCGACGCCAGGTTCAAGTCGGCCACGGTGAACTTCGAACCGAGCAGATATTCGCGGCCCTCCAGCGCACCGTTCAGCACGGCGAACGGCTTGGGCAGCGCTTTCTGCGCTTCGGCGACGGCCTCGGGCTTGCGCTTGTCGGGTGCCGTCATGAACATGTCGATCAGGATGGTGAGCAGTGGGCGCTCGACTTCGGTCATGCCCCAGAAGCTCCACTGATGGCAGATTGCCTGATCCTCGAGACTGGCCGGGAAGAACCCGTCCTTGCCGTGCTTGGCGGCGAGGTAGAGGTTGATCGCCATCGATTCGAAGAGCTTGAAGTCGCCGTCGACCAGGGCCGGCACCTTGCCGTTGGGATTGATCTTCAGGTAGTCGGCGTTCTTGAGATCCTTCATCTCCATCGCGACGTGCTCGAACGGAATACCGAGCTCGTGCACGATCCACAGCGAGCGCGCCGCACGTGAAGCAGTGGGCCCATAGATTTTGACGGTCACTGTGAAGTCTCCCGGGTCTCGTACTGGCGCGGGAACGATAGAGCACAGCGTGCAGCCGGTCTAACTATTCTCCCAGTCCGTACTCGTTTCCGACATAGCCGTACCGATGACCGAAACGCTCGGTCATGACGGTGGCGAGATCCTTGTCGGGATCGGCGACCCAGGCCCCCGAACGCACGGCATATTTCTTCGCCGCCAGTGCCGATTTCGGCTCGCTGCCTTGGCGGAGCGCGCGCGCTGCGCCCATCACGAGCTTGCGGAATTCGACGATGCCGAGGTCGGTCGGGCCGAGGTGCTCGCGCGTGCGGTCCTGGATCGGGCCCTGGCTGTCCTGGATCGCGGAGTCCTGTTCGCTGACGCCGGTGATGCCGGTGAAGCTCTGGTGCTTCTGGGCGGCGCGGTCGAGCAGGTATTCGTTGCGGATGTTACGCAGCGGCATGTAGTCGTCGTCGACATGACTGTGCACGCCGAAGCCGCCGTCGAACTGCGTGCGCTCGGAGTTGGTGAAGGCGCGGTCGGGCCGCCAGCTGTAGGTGTAGATCCAGCAACTGGTGTCGCTCACCGGCACCCAGGCCTGGCCGTAGTAGACTTCGCCCGGCATCGCGGCCGGCGCGAAGGCATGGTTGGGCATCAGGAACTGGGCGATGCGCCAGTAGAGTTCGCGGCCGTCGGTCTTGCGTGCGCCGCCGATCACCAGGCCGGCGTCGTGGCCGAGGATGCTGAACTTCGGCCGCGGGTCGTTGCGGATCCACCGCACGCGGTCGTCGGGCCTGGACTGATCGCCCAAGGCGGCCGATCGGCTGTAGATCGCAAGCGCTTCCTTCTCGTCCTTGGTCAGCACGGCGTGCAGGAAGGAGAAGTGCGCGGTGTCGATGCCGCCTTCGAGGCTCTGCACCCAGTTGCAGTCCTGCCATTTCTTGCTGACGTAGCGCTGCGAGGAGGGCACCAGCCCCATCTCGAGCTGCGGCAACTCCGGCATCTTCTCGCGCGGGCCCATGTAGACCCAGATCATGTCGCCCCATTCGCGCGTCGGATAGGCGATCAGCTTGATCGTGTCCTTGTAAGTCGACTCCGGTGGCGAGGTCGGCAGGTCGACGCAGTTGCGGTCGACGTCGAACTTCCAGCCGTGAAAGGCGCAGCGGATGCCGCACTCCTCGTTGCGGCCGTAATAGAGGTTGGCGCCACGGTGCGGACAATGCGGCTCGACGATGCCGACGCGCCCGTCGGTGCCGCGGAAAGCCAGCAGGTCTTCGCCCAGGATCTTGATCTTCTTCGGCGGCCCGTCGCGCTCGGGCAGTTCTTCGCTGAGCAGCGCCGGCATCCAGAAGCGGCGCAGCAGGTCTCCCATCGCCGTGCCCGGGCCGCTCCGGGTCAGGAATTCATTGTCGGTCTTGCTCAGCATCAGTCGCCCAATCCGTATTGCTGGCCGATGTAGCCGCGGACATGGCCGAAGCGTTCGGTCATGACGGTTTCGAGATTCTTTGCCGGTGCAGCGACCGCGCCTCCGGCCCGCACGGCATAGCGGGCGGCGGCGGCGGCGGCCTTGGGCTCGATGCCGGCCTGGAGCGACCGGGCGCCTCCCATCAGGAGCTTGCGGAACTCCACGACGCCCACGTCGGTCGGGCCGAGATGCTCCTTGGTGCGGTCCTGGATGGGCCCCATGCTGTCCTGGATGGCGGCATCCTGCTCGCTCACACCCTCGATGCCTGTGAAGGTCGTGTGCTTCTGCACCTTGCGGTCGATCAGGTACTCGTTGCGCTGGTTGCGCAGCGGCATGTAATCGTCGTCGACCTCGGCATGCACGTTGAATCCTCCGTCGAACTTGACGCGCTCGGCGTTGCTGAATGGCCGGTCGGGTTGCCAGCAGTAGGTGTAGATCCAGCACGACCCGTCATCGACCGGCACCCAGCACTGGCCGTAGTAGATCTCGCCGGGGAAGGCGGTCGGAGTGTAGGCATGGTTGGGCATCAGGAACTGCGAGATGCGCCAGTAGAGGGCCGCCCCGTCGGTCCTGCGGGCCGCGCCGATCAGCAGGCCCGCATCGTGACCGAGGATGGTGAACCTGGGCCTGGGATCGTTGTGGATCCAGCGGATGCGATCGTCGGGCGCGGCCTGGTCGGCAATCGCCGCCTTGGCCAGCGCCGCGCGCCGCGACGTCGTCCTCGGCGAGCACGGCATGCAGGAAGGAGAAGTGTGCCGTATCGAGCGCCCCCTCGACGCTCTGCACCCAGTTGCAGTCCTGCCACTTCTTGGTGACATAGCGGCTGGAGGCCGGCAGCAATCCCATCTCGAGCTGCGGCAACTCGGGGATCTTTTCACGCGGACCCATGTAGACCCAGATCATGTCGGCCCACTCGCGCGTCGGATACGACGCCAGCTTGATGGAGTCCTTGTAGGACGACTCCGGCGGCGAGGTCGGCAGGTCGACACAGTTGCCGTCGACATCGAACTTCCAGCCGTGGAAGGCGCAGCGTATGCCACACTCTTCGTTGCGGCCGAAGTAGAGGTTGGCGCCGCGGTGCGGACAGTGCGGTTCGACGATGCCGACGCGGCCGTCGGTCGATCGAAAGGCAAGCAGATCCTCGCCCAAAATTCTGATCTTCCTGGGCGGCCCGTCGCGCTCGGACAGTTCTTCGCTGAGCAAGGCCGGCATCCAGAAGCGGCGCAGCAGGTCGCCCATCGGCGTGCCCGGGCCGCTGCGCGTCAGAAGGTCGTTGTCGGCTCTGCTCAGCATCGGCTCGGGTCCTCCGCTACGCTCGCTTCGCTCGTGACGACGAGGAAGCAGCTGGCGCTATTTCTTCGTCGCCTTATCCAGAGCTTGCTCCAGATCGGCGATGATGTCGTCCACCGTTTCGATCCCTATCGACAGGCGAAGCACGTCGGGACCGGCGCCGGCGGCGATCCTTTGCTCGTCGGACAGCTGACGATGGGTGGTCGAGGCGGGGTGAATGATCAGGCTCTTGGCATCGCCGATATTGGCGAGGTGGGAGAACAGCTCGACGCTGTCGACCACCTTGATGCCGACGTCGTAGCCGCCCTTGACGCCAAAGGTGAAGATCGAGCCCGCGCCCTTGGGCAGGTACTTCTTGGCGAGCCGATGGTACTTGTTGTCGGGCAGGCCGGCATAGTTGACCCAGGCGACGGCCGGATGCCCGGCGAGATATTCCGCGACCTTCTGGGCGTTGGCGCAGTGGCGTTCCATGCGCAAACCCAGGGTTTCGATGCCCAGCATGGTGAGCCAGGCATTGAACGGCGCCTGGCTGGGACCGAGGTCGCGCAGGCCGACGGCATGGCTGTGGAAGGTGTAGGCCATGTCGCCGAAGCTCTCGAAGAAATTGAGGCCGTGATAGGCGGCCTCGGGGCCGGCGAGGCTCGGAAACTTGCCGCTCCTGGCCCAGTCGAACTTGCCCGAATCGACGACCGCGCCGCCCATCGAGGTGCCGGTGCCGCTCAAGAACTTGGTGGTCGAATGCACGATCAGCGTGGCGCCGTAGTCGATCGGCTTGCACAGCCAGGGCGTGGCCAGCGTGTTGTCGACCAGCAGCGGGACGCCCGCCGCCTCGGCGATGCGGGCGATGGCCTCGATGTCGCTGATGACGCCGCCGGGGTTGGCCAGGCTCTCGATGAAGAAGGCTTTCGTGTTGGACGTGACCGCGCGCTTGAAGTTCTCGGGTTCGTCGGCATCGACGATCTTCGCCGACCAGCCGAACTTCGGATAGGTGTTGCGCATCTGCTGCAGCGGGCCGCCATAGAGGCGCGAGGAGGCGACGATGTCCGCGCCGGGCGACATCAGCGGAAAGAGCGCCAGTACCTGTGCGGCATGGCCGGACGATGTGACGGTGCAGCCGCGGCCGCCTTCCAGCGTCGCGAGCCTGGCCTCGAGCGCGGCATTGGTCGGGTTGGTGAGCCGCGAGTAGATGAAGCCCACGGTCTGGAGATTGAACAGGGCGGCGGCCTGGTCGGCGTCCTCGAAGACATAGGCCGTGGTCTGGTAGATCGGCAGCGCGCGAGCGCCGGTCGCGGGATCGGGGGCGGCGCCGGCATGCACGGACAGGGTCTCGAAGCCGTAGGTCTTGTCGCTCACTTGACGCTCCATGCTGGAAGACCGGCATTCCGACCACAGGTGGCGGGAGGCGTCAAACCGTGGCGACGAAAGGAGGGCTACTCCTCGCCTTCCTGCAGCCGCTTGATGTCGACGATCCGCAATTGCCGCCGGCGGACCTCGACGATGCCGTCAGCTTCCAGGCGATTGAACTCGCGGGTCACGGCCTCGCGGTGCGAGCCTATGCGGGCGGCGATCTCGTAATGAGTGGGCGCGGGCCGGATCACGATGCCGTTGCGGAATTCCTCGCCGTACTTGCACAGCCGCAGCAACTCGCGGCGCACCCGCTCGCGCACGGCGAGCGCACTCACCTCGAACACGCGCTCCGACATCGACCGGTTCTTCGCAACCAGAAGCTCGATCAGTCGAACAGAGATCTTGCCGTTTCCCTTGAGCATCTGCAGGAATTTCTCCCGGGTCATGCGGGCGACGCGGCAGTCGGCCATGGCGACGACCGAGGAGGCCCGGGGCAGGCCGTCGACCGCGGAGAATTCGCCGAATATCTCTCCGGCACCGAACTCGTTGAAGATCACCTCGCGTCCTGCCGACGTGTAACTGGTCGAACGTACGATGCCGGACAGGATGAAGAAGACATCGGTCGTCGGCTCCTGCTCACCCAGGATCTGAGCTTGTTTCTCGAACGTCCGGATGGCGCACGATGCCGCGACGCCGGATAACTCGGCGTCCGACAGGTCGTCGAAGAGGGAGATGCTGCGAAGCGGGGTCTCGTCACTCATGTGCGCTGCACAATGACACGGTGGCCGGCCGGTTCAACTGCTTGTGTATCCGGCATTTCGCCGACCGCCTGACGCAATGTGCGAAATACCACAGAGCACGACAACCAGTCTGGCAAGAATCGGGGATGTGCGTGGCAAGCAACAGGGAGATCGACGTGGCGCTTGTCTCCAAGGAGCGTGTCGATCCCATCTTGGAAAACTACCTGCTGGCGCTCGCCGGCGTCGATCAATGCTCCCAGAACGCGCCCGAGATCGTGAGGGGCCGCCTGGCCGCGAACCTCGAAAGGGCCGAACGGGCCTATGCAGATGCCGCGGCCGACGGCCTGGACGATGTGTCGGTCGACATGGAAGCCGAGTTGGGCGCTCTGGTGCGGGTCAACGAGCAATCGCGGCAGAGGCTCCATCGCGGCGCATCGATCGCCGATCTGCTGGTAGAGCTGGAGCAGGGCACCGAGCAGGCGAACCGGATCGTGAGATCGGCGCTCTGTCGCCACGAAGCCAGATGAACGCCAAAGCACGATGGATCCGGGTGGAACCACCCGACCCATCATGCTTCAGCCCGGCGAGAAGACGATGCACGCCGGGCTGCCGACCGTGACCCGGATGCGGGTCGGCGCCAGCCGGCCGTCGCGGCCGACGCGATAGCCCACGATCGACCGGCTGTCCTGATTGGCGACATAGAGGAAGCGCTGATCGGGATCGAAGGCGAAGAAGCGGGGCGTGCGGCCATGGGTCGGCACCCATTGGCGAGGCGTGAGCGTGCCCTTGGCGCGGTCGATGGCGAACACGCCGATGCTGTCATGGCCGCGATTGGAGACGTAGACGTTGCGGCCGGAGCGATCGACCCGGATCTCGGCGCCGGTGCTGTAGCCGGTGAACTCCGCGGGCGTGGCCGGGATCGTCTGCAGCGGCGTGAGCGTGCCGGCCTGCCGATCCTGGCGATAGGTGGTGATGGTCGAATCGAGCTCGTTGATGACGTAGGCCAGCGCCTTGGTGGGATGGAAATCGATGTGGCGCGGCGCAGCACCCGGACGCGCATCGACGCGCGCTGCTTCGACCAGGATCTTCCGCCTGGCATCCAGGCGATAGGCGACGATGGCGTCGGAGCCCTTGCACGGCACGTAGAAGAAGCGGCCGGTGCGGTCGAGCGGGATGTGATGCACGCACATCGTGCGCTGCTGGATGCGGTGCGGGCCAAGCGTGCCCGTCACCGTGGTGAGCGTGCGGTACGGCAGCAGGCTGCCGTCGTCGGCGAGCGGGAAAGCGGCGAGCGAATCGGTGCCGTAGTTGCACACGACGACGAAGCGGCCGCTCGCGTCGAAGGCGAGGTGGACGGGGTTGTAGCCGCCGGTAGGCTGGCGATTGAGCGGCGCGAGCCGTCCCGTGCCGGGATCGATGGTGAAGGAGTTGATCTCGCTGCGATCGCCGTGGACCGAGTAGAGGCGCGTTCCGGCTGCATTGACGGCGAGGAAAGACGGATTCTCGAGGCCTCCCTGGTGCTGCAGGTGCGTGAAGGCGCCGGTACGTCGGTCGACGCGATAGATGTTGATGCCGTCGCCTTCGCCGTGCCGGTCGGGGGTCGTGTAGCTGCCGACATAGGCGAGCAGGGGGCGGGCGCGCGTTGGTTTTCTCATCGGACCAGTTGTCGGGTGTTGCAGCGGGGGCGCAGTGTCGCCCCGACCGACAGTCGGAGCAATCATGGCGTTCCGGATCGTGCTCGGGAAAAGCTCTACCGCGCGGTGGCGCCGGTGATGACGACACCCAGCCCGGGCTTGCGGTCGGTGAGCTCGATCGAAAGGCCGTGCAGGCCGGCAATCGCCTTGACGAGCGCGAGGCCAAGGCCGCTGCCGGCGCTCGAGCGGCTACGGTCGAGGCGGTAGAAGCGGTCGAAGACTTTGCCGCGTTCGGCTTCGGGAATGCCCGGGCCGTTGTCGGCGACCTCGATCTCGAAGCCTGTGCCTGCCCGGCGGAGCGCCAACGCCACGGTCGAGCCGTCGGGCGTGTGACGCAAGGCGTTCTCGACCAGGTTCGAGATCATCTGCGCCAGGAGCTGGCGATCGCCGGTGAAGCTGACGCCATCCTCGATCTTGATGTCCAGTACGTGGCTGGAATCTTCGGCGGCTGGCTGATAGGCCTCGCCGATGCTGCGCACCAGCGCGGAGAGATCGAGCTCGGCAAAGGCCCGCTTCTGGGCGCCCGCTTCGACCTGGGCGATGCGCAGTAGGGCCGAGAAGGTTTCCAGCAGCTCGTCGGCCTCGGCGATCGCCGCATCGGTCGCGGCGTCGTAGTCGGCCGTGGTCTTGGCCCGCTCGCGTGCGTCCTCCAGATGCTGGCGCAGCCGGCCAAGCGGCGTGCGCAGGTCGTGGGCGATGTCGCTCGAGACCTGGCGCAGGCCGTCCATGAGTTGCTGGATGCGTCCCAGCATGGCGTTGAGGCTGGCGATGAGCTGGTCGATCTCGTCCTGGGTGCCGCGCACGGGAATGCGCGCCGAGAGGTCGCCATCCATGATGGCGCGGCTGGTGCGCGCGATCGTGTCGATGCGGCGCAGGAAGGAGCTGGCGAGCACGGCGCCTCCGGCGATGGCGAGCAGCAGCGTGAGCCCGCCTGCCCAGGCGAAGGCGCGCACGATGGCGTGCTGCATGTCGGTGAGGCGGGCGGCATCCTGGGCGACGAGCAGGAACGAGCCGTCGGACAGGGTGAGGCCGAAGCCCGTGAGCTTGGTCCGCTCGCCGTCGGCCTCGGGTGTCGGCGTCTCGGGCTTGGGCACGAAGTCGACGACGCCGTTGACCGGCGGCATACCCGGCAGGTTGCCGACCACGACGCGGCCGTTGGGAGCCTGCAGCAGGTAGAAGATCGGACCGCGCGTGCGGAAATTGATGCGCCGCGTGATCTGCTGGGCAAGGCCGTTCAGGCCGGTGCGGTTATGGACCTCGGCGAGCTGGAAGGCCTCAGAGCGCAACACCGCCGCCATATCGTTCTGCATCGCCGCCGTCGCCGTGACGTACACCGTGGCGAACAGCGCCCCCGCCGAGGCGATGAACAGCGCGGCATAGAACAGCGTCAGTCGGAAGCTTGCCGACCCCAGGATGCGGCCGAGCGTGCTACTCGGGCGCGCGGATGACATAGCCTGCCCCCCTGACGGTATGCAGGAGCGGTCGGCCGAAGCCCTTGTCGATCTTGGAACGCAGGCGGCTGATGTGGGTCTCGACGATGTTGGTCTTGGGATCGAAATGGAAGTCCCAGACCTTCTCCAGCAGCATGGTGCGCGTCACGACCTCGCCGGCATGGCGCAGCAGGTATTCCAGGATCTTGAATTCCTGGGCCAGCAGCTCGATGCGCTTGCCGCCGCGCGTCACGGTGCGCGCGAGGAGGTCCATTTCGAGATCGCCGACCGACAGCGACGTCGTCGCCACGATCGGCGGCCGCCGCGCCAGCGCGCCGACGCGTGCCAACAGCTCGGCGAAGGCGAACGGTTTCACGAGATAGTCGTCGCCGCCGGCGTCGAAGCCCGCCACGCGATCGTCGATGCCGCCCATGGTGGTGAGGAACAGCACCGGCGTGCGCACGTTCGACGTGCGCGCCGCCTTGACCAGCGACAGGCCGTCCATGCCGGGCAGCATGCGGTCGACGATCATGACGTCGTACTTCTCGCCGGTGGCGAGGTAGAGCCCGTCGCGGCCGTTGTCGGCCAGGTCGACGACATGGCCGTGCTCGCGCAGGCCCTTGGCTATGTAGTCGGCGGTCTGCTTGTCGTCTTCGACGAGGAGGATCTTCACGGTTACCTTCCGGGCAACGCCCTTGCCGTAGGCGTTTGGCCCGAATCGGGGCCAAAAACAACATTCCACAACTATACAAACATTCAATTCGGCAGCCATCCGGCCGCCATGGGCCGGCACCCATATTCGCTTCTGCGAGTTCCCTGATCCCCCCAAGGAGGTAGCTTTAGATGACCAAGACCAAGTCCCGCATTCTCACCGCGCTGGCGCTGACCACAGCGCTGACGGCGCCGGTGCTGATTGCTCCCGTGTTCACGGCGCCTGCGGCCGTGGCTGCCGCGCCGACCGTGTCGGGCGCGCAGGACTTCTCCGATCTCGCCGCCAAGGTGACCCCGGCGGTGGTGAATGTCTCTGTGACCATGAAGGGCGGCGCTGGTGACGAAGCCCGTGGGGGCCAAATGTCTCCCGACCAGCAGAAGCAGATGGAAGAGTTCATGCAGAAGTTCGCCGAGCGCTTCGGCATGCCGATGCAGCCCGGCCAGCCGGGCAAGCCCGGCGCGCGGCCGCAGCGTCCTGCCCCGAAGGGCCAGGCTGTCGGCACCGGCTTCATCATCGACGAGAAGGGTTGGATCGTCACCAATCATCACGTCGTCGGCAAGGCCGACGAGATCGTCATCAGCATGTCGGACGGCAGCAAGCTGCCGGCCAAGCTGATGGGCGGCGACGAGAAGACTGACATCGCCCTGCTCAAGGTCGAGAGCAGCAAGCCGTTGCCGTACGTCTCGTTCGGCGACGCGAGCAAGGTGCGTGTCGGCCAGCCGGTCATGGCGGTCGGCAATCCGTTCGGCCTGGGCGGCACCGTGACGACCGGCATCGTGTCGGCGCGCGGCCGTGACATCCAGTCCGGCCCGTTCGACGACTACATCCAGACCGACGCCGCCATCAACCGCGGCAACTCGGGCGGCCCGCTGTTCGACATGAACGGCAACGTGATCGGCATCAACACCGCCATCTTCTCGCCGACGGGCGGCAGCGTGGGCCTCGGTTTCGCCATCCCGTCCAGCCTGGCCGAGGGTGTCGTGGCCCAGCTCAAGGCCAACGGCAAGGTCGAGCGCGGCCTGCTCGGCGTGCAGATCCAGTCGCTGAACGACGAGCTCGCCAAGAGCCTGTCGCTCGACGGTGACAAGGGTGCCCTGGTGGCCCAGGTCACGGCGGACAGCGCGGCGATGGCGGCCGGCATCAAGGCAGGCGACGTGATCAAGAGCGTCGACGGCAAGGATGTCGAGTCGATCAGGGACCTTACCCGCATGATCTCGACCATGAAGCCGGGCACGAGCGTCAAGATCGGCCTGTGGCGCGACGGCAAGGACATGACCGTCACGGCCAAGATCCGCGGCGACAAGGAAGACGGCGGCATCGTCAAGGCGAGCGCCGATGCCGCGGACGGCAAGCAGGCCGACAAGAAGGCCGAGCCGCTGTCCTACGGCGTGTCGCTGGCGCCGATCTCCAACGAGATGCGCCAGGGCATGAAGCTGGACGACTCGGTGAAGGGCGCGGCGATCGCCGCGGTCGAGCCGGGCAGCCCGGCCGACGAGATCGGTCTGAAGCAGGGCGACATCCTGCAGCAGGTCGGTCGTGACGCGGTCGACAGCCCGAAGGCGGCCGTCGAGAAGCTCTCGGAAGCGAAGAAGGCCGGCAAGCCGGTCCTCATGAAAGTGTATCGGGAGGGGATGACCAGGTTCGTCGCTATCTCTCCCCGGGCGGCGTAGCTGATCCTCTCGAGAGAGCCGG
>JAEZIF010000130.1 GCA_023416135.1 Pseudomonadota bacterium
GCATGAGATCCTTCGCTGCGCTCAGGATGACAGGAACCTTGACCTTCCCGGCCCGACGCCCCTATCTCCGGCCCCATGAAGGGCGACGGCACCCCCTATCGCACCATCTGGCTCGGCAATGACGGCACGACCGTCCAGGTGATCGACCAGACCCTGCTGCCGCATCAATTCGTGGTGCGCGACTGGCATCGGATGGAGGATGCCGAGCGCGGCATCCGCTCCATGATCGTGCGCGGGGCACCGCTGATCGGCGCGGCGGCGGCTTATGGCATGGCCCTTGCGATGGCCAGGGATGCCTCCGATGTCATGCTGACCCAGGCCTATACCACCCTGATGGCGTCGCGACCGACCGCGGTGAACCTGCGCTGGGCGCTCGACGACCTGCGCAATCTTCTGGCGCCGCTGCCGCCCGCCAAGCGGGCCGACGCGGCCTACCGGCGGGCCGCCGAGATCTGCGACGAGGATGCCGAGATCTGCCGGCGCATCGGCGAGAACGGGCTCGGCCTGATAAGAAAGCTCAAGCCCAGGGGCGACCGCATCAATGCGCTCACCCACTGCAACGCCGGCTGGCTCGCCACCGTCGACTGGGGCACGGCGCTGGCGCCGATCTACCAGGCGCACAATGCCGGCATCCCGATCCATGTCTGGGTCGACGAGACGCGGCCGCGTAACCAGGGCGCCAGCCTGACGGCGTGGGAGCTCGCCAAGCACGGCGTGCCGCACACCGTGATCGCCGACAATGCCGGCGGTCATCTCATGCAGCGCGGCCAGGTCGACTTCTGCATCACCGGCACCGACCGCACGACGCGCCGCGGCGACGTCTGCAACAAGATCGGCACCTATCTCAAGGCGCTGGCGGCGCACGACAACGGCATCCCGTTCTATGTCGGCCTGCCCTATCCCAGCATCGACTGGACGATCGAGGACGGTGCGGCCATCCCGATCGAGGAGCGGCACGCCACAGAGGTCTCGCGCATCGCCGGCCGCACGGCGGCGGGCGAAGTCGTCACCGTCGACGTGCTGCCCGAGGGCAGTCCGGCCGCCAATCCCGCCTTCGACGTCACGCCGGCGCGGCTGGTGACGGCTCTGATCACCGAGCGCGGTGTCTGCCCGGCGAGCGAAGGGGGCCTCCTGTCCCTCTATCCCGAACAGTCCCGAGCGGCGTGATCACGTCCGCCGCACGAGCCACCCATCTCGCGACCATCGGCCTCGGCTTCACGCAGATCGTAGGCTGGGGCACTACTTTCTTGATGCCCGCCGTGCTCGGCCGCCACATGGGCGAGTCACTGGGTCTGGCGAGCGAAGTCGTGTTCGCAGGAATCACCGTCATGTTCGGCGTCGGCGCCCTGTGCGCGCCGCGCATCGGCCGCCTGATCGACCGCAACGGTGCGCGCAGCATCATGGCCTGGGGCTCGGCGCTCTATGCCGTGTCGCTGGCGGCGCTGGCCTTCGCGCAGGGGCTGGTGACCTACCTGTTACCTTGGGCGGCGATGGGCATCGCCTCGACGCTGGCGCTGAACACGCCCTCCAGCATCGCCCTGGCCCAGATCGCCGGCCCCTCGGCACGGCGCGCCATCGCCCTGCTGGCAATCATCGGCGGATTCGCCTCTTCGGTCTTCTGGCCACTGTCGGGCGCGCTCGAAGTGGCGATCGGCTGGCGCGGCACGATACTGTTCTATGCAGCGATCCACCTGCTGGCCTGCGTGCCGATCCATCTGCTGGTGCTGCCGCGCCAGTCGCCGGTCCACCCGCCACCCGCGGCAGGCAGCCCGGCCGCCACCGGCGTGCCGCCCGCGGTGCAGTCGCGCGCCTTCCTGCTGCTGTCGCTGACGCTTGCCAGCGGCGCCTTCGTGTTCACCGGTGCCATGGTGCACATGATCGACCTGATGCGCGGCCTCGGCCATGCGCCGGCCACGGCGGTGTTCCTGGCCTCGATGATCGGACCGTCGCAGGTCATGGCACGGATCTTCGAGCTCTTGTTCGGCCACCGCTACTCGATCATGAACTCCGCGGTGCTCGGCTCGGCCATGCTCGTATTTGGCCTGCTCGTCGCCCTGGTCGACTGCGGCAACTTCGTGCTGGGGCTGATCTGCATCGTCTCCTACGGCACCGCCAACGGCCTGAAGGCCGTTCAGCGCGCCACCCTGCCGCTCGCCCTGTTTGGCCGCGCCCAGTTCGGCGCCTACATGGGACGCCTCGCGCTCCCGCAGGGCATCGTCTCGGCCTCGGCCCCGCCGGTCATCGCAGCGGTGCTAACGAATTACGGCGCAACTGGCGCCCTGCTGCTGATCTTCGCGGCCGCCCTGCTGTCGTTCGTCACAATGGTGATGCTGGCGCGGCTGGCCCGCACGGTGCGCTGAGCCGGCCGGCTCGCTGAAGCGGCTCAGCCGGCCGGAGCGCTACGCAGGACCTTGCCCGGGCGCGCCCCGGTATCCTCGCCGTCCTGTTGGATCATCTCGCCGCCGACCAGCGTGGCGACGTAGCCCCGCGCCTTCTGCATCAATCGCGCAGCGCCGGTCGGCAGGTCGTGCACGAATTTCGGCCGCTCGAACGACAGCAAATCGAAGTCGATCAGGTTGACGTCCGCCTTGTAGCCGGGACGCAGCTGGCCGCGATCGCGCAGGCCGAACAGCCTCGCAGTGTCGGCGGTCTGCTTCTTCACGACGAACTCCAGGGGCAGGCGCGGCCCGCGCACGCGGTCGCGCGCCCAGTGCGTCAGCATGAAGGTCGGCATGCCGGCATCGCAGATCACCGTGACATGCGCGCCGCCGTCGGCCGCGCCGACGACGGTGTCGCGGTCGGCCAGCATCTCGCGGTGGGCATCCAGGTTGCCGTGGGCGTAGCCCAGGAGATGGTAGCTGATCATGCCGCTGCCATCGTTCTCGAGCAGGATGTCGAGCGCGACCTCGCGCGGGTCGCGATGCTCGCGCGCGGCGATCGCCTGGATGGAATGCGTCGGCTCGGGCTCGTAATCGATGTCGCTGTCGACGCGGTACATGTAGGGCCAGGGATTGCGGAACAGGCCCTGATACTCCTCGTTGCCGTCGCGCGGCCGTCCCTCGGGCGGCCCGATCGTCGCTTCCATCGCGACCTTGCGCCGGAGCTCGCGATCCGCCAGCCGTCGCATCATCTCCGTCGCGGGCAGGCTTTGCAGCGACTTCAGGGTCGGCGATCCGTGGAAGGGATGAAACCGGCTGGCGAGGGTAAGGAGCGACCCGGTGCTGCGGGCAAAGACCTGGGGCACGACATGAGCGCCGCGCAACCGCCCCGCCGCACAGGCCGCGAACTGATCGCGCCAGGAGTCCGGGCGAATCATGTTCTGCGGGCACAGGAAGGTGACGGGCACACCCAGCCGCGCGGAGACATCGACCATCCAGGCAATCTCGCTCGCCTGGGAATCGAGGTCGTCGCCCGTCAGGCCGGCCGGTGCGACCTGGAGAAGACCATGCCCGCTGCCCGCCACGGCGCCGGCCAGCGCCTCGAGCTCCTCGAGGGCGGCATAGGTTCCCGGTACCCGCTCGCCGTCGATCGCGCGATGCACGAGCGTGCGCGACGTCGAAAATCCAAAGGCACCGGCCGCCAGGGCGTCACTCACCAGACGTGCCATCTCGCCCAGGTCCTCGGCCTTCGCTGCCTCGTTGCGCGCCCCTCTCTCGCCCATCACGTAAGCACGCAATGGACCGTGCGGCAGCATGGCGCCGACATTGAGCGCGTGCAAACGCCGGTTCAGCGCCTCGATATAGTCGGGGAAGCTCTCCCACTCCCATTGGATGCCGTCGGCTAGCGCCGTGCCGGGAATGTCCTCGACGCGCTCCATCAGGCCGATCAGCCACTCGTGCTCGTCGCGCCGCGCCGGTGCGAAGCCGACGCCGCAATTGCCCATGATCGCCGAGGTCACGCCGTGCCAGAACGACGGCGCCAGCTGCGAATCCCAGGTCACCTGCCCATCGTAGTGCGTGTGGATGTCGACCCAGCCCGGCGTCACCACCAGGCCGTCGGCGGCGACAACGCGCCGCGCCTGGCCCGAGAGCTTGCCGACCTCGACGATGCGGTCGCCGTCGATTGCGACGTCGGCGGTGAAGGGCGCGGCGCCGGTGCCGTCGACGACGGTGCCACCCTTGAGAATCACGTCATGCATGATGCCACTCGACCGCTGTTGCAGGGTTCAGGAGATGGACAGTCCGCCATCGACGACGAGGTCTGCACGGGTGATGTGAGACGAGGCATCCGATGCAAGGAAAAGAACGGCGGCCGCGACTTCCTCGACACGGCCCTCGCGGCCCAGCGGCACCTTCGCCACCATGCGCGTGCGCCAGCGCGGATCGACCGACACGGCAGTGCGCATCGGCGCCATGAAGCCCGGATGCACCGCATTGACGCGGATACCGTCCGGCGCATAGCGCAGCGCCGCCGAGCGGGTGAGGCCGACGATCGCCGCCTTCGAGGCGCCGTAGCCCGGATGCAGCCCGGCCTGGCCGCGGAACGCGGCGATCGAGCCGATATTGACCACCGCGCCGCGCCGGCGTTGCCGCATGGCAGGAGCGACATGGCGCAGGCCGAGGAAGGCGCCGCGGGAATTGACCGCCATCAGGCGATCCCATTCCTCCTCGAGCATCGGCTCGGCCGCCCCGATATTGCTGATGCCGGCGTTGTTGACGAGGATGTCGATCGCGCCCAGCGCTGTCTCGGTGCCGGCGATGGCCCGCTGCCAGGCTGCGCCGTCCGTGACGTCGAGCGGCACGAAGATGGCCTGGCCACCCTTCGCGACGATGTCGTCGACGACCGCCCGTCCCTGCTCCTCCAGCATGTCGCCCACAGCGACGGCGGCGCCCTCGCGCGCGAACAGCCGGGCCTGCGCCGCACCCATGCCGCTCGCTGCGCCGCTGATCAGCGCCACCTTCCCGGTGAGTGCCGGCGTCACGTGGCCTCGCCCTTCCAGCGCAGCAGCACGGCCTCGGCGCGCACGACGACGAAGTTCAGGCCCAGCCCGATCATCGCCAGCACCAGGATGGTTCCCAGCACGCCCTCGGCGCGGAAGCTCGCGGCATAGAAGGCGATGCGCTGACCCAAGCCCATGCGCGCCGAGATCATCTCGCCTACCACCACGGCCAGCAGCGAGTAGACGACGCCGAGCCGCATGCCACCGAAGATCGACGGCACGGCGCCCGGCAGCATGACCTTCCAGAAGAGCTGGCGGTCGGTGGCGCCCAGCGCGCGCATGGTCACGATCAACTCGCGGTCGAGCGCCCGGATACCGGCCTCGGTGTTCAGCATCAGGATGAAGAACACCAAGCTGACCGACAGGGCGACCTTGGAGCCCTCGCCGACGCCGAACCAGATGATGAACATCGGCGCCAGCGCCACGCGCGGCAGGACGTTCAGGATGGTGAGGAAGGGGTTGCTGACATCCGCCACGAAGGGGAACTGCATGCGCACGATGCCGGCGGCCACGCCTGCGGCCGCGCCGATGGCGAAGCCCAGCAGCGTCTCGCGCAAGGTGACGATGACATGCGGCCAGATGCTGCCGTCCTTCACCTCCTCGGCGAGGAACTGCCAGATGGCGCTGGGCTGCGAGAAGAAGAACGGATCGATCCGCTTGGCGTCGACCGCCCACTGCCAGGAGCCCAGGAAGACGGCCACCACGATGGCCCGCGTCGTCCAGACCCAGAAGGTGCGCTTGCGGCGGCGCGACAGGCGCTCCGCCTCGCTGCGCGCCAGCGTGTCGAGGACGCGGCCGGCGCTTTCGGCTTGGACCGTCATGTCGCTGCTTCTCCCGCCTTCAGCGCCTGCCAGACCTGCTCGCTGAGCTTCAGGTAGTGGCTGTCGAAGCGGATACGCTCGGGATCACGCGGCCGCGGCAGGTCGATCGCGATGTCGGCCTGGATGCGGCCGGGCCGGCGTGTCAGCACGATCACGCGGTCCGACAACGCGACCGCCTCGGCGAGGTCGTGGGTGACGAAGAGCACGGTCTTGCGGTCGCGTTCCCAGATGCGCAGGAACTCTCCCTGAAGCATCAGCTTGGTCTGCGCGTCGAGCGCGGCAAAGGGCTCGTCCATCAGCAGCGTGTCGGGATCGACGGCCAGCGTGCGGGCGATCGCCACGCGCTGGCGCATGCCCTGCGAGAGCTGCCAGGGATAGGCATGGCCAAAGGATTTCAGCCCGATCATCTCGAGCAGCCGCTGGCCGACCGAGGCGCGCTCAGCCGCGGGCACGCCGCGGAGTTCCAGGCCGACCTCGATGTTGCTGCGCGCCGAACGCCAGGGCAGCAGCCCGTCGCGAGCGAACATGTAGCCGGTGCGGCGCGAGGGCCGCAGGATCCGCTCGCCGTTGACGGTGACCGTGCCGGCCACCGGCTGCAGCAGGCCGGCCGCCATGTTGAGGATCGTCGTCTTGCCGCAGCCGCTCGCCCCGACCAATGCGATGAACTGACCTCGCGGCACGTCGAACGACACGTTGTCGAGGGTCAGCATCGGCTTGCCGTCGGGCGTCGGGAAGGCGTGCGAGACGCCCTCGACCGTGATGGCGAAGTCGCGCGTTGTGCTCATCGGCAGGACGGCATCCATGCGGCTTAGGACCGGACGTCCCTGCCG
Organism: Pseudomonadota bacterium; assembly: GCA_023416135.1. Taxonomy (GTDB): domain Bacteria; phylum Pseudomonadota; class Alphaproteobacteria; order Reyranellales; family Reyranellaceae; genus Reyranella. Next base: position 6,591 of record JAEZIF010000130.1, read on the forward strand.
CCCAACGCACGGTCGGCGAGGTCGGCTGGCGCATCGCGGCCGACATCGGTGAAGGCGCGCTTCACGGCCGCGACGCTCGGCGCGAAGATCGTCTTGCGGTTCTCGCGCGCCCAGTCGTTGGAGGCGGTGAGCGCGGTCAGCGAATCCTGGAACTGCGGCATGACATAGCGCGCGAACAGCTCGTAGCTGCGCATCGTATCCTCGCGGTTCGCCCATTCGTGGGCGCGGAACAGCACGCCGCCGAACCCGCCCCCGCTCAGGCCGTGGAGCCTGCGGATACCACGCGCCACCAGATCGGGCGACCCGACCAGCGTCGTGCCCATCTTCACGCCATCGCGCAGCGGATCGTCGGACCGGCCGGCGGGACGGCCGAGCGTCTGGTCGAAATATTCGAGCGTCTCGGCACGCTCGCCGCGGCGGACCTGGGCGAGCGCGGCCTCGTCGTCCTCGCCGACATGGACGTTGACCACGATGCGCCACTTGCCGCGGCTCATGACCTTGCCGTGCTGTGCCGCGGTGTCCTCGGCGATCTGCCACTGCTCGGCCAGCGCCTCCGGCCCGCCGGGCAGGCCGGCGCCGATCGACAGCACGCCGAGCCCATGCTTGCCCGCCGCCATCATGCCGAACGGCGTGATGGTGCTGGCGACCACGACCGGGAAATGCGGTCGCGTGTAGGGCGCGAGATGCAGGCGCGCCTCCTTGAGCTCGAACCAGTCGGTCTTGACCGTCACCGGCTCCTTGCCCGCGAGAAGGCGCATGATGACTTCGAGCGCCTCTTCCATGCGCTTGCGCTGCAGCTCGGGCGGGATGTTGAGCATATAGGCGTCGGAGGTCAGCGCGCCCGGGCCGCAGCCCAGCATGGCGCGGCCGCGCGTCATGTGGTCGAGCTGCACGAAGCGGTTCGCGACCATCAACGGGTTGTGATAGGGAAGGCTGGTCACGCCCGAGCCCAGCCGGATGCGCCGGGTGCGCGGCGCCGCAGCGGCGATCATCAGCTCCGGCGAGGAGACGAGTTCCCAGCCGGCCGAATGGTGCTCGCCGATCCAGACCTCGTCATAGCCCAGTTTGTCGAGCCATTCGATCAGCTCCATGTCGCGCTCGAGCGCGAGCGTCGGATTCTCTCCCAGGCGATGGAACGGCCCCAGGAAGATGCCGAACTTCATGGCTTCGTCCGTCATCGGACCGCTCCTTCTCGTCGTCTGGTCAGGGCAGGTACTTCTTGGCGCCGGACCAGGCGAGCTGCTCGCAGGTCTGGACCTGGTCGGGCTTGATCAGGCCGTTGTCGACCTGGAACTTGCCGACATTCTCGGTGCCCTTGCAGTTGAACTTGACGTCGAATGCCTTGCCCAGCCGCGTCAGCACGCCCTTCATCTGGTCGGCCGTCAGCGCCTTGTTGTACTTGGACCAGATCTCCGCGACCTTGCCGGCATTGGCCGGGTCGCGCACAAAGGCGATGGCCTCCTCCTGCGCCGACTGGAAGCGCTTCATCATCTCGGCGTTCTTGTCGGCGTGCGCCTTGGTCGTGTGATAGACGCTCGACGTCCAGGTGGCGAATTCGGGAATGGTCTTGTCGACCAGCAGGTCGAGCAGCACCTTGCCGCCCAGGTTCTCGAGCACGGTCTGCACCGGCTCGATCGCCATCACCGCGTCGAGCTGGCCCGCCTTGAAGGCGGCGACGGCATCCGGTCCAAGGCCGACCGCCAGGAAGGTCGCGTCCTTCTCCGGATCCATGCCGGCATCCTTGAGGTAGCGGCGCGCGAAGTTGTGGCCGTCCGAGCCGATCGCGGGAACGCCGATCTTCTTGCCCTTGAGGTCGCGGATCATCGCGGGATAGCCCTGGGCCTTGCTGGGCGTCGCCACATCCTTGTTGGTGATCACCGTCCAGACATGGGCGGGGTAGTTGTCGACCACCGCCACCAGGTCGCGGCCGCGGCTGTTGACCAGCATCATGTTGCCGGGGCTGTTGCTCATCAGGTCGACAGCGCCGCTGAACAGGGCCGCGGTCGCGTCGGGCGCGGCGCGGAAATCCATCAGCGAAACGTCGAGCCCGTGCTTGGCGTAGATGCCGAGATCCTTTGCGACATAGGCCGGCACGGCGACCAGCGAGCCGGTATAGACCGCGACATTGGCCTTCACCGGCGCCTGTGCCGGCTGGGCCGAGAGCGCCGCCGGCATCAGTCCGAGCGCCGCCGCGGCGGCCATCAGCATTCTTCTCTTCATCGTCTTCCTCCCACGCTTCTTTCGTTCACTTGCCGTCGTCCAGGCGGACGGCGCCGTCGCGCGCCAGCGCCTCGATCTCGTCGTCGCTCAACCCGGCGCCGCGCAGGATCTCGCGCGTGCCCTCGCCCAGCTTTGGTGCCGGACTGACCGGCACCGATTCGAGCCCGGCGAAGCCCTTGCCGAGCTGCAGGAACGTATCGTCCAGCCGCTCGATGCCGAGGTCGACATGCTTGCCGGCCCGCGCCTCGCTCAGGAACTCACCCATGCGCCGCACCCGGGCCGCCGGCACGCCCACCGCGTTCAACTCGCCTTCGAGGATGGCCGCTTTGTGGCGCGCGAAGGCGGCGTCGAGCCGCCGGCCGAGTTCCGCCGCATCGACCGGCACGACATTGGACGTGGCTCCGTCGCCGACCTGGGTCACGAGAGCCGGGTCGTTCGCCATCTCGGCCAGGCCCAGCAGGCGGCAGAGTGCGGCGAACTGCCGTCCCGTGTTGGCGGCCACGGCGAGCCATCCGTCGGCGCAGCGGAAGGTGGCGGCGCCCGGCGAGCCGCTGAAGCCGCGATTGCCCGGCCGCGGCCCATCCTGCTCGGTCGACAGGACGCGGCTGGCCAGGGGCCGCATGAGCTGCACCGCCGCCTGCGCCAGCGACGTGTCGATATGGCTGCCGACACCGTCGCGGCCGCGTCGATGCAGCGCGGCCAGCACCGTCAGCGCACCCATCATGCCGGTGGCGATGTCGATCACCGGGAAACCGACCTTGATCGGCGGATCGTCCTCGCCGCCATTGGCCATCATCATGCCAGTCAGCGCCTGGACAACCTGATCGTAGGCGCCGAAGCGGCTCCACGGCCCGTCCTGACCGTAGCCGGAGATCGACAGGTAGACGATCCGCGGATTGACGGCGCGCACGGCCTCATAGTCGAGGCCAAGCCGCGCCGCTGTGCCCGGCCTGAAGTTCTCGATGAAGACGTCGGCATCGCGGACCAGGTCCAGCAGCAGGTCGCGCAGGCGCGGCTGCTTCAGGTCGATGGCGAGCGAGCTCTTGCCGGCGTTCAGCGTGGCGAAGGTGTTGGCCATGGCGTCGCGGCCCGGCGCGACGTAGCGCATGACGTCAGGCGCGCGCGGGTTCTCGACCTTGACCACGTCGGCGCCCAGGGCCGCGAGGTACATGGACGCCACCGGGCCCGCGATCACATGGCTGAGATCGACCACCCGCACGTCAGAGAGGCACTGCGAGGCCATTTGTTTCCTTCCCTGGCCCGAGGGTAGGGAAGGCAGTGATAATGCTGTAATACAGAATTTCGATATCGTGATATTGGGCCATTATCACATGGATCATCTGAGGCTACGCGCGCTGACGCTGGTGGGGACGCTGGCGGAGACCGGCTCGCTGCACCAGGCGGCGCGGCGGCTCAACACATCCCAGCCCGCCCTGTCGGTGTTGCTGCAGGAGATCGAGCGGACGATGGGTGGGCGGCTGTTCGAGCGCTCTCGTCGCGGGCTGGTGCCGACCGAGCGCGGCGACTACCTGATCCGGCAGGCACGGCTGATGCTCGCCGACTTGAAGCGCGTGCAGAGCGAGTTCGCCTCGGGTGACGAGGGCCGCGCGCTGCTGCGCATCGGCGCCCTGCCTCTGGTGATGCTCGAGATCGTGCCGCGGGCACTCGTCCATCTGCGCCGCTCGCAGCCCGGCATCCGCGCCGAGTTCCACGAAGGCGCCGCCTCCGAGCTGTTGACGTCCCTGGCGGACGGCACGCTCGACCTGGTGGTCGGCCGCATGCTGCCGGAGTTCGCCGCCAACCAGGACCTCGTGCCGTCCTTCCTGTTCACCGAGTCCTTCTGCATCGTCGGCGGAACGCACCATCCGCTGGCGGATCGCCGCCGGATCTCCTGGCAGGAGCTCGAAGGCGCCGACTGGATCGAGGCGCCGAGCAACACTGCTCTGCACGATTACTTCGCCGAGGCCTTCCTGCGCCGCGGCCTGCGGCCGCCACGCCCGATCTATCAGTCGGCATCATTCTACTCCTGCATCGCCATCCTCGGCACCTCCGATTGCCTGATGATGGTGCCGCGCGAGGTCGGGCGGCATTTCGCCGGCCAGCATCGTGTCCGCGTGCTGCCGGTCAGAATCGAGGAGGCATCGTCGCCCTTCTCGATCATCACGCGCCGCTCGCGTGCCGCCACCCAGGCGATGCTGGCCTTCGAGGCCAGCGTGCGACAGGCTGTGCGCGGCAGGAGTCGCTCATGAGCTTTGTCCGTCGTTCGCTCGTCCACCATGTCGGCTGGCTGGAATTCAACCGCCCGCCCGTCAACGCCTTCACGCGCGAAATGGTCGACGAGACCCACGATACCCTCGCCGCGGCGCTGGCCGATCCGGAGGTGCGCGTGCTGGTGCTGGCGAGCGCAATCCCGCGCTATTTCAGCGCCGGCGCCGACCTGCATGTCTTCAAGAGCATCGGCCAGGACGGCATGCGCCGTTGGGCCGGACGCTGCCACGACATCGTGCGCCTGCTGCGCGGCTCAGCGAAGCCGCTGCTCGCGGCCATCAATGGCACGGCCGTCGGCGGCGGGCTGGAGATGACGCTGCATTGCGACCTGCGCTTTGCCGCGACCGACGCGCGGCTCGGCCAGCCCGAGATAAACATCGGCTTCATCCCGCCGATCGCGACGACCCAGGCGCTGGCTCGCCTGATCGGCCGTCCGCGCGCCCTGCGTTATCTCTACGAGGGCAGCCTCGTGCCGGCGGCCGAGGCGCTGAACTGGGGACTTGTCGACGAGCTGGTCGATCCCAACCGATTGCGGGCCCACGTCCAGGCCTATGCCGAGACGCTCGCCGCCAAGTCGCCGGCGGCGCTGGCCGCCGTCCGCCGCACCGTGACCCTGGGCGGTGGCATGACCTTCGACGAAGGCTTGGCGCTGGAACTGAAGACCGTCGTCGACCTTGCCGGAACGGCCGATTTCGCCGAGGGAGTCGACGCCTTCCTCGCAAAACGGTCACCGACATGGCGATACTGAGCCGTCAGGCTGACTTCCATCGCGTGCATTTTCGCGAGAGAACCACTGCTCATGACATCACTTGCCACGGTCGACTCCCTCGACATCCAGATCATCGTCGACAACGTCACCGATTCGCTGTCGTCGGTGCCCTCCTTCATCGAGACTGAGCTGGGCGGCCTGGGCCGGCGGCGCGGCGGCGCCTGGGTGCTGGGCGGCGGTTGCCTGTGCTGCGCGGCGCACGGGCTCTCCTGCCTGCTCACCGTGAGGAGCGGCGGGACCACTCGTTCGGTGCTGTTCGACACCGGACCGGAGGATCGCGTCTTCGAGCAGAACGTCTCGCGGCTCGGGCTCGATCTCGGCCCGGTCGAAGCCCTGGTGCTGAGCCACGGCCACTGGGACCATGCCGGCGCCATGCTGCGCGCGCTGCAACTGGTGCGCGACCGCAACGGCGGCAAGCGCGTCGGCTGCTATGTCCATCCCGACATGTTCCGCAGCCGCGCCGCCAAAATGCCGGACGGCTCGTTCCGACCGATGGAGGATGTCCCCTCGCTGGCTGATCTCGACGCCCAGGGCGGCCATGTCGTCTGCACGCGCGAGCCGCAGCTCATCGCCGACTGCGTGTTCGTCAGCGGCGAGATCCCGCGGCGCACGCCGTTCGAGTCCGGCCTGCCGGGCCAGCATCGCCGCACCGAGGACGGCAAGGGCTGGGAACCGGACGAGCTCTTGATCGACGAGCGCTTCGTGGCGGTGAACGTGAAGGGCAAGGGTCTGGTCGTGCTGACGGCTTGCAGCCATGCCGGTGTGATAAACGTGCTGAATCACGCGCGCGAGAGCTTTGCCGGGGTGAAGCTGCACTGCGTGCTGGGCGGCTTGCACCTCTCGGGTATCAACGAGCGCGTCATCCCGCAGACGGTCGAGGCGCTGAAAGCGTTCGATCTCGATGTCGTCGCCGCCGGCCACTGCACCGGCTGGCGCGCCATGGCCGCCCTTACCAACGCCTTCGGCGACAAGAAGCTGACGCCGCTGGCCGTGGGCAAGCGACTGCGCTTCTAAAGACCTTCAAGCGGCAAACGATAGATAACCTTGCGGACGATGGCGTGGGCACCCTTCCACGCCGGAATCGCCCGTCAACGCTTGGCCAGAAGGTCGATCTCGACCATGGCGCCGCGCGCCAGGCCGGTAACGCCGATGCAGGTGCGCGCCGGCCGGCGGTCGGCCGGGAAGTAGCTCGCATAGACCGCGTTCATGCGCGGGTAATTGGTCTCGAAGTCGGTGAGGTAGACGCGCGCACAAATGACGTGCTCCAGCCCGAGCTTCAGCCCGCCCAGCACGATCTTGAGGTTCTCCATGACGCGTTCCGTCTGGCCCTCGATATCAGCCGGCAACGGCTTGCCGTCGTCGTCGGGCCAGGTCGGCATCTGGCCGGTGACGAAGCACCAGCCGTCGACCTCGACGGCATGGCTGAACGGCGCGACCGGCGTCGGTGCGCCCGGGATCATGAAGAAAAGCGGCGTGCCCATGACCCCTTCGGCAGCAACTTGCATGCCACGGCCTGATCTTCTGGTCGAGCCGTCTTCGACCGAAGACGTGCGAAAAGGGGCTGGCTACGGAACCGCTATGCTGGTGTGACGCTGCCTGCGGCAAAGGGGATAATGGCTCATGCCTTTCATGCACCCTCTGGTCTTCGGCTTCCTGGTAGCGCTGGGCGTCGGCCTGCTGATCGGCATCGACCGCGAGCGCCACAAGAGTGACGGTACGACGCGCCATCCCGCCGGCCTGCGGACCTTCACGCTGGCCTCCTTGCTGGGCGCGACGGCGGCGGCGGTTGGCGAAGAGGTCGTGCTGGCGGCCGCGGCGCTGGGCATGGTGGCCTTCGCCGGCCTGTCCTACTGGCAGGAGCGCAACGGTGACCGCGGCCTTGCCACCGAGACGGCGCTGGTGCTGACCACGCTGCTGGGCGGGCTCGCCATCCGGCATCCCGAGTTTGCAGCCGGCCTCGGCGTCGTCGTCGCCGTCCTGCTGGCCGCCCGCTCCGCCCTGCACCGCTTCGTGCGCTCGGTGCTGACCGACGACGAGCTGCGCGATCTCCTGATCTTCGCCGCCGCCGCGCTGGTCGTCCTGCCGCTGCTGCCGGACAAGCCGATCGGACCCTACGGCGCGCTGAACCTGCACACGGTATGGACCATCGTCATCCTGGTGATGGCAGTGAGTGCACTGGGGTACGTCGCGGTGCGTCTCGTGGGCCCGCGCTACGGCCTGCCGGTGGCGGGCCTGGCATCGGGCTTCGTCTCGAGCGGAGCCACCATCGCCGCCATGGGGATACGCGTGAAGCACGAGCGCGACCTGATGAAGCCGGCCGTAGCGGGAGCAGTGCTGTCGTCGATCGCCACCGTCGTGCAGCTCGGAATCCTGACCGCCGCCACCAACATGGCGACGCTACAGGTGCTATGGCTGCCGCTGATCTTCTCGAGCGGTGCGGCCGTGCTCTATGGCGGCGCCTTCACCCTGTGGGCGCTGCGCCAGAGCAACGAAACGCACGACGCAAAAGGCAACGCCTTCAGCCTGACCACGGCACTCACCTTCGCCGCCATCCTCGCCATCGTGCTGATAGCCGCCGCGGCCGCGCAGGACTGGTTCGGCGAAGCGGGCGTCTTGATCGCCGCCGCCGTCGCGGGCTTCGCCGATACGCACTCTGCCGCCGTCTCAGTCGCTTCGCTGGTCGCCGACGGCAGGATCAAACCGCCGCAGACCGTCATCCCCGTGCTGGCGGCGTTCACAACCAACACCATCACCAAGATGGTGTTCGCCGTGACCGCGGGAGGTCGCGAATTCGCGTTCTACGTCGTCCCCGGCCTGGTGCTGATGCTGGTCGCGGCCTGGGCCGGCGCTTCGATCGCCGGCCCGATCACATTCTAAGGCTCAGGACGGCTTGACCTCGATCTGGCGCGCCCGTTCGTGGGCGCTGGCCGTCTTGGCGATCTGCAGCGTCAGCACGCCCTTGGCGAAGTTGGCGCTGATGTCGTTGCGGTCGGCATCCGACGGCAGGGTGAAGGCCCGCGTGAAGCTGCCGTAGCTGCGCTCCGAGTAATGGGTCTTCTCGTCGCTGCGCTCGATATGCTTCTCGCCCGACACGGTCAGCACATCGTCCTCTACCGAAACCTTCACGTCCTTCTGATCGAGCCCCGGCAGCTCGACAGTGATGGTGTAGTGGTGGCCATTCTCCTGCACCTCGACCTTGGGCGCATGCTCGGGAGTGCGCAGGGGGCGCGGCAGGCCGTTGGCGGACGGCTCGAAGAAGCCGAAAGGCCAGGCCCGCATCATGCGGTTGAAGAGCTGGTCGAACTCGCCGCCGAACGGCGTGTAAGTGCTTGGCGTCATCGCCTTGGGCACGTTCTCTGCCATCGTGGGTCTCCTCCTGATGAAGTCCGATTTTGATTTAGGGCCCACACGTGACAATGCAATCCCGACAGATTCGGATGGCGCGAGATTCATGTAATCTTCATCACAACCGACAGAAGCGCCTCGTCCTGCGCCGCCCCTGCAACGATCGAGAGCCCGAGCGGGCAACCGCGCAGTGTCGCGACCGGGAGGCTCACGGCCGGCAGGCCGGCATGGCCGGCAACCGAACCGAGGGTGAGAGCAGCGTCGTAGAACCGGCCGGCCGCTTCACCCCGCAGGAAGCGCAGCGGTGCGACCGACGGCGCCGTCGGCAGCAACAGGAAGGTCCCGGGCGGCAATAGTTGCCGCAGGCGAACCGTCGTCTCGCGACGCCAGGCGCTCCAACGTGCTCCGGCCGCTGGATCGAGGGCGCGCACGTCATCGAAGCGCGGCTTGATGGTCTCGCCGAACAACGGATCGCTGGCGAGGAAGCCGCTGTGTTCATCCAGAATGTCGAGCCCCTGCAGGGTGACGTAGGCGTCGCGGAAATCGCCCGGCCGGCCGGCGAACACCGCCACTTCCTCGACTGCACCCAGCGCTCTAGCCGCGTCGGCAAGGACGGCCGCCGCCTCCGGCTCGGCCAATTTGAAGGCGTCGGCCGCCATCAGCAAGCGCGCCGGCAACGACACCGGCTCGGTACCCAGCAAACACTGCGCAGAAAGCTGCAGCCGCCTGGCGTCACGTGCCAGCAAGCCGACCGTGTCGTAGCTCGGAGCGAACCGGACGACGCCGTCGAGCGACAGGCGGCCATGGCTCGGCCGCCAGCCGAACAGGCCGCAGAACGCGGCGGGCACGCGCACCGAGCCGCCGGTGTCGGTGCCCAGCCCGAGATCGGCGAGACCTGCGGCCACCGCCACGGCGGCGCCGCTCGACGAGCCGCCCGGGAGCCGGTCGGGTGCGCGCGGATTGATGGGCGTGCCATGGTGCTCGTTCTCGCCTTCGAGGCTGAAAGCGAGCTCGTCGGTGACGGCCTTGCCGACCAGCGAGGCCCCGGCGCGCAACAGGCAATCGACGACGGGTGCCGATCGCGTGGCGGGCTGCTGGCGCTTCGCCCAGTCGGGATTCCCGCCGCCGGTCACATGGCCCGCAACGTCGATCAGGTCCTTGGCGACGAAGCTCAGGCCATCGAGCGGCCCGGACGCCAGTGGCCCAACCGTGCCCGCGGACCGCGCACGAAGGCACCGAAGCCGTCGCTCATTTCAATGCTTTGACGATGGTGTCGGTGGGCGCGGTCCAGCCGACGATGCCGCCTTGGGCGCGGATCATGGCGAGCGTCACGGCCTTGAACTCGGGGAAATAGCTCTCGGTCGCGTCCTCGGCCAGCAAGCACTCGTAGCCGCGGTCGTTGGCCTCGCGCATAGTGGTCTGCACGCAGACCTCGGTGGTGACGCCGGCGAACACCAGATGGCCGATGCCCTGGCGCTTAAGGATGTCGTCGAGCGGCGTCGCGTAGAAGGCGCCCTTGCCCGGTTTGACGATCACCGCCTCGCCCGGCAAGGCCGCGAGCTCGGGCACCAGGTCGTTGCCCGGCTCGCCATCGACCAGGATGCGGCCCATCGGGCCTTCATCGCCGATGGTGAGCTTGCCGCGGCCGCGGGCGCGCTTGGACGGCGGGCAGTCGGAAAGGTCGGGCCTGTGGCCCTCGCGGGTATGGATGATGGGAAGCCGGGCGGCGCGAAAGCCGTCGATCAGGCGCCGCACGGTGGGAACGATCTTGGCCAGCGGGCGCACGTCATTGCCCAGCACCGAGCCGAAGCCGCCCTCCTCGACGAAGTCGCGCTGCATGTCGATGACGATCAGCGCCAGTCGGCCCATGGGGAAGCTGTACTCGTACGGCTGGGCGGCGATGGCAGGCATGATCTACTTTCCACGCTGGAACGGCACGGTGAGGGACGTCGGCGGCTCCAGGCGGCCGACGACGCCCGCTACCGCCAGCAGCGCCAGCAGGTAGGGCAGCATCAGCAGGAAGGCGGTGGGCACGTGGACGCCCATGGCCGGCAACTGGAACTGCAGCGCCGTGGCCGCGCCGAACAGGAGACAGGCGGCGATGGTGCGGCCGATGTTCCAGCCGCCGAAGATCACCGCGGCGAGCGCGAGATAGCCCGCGCCGTTGGTCATGTTCTCGGTGAAGGTATGGATGTCGGCGATCGAGATGAAGGCGCCGGCGAACCCCGCCATGAAACCGGTGATCAGCACCGCCTTCCAGCGCGTCGCCGCCACGGGGATTCCGGCCTTGTCGGCGCTGCGCGGCTCGTCGCCGACGGCGCGCACCGAAAGCCCGAACGAGGTATGGTTCAGCACGGCCCAGATCAGCACGATCAGCGCGAGGCCGACGTAGACGATGACCGACTGCTGGAAGAAGGCGGTGCCGGCAAACGGCAGGTCGCTCAGGCCCGCCACAGCGAGCTTCGGAAGACCGGGGATCTCCTCGCGCGACAGGCCGCCGAAGATGATGCGGTAGAGCAACGTGGTGGCGCCCAGCGCCAGGATGTTGAAACCGATACCGACCACGAGCTGGTTGGCGCGCAGGTTCACACTGAGCCAGGCCTGCGCCGCCGAGACGATGACCGACGCCAGGACGGCGCAGGCGACGCCGAAGTATGGGCTGCCGCTGGCCCAGGAACCCAACGCACCGAAGAAGGCCGCCGTCAGCATCATGCCTTCAAGGCTGAGGTTCAGGACGCCGGCGCGCTCGGAGACCAGCTCGCCGCTGGCCGCCAGCATCAGGGGCATGGCGAGCCGCAGGGTCGAAGCGATGAAGACGGCGAGCGTCTCTTCCATCAGCGGCCTCCCTGCAGCTTCTCGACCAGGATGACCGAGCCCGCGACGGCGATGACGATCAGGCCCTGGATGACCAAGGTCAGCGCCGCCGGCACCTGTGCCATGATCTCCATCGAGATGCCGCCCGAGCGCAGGAAGCCGAAGAACAACGCACCTGCCAGCACGCCCAAGGTCGAGCCGCGCGACAGAAGGCCGACGACGAGCCCATCGAAGCCGTAGCCCGAGGAGAAGCCGGTTTTCAGGTAGTATTGCTCGCCCTGCAGCATGATCGCGCCGGCAAGGCCGCCGAAAGCGCCCGCGATGGCCAGGGCCACGACCAGGAGGATGCCGCCCGGCATGCCGGCGCGGCGCGCCGCCAGCTCGTTGAGGCCGATGGCGCGCAGGCGGAGGCCGAAGGTCGAGCGCTGCAGGACGATCGCCGTGGCGACGGCCAGCAGCAGGCAGATGACGAGGCCGACGTGCAGAGGCGATCCGGGATCGCCGGTCAGGCCCGGCAGCTTGACCGCATCGGCGATCGGCAGGGATTCCGGCAGGGTCGCCGACGAGGTCTGCGGCTGGCGCAACAGCGCCGTCGATTGCACGCACCAGTAGACGAGCAGCAAGGCGACGAAGCCGAGCAGCAGGGTACTGATCACCTCGTTGGTGCCGAAGCGCACCTTCATGAAGCCGGCGATGCCGCCCCAGAAGGCGCCGGCGAGCGTGCCGCCCAGCAGCGGCACGAGCACGGCGAGGGCAAGCGGCAGGTCTGCGATCGGCGACCAGAGGCCCAGCGCCGTGGCCGCAATGCCGCCCACGGCGATCTGGCCCTCGCCGCCCACGTTGGTGAGGTTGGCGCGGAACGCCAGGATGAAGCCGAGGCCCACCAGCGACAGCGCCACGGCACGGTTGATCGAGGCGCCGATCGCGAAGGCACTGCCGAACGCGCCGTCCATGAACGCCTCGATGGCGTCGGATACGTCCTTGCCGCTCGCCGCGATCAGCAGCAGGCCGACGATCATCGAGCCGATCACCGCGATGAACGGCACCGCCATGCCGAGCAGGCGACGGCGATCCGTCAGGGAGAGCGCGAGCGCCGTCATGCACCCTGTCCCGACATGAGAGCGCCGATGGCGCCACGTTCGCACATCTCGGCGGGGCGCTCGCCGACCAGCCGGCCGCGATAGAGCACGGCAATGCGGTCGGCGACGGCTATGAGCTCGTCGAGCTCGCTGGAGATCAGCAGCACGCCGACGCCGCGGCGAGCCGCGGCGCGAATCTGGCGATAGACCGCCTCGACGGCGCTGACATCCAGTCCGCGCGTAGGCTGGGCCGCGACCAGTGCCACCAGCGGATCGAGAGTCAGCTCGCGCGCCAGCACAGCTTTCTGCTGGTTGCCGCCCGAGAGGCCGGAGAAGGCGGCTTCGGGGCTGGCAGCGCGCACGTCGAACGCGCGCATCTGTTCCTGCGCCGCCGCGTTCAGCGCACCGCGCTGCAGCAGGCCGAAGCGCGTGAAACGGCCGAGCTTGTTCAGGAACATGTTCTCGGCGACCGACATGGCGGTGACGCAGGCCACGGCATGGCGATCCTCGGGCACAATGCCGCCGCCCGCCGCGGTCACGGCCGCGGCGCCGGCGTGAGTGAGGTCGCTGCCGCCGATATGGAAGTGCCCCTCGGTCGGCCGCAGCAACCCCGCCAGCACCATGCCGAGCTCGCTCTGGCCGTTGCCCTCGACGCCGGCCAACCCGACGATCTCGCCGGGCTTGATCTCGAGCGTGAAATTGTCGAGGCGCACCGCGCCGTGCCGATCGTGCACGGTGAGTCCGTCGCACACCAGCGCGAGCCTGGGCGGTGTGATCAACGGTCCGGGCGGCGCCGGCACCTCGCCGTCATCGGCCAGCGCGACGCCGAGCGGCTTCAGTTCGCGGCCGACCATGGCATGGACCAGCGCGCCCATGTCGGCGCCCTCCATGCTCTCGTCGGCGACCAGCCGCCCGGTGCGCAAGACGGCTACGCGGTCGGCGACCTTGGCGATCTCGGCGAGCTTGTGGGTCACCAGGATCACGGCGCGGCCGGAATCGGCGACGCGACGGCAGATGTCGAGCAGCGCGCCGATCTCGCCCGGCGGCAGGACGGCGGTCGGCTCGTCGAGCACCAGAAGCTTGGGATTGCGCATCAGGCACTTCACGATCTCGGCGCGCTGGCGTTCGCCGACCGAGAGCTCGCCGACCACCGAATCGGGATCGAGAGCGAAGCCGAAGCTCTCGGCGATGTCGCGAATCCTCGCACCGAATTCGTGGCGTTTCAGCACGCCCTTGACCTGCCCCAGCATCAGGTTCTCGACCACGGTCATGCGCGGCACCAGGCTGAAATGCTGGTGCACCATGGCGATACCCTTCTCCAGCGCCACCGCCGGACTTTCGGGCGCCCAGGCCGCGCCGTCGAAGGTCATGCTGCCGACGGTCGGCTCGTAGACGCCGAAGATCAGGTTGCACAGGGTCGACTTGCCAGCGCCGTTTTCGCCCAGCAGGCACTGCACGGAGCCCGGGCGCACATCGAGGCTGACGCCTTCGAGCGCCTGCAGGCTGCCGAAGCGCTTACCGAGATCCCGAAGCGACAGCAGCGATTCGGCGGACAACGATCAGGCGTCCAGGACCTTGATCTTGCCCGACAGCAGGTCCTTCTTGATCTCCTCGATCTTGGCCTTCTGTTCGGGCGTGGCCTTGCAGATCACCATGTCGGAGGCTTTCGGACCCATCGCCAGGCCGAACGGCTTGAACTCCGGCTTCCAGGTGCCGGCCGCCGCCTGCTCCATGGCGTACTCGACCTGGAAGCCGACACCGGTGATCGAGTAGGCGACATAGAGCGGATCGGTGCCGCAGCGATCGGTGTAGCTGCCGATGATGTGCGTGCCCTTCTCGCGCGCCGCCTGCTCCATGCCGCGCAGACCGAGATTGAGGATATGGTAGTGGATGTCGGCGCCCTGCGCGATCGCGGCCAGCGTCGCTTCCTTGGCCTTGGCGACGTCGTCGAAGTCGCCGGTGTAGCTCTCGAAATACTTGATGCCGGGATTGATGTACTTGGCGCCCTTGCCGAACTCGATGCCGGCGTTCTTGATCGCCGGGATTTCCAGGCCACCGACGTAGGACACGCCGCCGGTCTTGGAGAGCATCGCAGCCGAGGCGCCGGCCACGAAGGCGATCTCGGCCTGGCGCACGTCGTAGCCCGAAACGTTGTCCGGCTTCTTCGCGTCGGCGTTGCCGCCGATGATGGCGAACTTCACCTTGGGGAACCGCGGCGCCACCTTGAAGACCGAGGCCTGGGTCTGGCCGCCGACGCCGATCACCAGCTCGTTCTTGCCTGCCAGGGTGACCAGCACCTGCTCCATGTCGCCGAACTTCACGTTCTCGATGAACTTCACCGAGACCTTGGAACCGAGCTTCTTCTCGGCGGCCTTCATGCCGTCGTAACCCGATTCCATCCAGCCCTTGTCGGACTTCGAGCCTGGGATCAGCACGCCGACATTGAGCGGACCGGCGGCGCGAACGGGCGCGCCGAGGCCGCCCAGCATCACGAGGCCCGCAGCGCCGGCCGTGCCGGCCAAAAAACCGCGACGATCGAACTTGTTCATGGCTATGTTCCCCCGCTCCTCGAGCTTGTGATCCCCGACAGGGCAGAGGCAATCGGCGTGCCAACTGGCAGGGAACTTGCAACCGAGGGCGCATCACAAGGTCCTTTGGGGGAGATCGATGGCCGACAAACTGCATCCTTTGGGCGCTCCGCGCGCCGGCTTCGCCTGGGGCGCAAATGCCCGAGAAATAGACATGGCGACGCCGCCGACGAAACCTGTTCCGCTCAGGATTTCGGCGACGCCGCAGAACATCACCATCGATCTCAAGCGCACGGCCATGATCGTGATCGACATGCAGAACGACTTCTGCGCCGAGGGCGGCTGGGTCGACCATCTCGGGGCCGACTACACGCCCGACCGCAAGCCCATCAAACCGTTGCAGAAGCTGCTGCCGGCGCTGCGCAAGTCGGGCGTGCCGGTGATCTGGGTGAACTGGGGCAACCGGCCGGATCTCGCCAACATGCCGCCCAACCAGATCCATCTCTACAAACCCGCAGGCACCGGCGTCGGCCTCGGCGATCCGCTGCCCGGCAACGGCGCGCCGGTGCTGCAGAAGGATTCGTGGGCGGCCGCGATCGTCGATGAACTGCCGCAGGAGCCCGCGGACATCAAGGTCGACAAGTATCGCATCTCGGGGTTCTGGGACACGCCGCTCGATTCCATCCTGCGCAACCTCGGCACGCGCACCGTCCTGTTCTCCGGCGTCAACACCGACCAATGCGTGCTGCATTCGCTGACCGACGCCAACTTCCTCGGCTATGGCTGCGTCCTGGTCGAGGATTGCTGCGCCACCACGTCGCCCGACTTCTGCACCGAGGCAACGGTGTGGAACGTCAAGAAGTGCTTCGGCTTCGTCACCGATTCGGGGAAGATACTGAGAGCCCTGAAGAAGTAACCAAGCGTTTGCGCCAACTCGTCCTGCTGCCCGGCTTCATGTGCGACAAGGACCTGTGGACCGACATGGTCCCGGGGCTCGATGCGCTCGGCACGATCCACTACGGCAACGTCTACGAGGATTCCACCCTCGAAGGCATGGCGCAACGTGTGCTCGCTTCGTCGCCCGAGCGCTTCGTTCTGGTCGGCTTCTCGATGGGCGGGTTCGTCTCCCGGGTGCTCGCCCTGATGGCACCCGAACGCGTGGCCGGCGTCGCCTTCGTCGCCTCGTCCGCGCGCGGCTACTCCAAGGAGGAGACCGAGCGGCGCAGGGCCGGTTATCGCCCCGGCGACCGGCCGCCGCGCGCCGCGGGCGCCGTTGCCACCGCGGCCGGGCTGCATCCCGACCGCGAGAACGATCCGGTTCTGCTCGACCGTCTGCGCGGCATGCAGCGACGCCTCGGTCGCGAGGTGCGCGCACGCCAGGCGGCGCTGGTCCGCCTCGACGGCTATGCCGACCTTGAGCGCATCGCCTGCCCGTCCCTGGTCGTGGCCTGCCGCCAGGACCGCCTGCGCAGCTTCGCCGAGACCGAGCGCATGGCTCGGCACCTGCCGAGCACGCGCTTTGCCGTCCTGGAAGATTGCGGCCACATGGCGCCGCTGGAACGGCCTCGCGAACTGACAGCGCTGCTGGCAAGCTGGATCGAAGAGGCGCGCCTCTGACGCATGAGGTAATTTGTCGGATCGGTCGGCTTGAACCGACCGTGTCCCATGCCATGTCTGGGCGAGGCACCCGACCATGAGCGAAGCACAATCACTGTTTGCAGTTCTGAGGCAATCGGCTGATGCCGATTGTGTTGCCGCGCTTGAACGATTGGTGCGCGATGCGCCCGATCGCCGGTTGGCGCGCATCAATGTGCTCGAATTTGCCCAGCGCGAAGGCCTCGACCAGGAGCGGGCGATCGCCACCTTCCTGCAGGCTGCCCAGATCGGCCTGCTCGACATGTCGTGGAACGTGCTCTGCCCGAGCTGCAGCGGCGTGCTCGATGCCAACACCTCGCTGAAGAGCGTGCGCTCCCAGGAATATTATTGTGCCTTCTGCAACCTCAACAACGAGCCCACGCTCGACGACATGGTCGAGGTGAGCTTCACCGTCAATCCGCGCGCGCGGCGCATCGCGGCGCACGATCCCGATCAGCTTCCGCTCTGGGAGTATTACCGCCAGATCTTCTGGGGCCGCGGTGTCGACCTGCCCGAGGAAGGCCTGGAGGCGGCGATGCAGCAGGTCACGCTCGACGCCGTCGAGCTGCCGGCGGGCGAGAAGGCGTTCCTGTCGCTGCAGTTGCCTGCGGGCTTCGTCATCGTGCTCGAGCCCGTGACCCACGCCGCGCAGTTCATCAACGTGAAGGATGAACCAACGCAGGAACGGCAGAACCTGACGCTGGTCTACAACAATCTGCGAGCCCCGGCGGGCGAGATGACCCTGCGGCCCGGACCGATCCGGCTGTCGCTGGAGAACCGCACGCCCGTGCGCGCGCTGCCTACCGTCTGGGTCGTCGATGACAAGTTCATCGCTGCGGTCGGCAAGCGCCGGCCGTTCCTGACCGCCAAGCGCCTACTGTCGAACCAGACCTTCCGCGACATCTATCGCACCGACACGCTCGACGTCGACCAGCGGCTGAAGATCACCAGCCTCACCTTCCTGTTCACCGACCTGAAGGGCTCGACCGAGCTCTACGAGCGAGTCGGCGACCTGGTGGCCTTCGACCTGGTGCGCGAGCACTTCCGGACACTGAACGAGATCGTCGCGGCCGAGGGCGGTGCCGTGGTCAAGACCATCGGCGACGCGGTGATGGCGACCTTCCTGACACCGGACCATGCGCTGTCGGCGGCGCTGCGCATGCGCGAGGCCATGCGCCGCCTGAATTCGACGCATGGCCGCGAGGACCTGTTGCTCAAGATCGGCATCCACGAGGGGCCGTGCCTGGCGGTGAATCTGAACGAACGGCAGGACTATTTCGGGCAGACCGTGAACATCGCCTCGCGGGTGCAGGGTCTGGCGCAGACGCGCTCGATCCTGGCGACCGCGCCGGTGATTGACAATCCGAAGAGCGCCGAGGTGCTGAGCAGCAACGGCCAGAAGCCGATGGCGCAGAGCCATCCCCTGCGCGGCGTCGCCGCCGAGGTGGCGGTCTACGAGATCCCCTAACCGTCGTAGCGATGGTGCCGGACAGCGTCTTCGTTCCAGCGAAGGCCGACGCCGGGGCGATCGGGGATGATGAGATTGCCGTTCTCGACCCCGTATGGCTCTTCCAGGATCGGATCGGCCCAGTCCTGCCATTCCAGCCAGTGCGCGGTCTCGGTCACCCGCATGACATGGGCCGCGACCTCCGGGTAGAGATGCGTGGACATCGGCACGCCGGCGGCGCCGGCAATGCCGGCCGCGCGCAGCCAGCCGGTGACGCCGCCGATCCGCATGAAGTCGGGCATCACGAGATCGCAGGCCTTGCGCTGCAGCGCCTTGTGCATCTCGCGCGGGCCATAGAAGTTCTCGCCGATCTGCAGCGGCGTCGCGAGCTCCTCGGCAAGGCGGGCATAACCGTCGATATTGTCATAGACGATCGGCTCCTCGATCCAGGCAAGCCCGTGATCGTCGATCAGATGGCAGCGCTGCAGCGCCTCGGCGAACGTCAGGCCCTGGTTGAAGTCGATCATCAGGTTCATGCCGTCGCCGACCGTGCGGCGCACGGCATCGAGGGTCGCCAGGTCGGCCGCGACGCTCTCGCGCCCGAGCCGCAGCTTCAGTCCGGTGAACCCGCCTTCGTCGCGCAGCTCCAGCGCCTCCGCCGCGACGGCCTCCGGCGGCTGCAGCCACAGTCCGTTGCTGTTGTAGGCCTTGACCGGCCCGATCGAGCCGCCGAGCAGCACGCAGAGCGGCTGGCCGGCGGCCTGTGCCAGCGCATCCCACGCCGCCATGTCGAGCCCCGAGGCGGCGATCATCGACAGGCCCTCGTAGCCGACGAAATGGAGCGACTTGCGGGCCGCGTCGAACAGTTCGACCGGTGCCACGCGGCGCCCCTTCAGCAGCGTGCCGAAGTCGTCGAGCGCGGGCACGAGATAGCGCAGCGACTTCACGACATAGGGTTCGAGATAGCTGCGGCCGACGATGCCTTCCTCCGTCTGCAGGTCGATCAGCACCAGCGGCCACTCCGTGATGGCGGCAATCCGGGCAACGACCGGGCGCTTGAGCTCGAGCACGACGGGCCGGGCGGTGATGGACCTGACTGTCAGCATGGCGGCACCTCTCGACCGCCTATCCTGGGCTGCCGGCTGGCAATGTAAATTCACTACTCGGTATACATACAGCCATGCCGCGCTCGTCAGACCAGACCCGCAAGCGCATCCTCGACGCCGCCTACCGGCTGTTCCGTCGCCAGGGTTACAGCCGAGTCAGCATGGACGAGATCGCGGCTGCAACGCGCGTCACCAAGCGCACGCTCTACTACCACTTCGAGAGCAAAGACCAGTTGCTCGCCCACGTGCTGGAGGCACAGCACCAACTGGCCCTGGCAGCGTTCAAGACGTTCGGCGACAGGCTTTCCGGCTCGCCGGAAGCCATCATCGATGGGCTGTTCCGCGAGCTTGCGGTTTGGGCCGACCGGCCGCGCTGGGCGGGCTCGGGTTTCACGCGGCTGGTCATCGAGCTCGCCGACCTGCCCGGCCATCCGGCGCGGCTGATCGCGCGCCGGCACAAGGCGATGCTCGAGGCGCATCTCGCCGAACTGCTGGCCCGTTCCGGCGTCGAGCGCCCGGCCGAGATCGCTCGCGAGATCTGGCTGCTGTCGGAGGGTGCGATCTCCCTGATCCTCGTCCACGGTGACCGCGGTTACGCGGCCGCGGCGGCGCGCGCGGCGCAGACGCTCCTGCATCGCCCGGACAGGCGGCTCGCGAAACGCCGGCGCCCGTTGTCCCGGATGGTGCCCTAGCCTATTCATGCCGGAGCAGTTGACCGGCGGCAGCTTCGGCCTTCAGCTCGGCAGCCGAGCCCATCCGGTGCAGAGCTTCTACGTCATGATGGCCGTGATGGTGGTGGCGCTGGCCGAGTCGCGAGCGCGACAGCCACAGGATGACGGCAAGGCCCTGCGCGCCACGCGAGACGATGCCGACGCCGCCAAGCTCAAGGAGGCGGCGCTCAAGCTCAACAACAAGATCGTCACCATCACCGGGCCCTACGAGATCAACGAGACCGGCAAGCAGTTCAAGAACGAGTTCGCGGTAATGCAGAACACGCCGGGCGGCGTCGAGGTCGTGTATCCGGCCGAGATCGCCACGGCCAAGGCGATCTATCCCGTGCCGCCGTACAAGGATCGGAAGTAGCGCCGTCTTTCCTCCCCTTCGCGGACTCCGCGAAGGGCGCCTACGCCGTCCGCCGTCGCGACCAGCGCGACAGCCAGGCCGAGCCGCCGAACAGGACCGCGACGCCGAAGGCGACGGCCGCCGGCAGCCATAGGTCGAGGAAGGAGACGATGCTCGCCCGGATGGGATTGGCCGGATCGTAGATCACCGCCACGCGATCGCCCTGGGTAAAGCCCCGTTCGCTGCCGCCGCGGCCGTGGAATTCGATCTCGTGTCCGTCGCCGGCGGTGAAGCGCACGACCGGCGCATAAGACAGGCGCTCGACATTGCGCCGGTATTCGCTTCCGTCGGTCCGCGTCACTTCTTGCTGCTCGGTGCGGCGCGTCTCGCGCACCTCCAGGACCGTGCCCTCGGTGCGCATGCCGCTGCCATAGAGCTCGGCAGCGTTCCACAAGGCGGCGATGCCGATCACCAGGGCGACGCCGGCGATCACGGCGAAGGCCCGCTCGCCGATGGTGAACAGGTCGACGTTGCTCGACAACGCCCAGGCAACGATGCCGAACAGCAGCCAGAAGCATGCGAACGCCGTGACGAAGATCGCCGAGAACCACAGCCCCTCGAATGTGTCGATGCGGAAGTCCTCGGGGTCGTTCGGCATGTAGAGAACGATGACCCGGTCGCCGACCGCGAAGTCGGGCGCGCCGCTGCCGAGGTCCTTGACCTCCTGCGTCTCGCCGTTGGCCAGCCGGAAGCGCACGACGGGCGCATACATGTCGCCCTCGCGGCGGATCTCGATCACCTCGCCCTCGGCGCGTTCGGCATGGAGGACATGCCGCAGGCTGCTCCAGCCGAGCGCCAGGCCGCCGGCCAGGATCAAGCCGCCAATGCCCAGGATCACCCAGGAGATCCGCCGCCAGCTACGATCGACGGCCATGCGTCGATATCATCTCAGCGCCGGCCGCTGGCGCAACGCGTCGACGATGGTCACCAGCCGCTGGCCTTGCGGCGTCGCGGCATCGAGCAATTGCTCGCGCGGCGTCGTCTCGGCGAGGCGGCTCAGCTCCATCAACGCGCGCACATGCTGGCGGCGCGTCAGGCGATGCTGGCTGGAACGATGGCGGAAGAACAGGCGGAACAGCTGGCCCTCGCCCAGCAGGTGGCTGAGCTCGGTCGCCGTGACGTAGATCAGGAAGCAGGTGAAGATCCAGATCTGGATCGCGGCAAACCGGCGCCAGCTGAAATCGTGCACGGCGATCTCGAATGCCGCGCCAAATCCCCGGTCGTCGAAGCTGAGATGAATGAAGCGCTCGCCCAGGCGAACCACCAGCACGACCAGGGTATAGAAGATCGTCTTGTAGAGGATGGGCTGAATCAGCGGCGCGCCGCGGAAGCGGTCGATCAGACGGATGTGGTTGGCGACCAGCACGGCCTTGCCGACGACCAGGGCCGTGGTGGTGGCGAGCAGGAAGCTCGGCAGCTTGAACCAGTAGTCGTGGACCAGGAGATTGGTGGTGAAGACGATGAGGTTGAAGGAGAACAGGAAGAACAGCGTCGGCGGCAGCACCTCCCGGAAGGCGTGGACGAAGCGGCGAACGACCCGCTGCGCAATCCCAGCCCCATTCACATCCGTCCCCCGTCGACCACGAAATTCTGCGCCGTCACCATCCGGCTGTCGTCGGAAGCGAGCCACAGCACCATGCGGGCGATGTCGGGCGGGTAGACCTTCTCCTTGAGGCACTGCACCTTCATCAGGTCGGCCTCGGCTTCGGGCGTCAGCCAGAGATCGATCTGGCGCTGGGTCATGATCCAGCCCGGCGTGATGATGTTGAGCCGGATCTTGTCGGTCCCGAGGTCGCGCGCCAGGCCGCGCGTCATGCCGACGACCGCGGCCTTGGCGCCCTGGTAGACCGACAGCGTGGGCGCCATGGCGTGGTAGCTCACAGAGCTGAAGTTGATGATCGAGCCGCCGCCCGCTTTCTTCATGCCCGGCACCACCGACTGGATGGCGAAGTACTGGTGACGCAGATTGACGCTCATGCGCTCGTCCCAGTAGGCGGGCGTCACCTCCTCGAGCGCGTGCCGGTCGTCGCGCGCGGCGTTGTTCACCAGCACCGTGAAGTCGCCCAGCCGTGCGGCCAGAGCCGCGATCGTCGCCTGGTAGGCCGCGATGTCGCGCACATCGCACTTGGCGAAGGTCGGCGCGGGATGACCGGCGCCCGCAATCTTCTCGAGCAGGGCCTTGGACGCCGCCTCGTCGATGTCGACGAACGCCACCTTGGCACCTTGTTCGGCAAAGTGCTCGACGATCGACGCGCCGATGCCCGAGCCGCCACCCGAGACGAATACCGCTCGGTCTTTCAGGCTGGGAAAGGAGGCGAAACCAGGCATGGGCCCCTCACATGTTTGAAACGCGGAAAGCGACTTCGCCAGCGACCCTGGCACCCGGCGCAAGCCGCGACTCCGCAACCTTGCCGTTGACGTGGCTCACGGGCTCGACACAGAAATATGGACGGTTCGCCGGGGTGTAGACCACGGCATGGCCGAACGGCGGCGATGCCTGCAGCTCGAGCCTGAGGCCACGGCCGGGCCAGGTGATGACGGCCCACCGATCCCAATCCTCGAAGCAGTTGTCGAGGCCGGTCTCGACTTTGCGGGCTTTGGCATAGTCCCATTCCGCCGGCACGGCGACGCGCTCGGTCGGCAGCACGTCCTCATCGCCGAGCCACACGGCGGCGGCGCGGAAGGCGAGCTCGCTGTCGGCGTCGCGCGTGAAGAAGGGATGCAGGCCCATTCCCGCCGGCGCCACCCGACCCTCGAGATTCTCGATTGCCATGGTCACGGTCAGGCTCTCTTCACCGAGACGGAAGGCGAGCTGTGCTCGAT
>JAEZIF010000139.1 GCA_023416135.1 Pseudomonadota bacterium
GTGTCATACGAGCTCGACTGTGACGTGCCGCCGTGCAGCGACGGCAAGACGGCGGTCGTGGGTCATGAACGTCGCCTCCAAGATCTCCGCCAAGGCAATATACGCGGCGTCGTAGGCCGTCATATTCGCGCGCAGAGACCATACCCTCTTCAACAGGAAACCGTGCGGATGACGCCGGATGGGAAAATCCACGAAATCGTCGAGAGCCTCTTGCGCGCGCGCGGCTTCGATCTCCCCGGCCATCTCGAACCGGCGAATTACCTGAGCGACCTCGACATCGAGAAGATGGGGCGAATGAAGCGATTCAAGGCCATCGAACAGACGCGCCTCGATGGCCTCGCCCCGCGGCGTGTGCAAGACGACCTCGAGCAACGCCGAGGCATCGACGACGATCACCGGCTATCGCGTTCCGCGCGCACGGCGTCGGCGGTGTCGACGGATAGCGTGACGGGCGACCGGCGCGCCAAGCGAGCCTTCATCTCCTCGATCGTCGGCTGTTCGGCGACCGTGCGGATCTGCTGCAACAGGTAGTCGGACAGCGACATGCCGGCCATTGCCGCACGCGACTTCAGCTTGCGATGCAGCGCATCGGGCACATTGCGGATCTGGATCATCGTCGACATGTGGAAACGATAATTGCATGTGCTGCACATGTCAAAGCTTGGCCGCCCTCGCGGGCAACTGGCTGATCGCCTCGCGATTGGTCGGCGAAAAGGTCCTCTCCATCGCCTCCTGCCACGGCAGCCAGAGCTGGGCGACATGCTCGGCCGGATCGAGGGTGGCGACGGTCGCGCTGTCGACCAGGAAGCCGAAGACGTGCTCGGTGTTGTGCGTGACGTCGGGGGCATACTTGGCGCGCCATTGCGGCCAGATCTCGTAGCGGTTGACGTGACCCCAGTCGGTGAGCGTGCCGACCGACAAGCCGGTCTCTTCCAGAAGCTCGCGCCGCGCCGGGGATTCGAGATCGGGATCGTCGGGCTCGCGCGAGCCCGTCACCGACTGCCACATGCCCGCCTGCCTGGCCCGTTCGAGCAGAAGCACCTCGAGCTGTCGCGTATGGACCACTACCAGCACCGATTCGGGGATCTTGTAAGCCATGGCGCACAATAGCCCGAACATTGACTCCCCGCCCTCCGACGCTATGGTCCGCCGGCATTTTTCGAGGGGAACGATGAGCAAGCAGCTTGAAGCCGCCATCGACGCGGCGTGGGAGAAGCGCGACGGCATCAACAGCGCCACCAAGGGCCAAGTGCGCGACGCCATCGAGGCGGCGATCGCCGGCCTCGACGACGGCAGCTTCCGCACGGCAGAGAAGATCGGCGACGAGTGGGTCGTCAATCAGTGGCTCAAGAAAGCCGTCCTGCTCTCCTTCCGCCTCTATGACTCGGTGCCGATGGACGGCGGCGCTGCCTTCCCGGGCATGGGTGCCGCGCCCTGGTTCGACAAGGTGCCGCTCAAGACCACGGGCTGGGACGCCGCGCGCTTTGCCAAGGCGAACTTCCGCTCGGTGCCGGGCTCGGTGATCCGCCGCGGCTCCTACGTGGCGCCGTCGGTCGTGGTCATGCCCTCGTTCATCAATCTCGGCGCCTATGTCGATACCGGCACCATGGTCGACACCTGGGCGACCGTGGGCTCGTGCGCCCAGATCGGCAAGAACTGCCACCTTTCGGGCGGCGTCGGCATCGGCGGCGTGCTCGAGCCGCTGCAGGCCAATCCGGTGATCGTCGAGGACAACTGCTTCATCGGCGCCCGCTCGGAGGTCGTCGAGGGCGTGATCGTCGGCACCGGCGCGGTACTGTCGATGGGCGTGTTCATCTCGGCCACCACCAAGGTGGTCGATCGCGCCACCGGCCAGATCCATGTCGGCAAGGTGCCGCCGTATTCGGTGGTGGTGCCGGGCAACATCGGCGGCGGTCCCGACCGGCCCTCGACCTACTGCGCGGTGATCGTGAAGACGGTCGACGAGCGCACGCGCTCGAAGACCTCGATCAACGAGCTGCTTCGCGACTGACACCATGATTTGCCAGACGCTTCCCGAACGGTTGCTCTGGCGCGGTGATAGTTTGCCCGACGCGGCCGGCCGCGTGGCGCTGCCGGCCGACGTGGAGCGGGAGCTCGACCGGGTCGTGGCGACGCTCGGCCGCGATCCGCTGCCGCTCCTGCTGCTGCGGCCGAACGATTTCGGCCTGGACGCCTCGCGTGCCTTCATGCGCGAGGTCAAGCGCACCATCGACGACGGGCCGGGCTTCGCCATCGTCGATCGCCTGCCGGTCGAGCGCTGGCCACAGGACGCCGCGCGCGCGATGTGGTGGCTGCTGGCCTCGCTGGTCGCGCGGCCGGTGGCGCAGAAGTGGGACGGCACCTCGATCTACGACGTCACCGATCTCGGCCGCCCGCCCGGCAACGGGGTGCGGCCCGACGTCACCAATGCCGAGCAGAACTTCCATACCGACAACAGCTACAACCACGTGCCGCCGCACTATGTCGGCCTGTTGTGCCTGCGCACGGCGATGGAAGGCGGCGTGAGCGGCATCGTGAGCTTCGCCACGGCGCACGAGGAGATGCGCAAGCGTCATCCCGACCTGCTGCCGCGGCTCTATCGGCCCTTCTACTTCGACCGCCAGCGCGAGCATGCGCCCGGCGATGTCATGACGACCCACCATCCGATGCTCGAGGCCAAGGACGGCCGACTGATCGCGCGCCTGTCGCACTTCCAGGTGAAGAACGGCCAGAAGATCGCAGGCGTACCGCTCGACAACGAGGGCGCGGCGGCGCTGGAGGCCTTCGAGGCCATCCTCAACGAGCCCGGCATGTCGGCGCGCTTCCAGTTCCAGCCGGGCCAGATGCAGATCATCGACAACCGCGCGCTCGGCCATAAGCGCACGGCGTTCCGCGACTGGCCGGAGCCCGATCGCAGGCGTCTGCTGGTGCGCCTCTGGCTGCGCGATACCGGCAGCCGGGCCTACGACGGCTGATCGATCGGGCGCGCACCCTCGGTTCTACCGGGTGGCCAATGGGCCAATCGACGTTGCCGGCCAGTCGCACGACCGAGCACCATGGCGGCGCCAGCGCCACCATGGCGGCGCCAGCGGGCTGATCATTCGCCGATTCCGTCGTCGATCAGCCCGCGCTTCATCGCGGTTCAGCGCTGCCTGGGCGTCGATGAGGGCGTCGCCACTGCTGCGGACCTCGCCGACTTTCATCGGCAGATCGGAAGAACGTTCAGCCGAGGTGGCGCCTGAAGGCCGGTTGCTTCTTCAGGTGCGCCCCTTCCTTGGCCAGGATCCTGGCGGTGCGCTCGGGCGCAAAGCCCAGCTCGACGAACGCCGGCCCGACATTGGCGACCTCGCTGTACTCGGCGATCCTGCCGTCCAGGAGCTTCATCATCGACACGCCCTCGAAACCGACGCGCTTGCCGTTGGCCTCGGGCAGCAGCGAGACGTAGCTGAACGTGTAGTAGGCATAGAGCATCCGGCCGTCGCTCACCGGCCGGTGCATGTCCCAGCGGAAGTCGCGGGCGGTACGATGGAACCAGTCGTCGATCATCTCGGCGATCTTCTGGCGCCCCTTGAAGTCGCCGTAGAACACGTCGTGGTAGACGCCGTCCTCGGTGAACAGGCTGGCGAAGGCCTTGCCGTCGCGGCGTTCGACGGCCGAGCAGAATTCCTTCAGTAAGTCTGTCGTATCCATGATTGTGCTCCCGATATGGCCGCAATCATGACTAAACTCTGCGTTGCGGCAAGGAGGCCTGGGAATGAGTTTCTGGATCGTCGTCGGTATTCTCGTGGTGATCGGACTTTGGGCCATCGCCGTCTACAACGGGCTGGTCGCCGGCCGGAACCAGGCGCAGACCGCATGGAGCCAGATCGACGTGCAGCTCAAGCGCCGGCACGACCTGATCCCGAACCTGGTGCAGGTTGTGAAGGACGCCATGGGCTACGAGCAGGAGACGCTCACCAAGGTCGTCCAGGCGCGCAATGCCGCCGTCGCCGCCAGCGGCAGCCCGGCGCAGGCGGGACCGGCCGAGGCGTTGCTGACCCAGGCGACGCGCGGACTTTTCGCACTGGTCGAGAGCTATCCGCAGCTCAAGGCCAACGACAACATCAAGCAACTGCAGGAAGAGCTGACCACGACCGAGAACAAGATCGCCTTCGCGCGCCAGTTCTACAACGACTCGGTCAACGCCTATAACAACCGGCGGCAAAGCTTCCCTGCGGTGCTGGCGGCGGCGTCGCTGGGCTTCGGTCCCATTGAACTCTTCAGCATGCCCGAGACCGAGCGCGAGGTGCCCAAAGTCGCGTTGCGCTGATCCATGGCCAATACCACCGACTTCGTCGGCGCGCAGAAGGCCAACCGGCGCAACACCATGGTGCTGCTGGCCGCGCTGACGGCGCTGGCCGCGCTGGTCGGCTACACGATCGGCTGGCTGCTGGAAAGCGAGGCGTCGAACGCAGTGCCGGTCCTGAGCAAGGCGGGGGTCGGGGTCGCCGGCCTGATGGCCGCGGTCAGCGTCGGCTGGAGCGCGCTGTCGCTCGCCTTCGGCGACAAGATGGTGCTGGCCATGGCCAATGCCAGGCAGATCGACAAGGCCGACGCGCCGCAGCTCTACAACGTGGTCGAGGAGATGGCGATCGCCGCCGGCGTGCCCATGCCCAAGGTCATGGTGCTGGAGACCGACGCGCTGAACGCCTTTGCCACCGGCAACAAGCCCGGCAACGGCACCATCGCGGTCACGCGCGGCCTCTTGAATGCGCTGAACCGCGACGAGCTGCAGGGCGTGGCGGCGCACGAGATGGCCCATCTCGCCAACCTCGACACGCGGTACATGGTGGTGGTCGGGGTCACGGTCGGGCTGATCGCGCTGGTCTGCGACATGCTGCTGCGCAGCCTGGCCTGGGGTCGCGGCAACCGCAGCTCGAGCAGCAGCAACAAGAAGGGTGGTGGTGCGGCCATCCTGATCATCCTGCTGGTCGTCGTCGCCATCGTGGCGCCGATCGCGGCCAAGTTCGTACAGATGGCGGTGTCGCGCCAGCGCGAGTATCTTGCCGATGCCACGTCGGTGCAGTTCACGCGCAATCCCAACGGGCTGATATCGGCGCTGGGCAAGCTCGCCGAGAAGGCCGAGCCGTTTCCGGGAGTGAGCCGTGCCACGCAGCACCTCTTCATCGTCAATCCGGTGCAGACCTTCACGGCCAAGAGCTCGGCGCTGCTGGCCACGCATCCGGATATCGCCGATCGCGTCGCTCGCCTGCGCAATCTGGGCGCTTAGCTTCTCGGCCCACGCCTTCGACCTGCAGGGCCATCGCGGCGCCCGCGGACTGGCGCCCGAGAACACGCTGGCCGCTTTCCGTACCGCCCTCGATCTCGGCGTCGCGACCCTGGAGACCGATCTCGCCGTCACAAAGGACGGCATCGTGGTGATCAGCCACGATCCATTCGTCAATCCCGATCTCGCGCGACTGGACGGCCGGTGGCTCGCCACGCCCGGTCCACCGATCCGCGCGCTCACGCTCGACGAGCTCAGGCGCTACGACATCGGCCGCCTGAACCCGGGTGCCAGATACGCCCAGCAATTCCCCGACCAGAAGCCGGTCGATGGCGAGCGCTTCCCCACCCTGGACGAGCTGTTCGCCATGGCTGGGCCCACCGTGCGCTTCAACGTCGAGATCAAGACCGATCCCGGCAAACCCGACCTCACGCTCGAGCCCGAGCGCTTTGCCGAGCTTGCGATCGCGGCCATCCGCAGGGGTGGGGCTGCGGCGCGCACCACCATCCAGTCGTTCGACTGGCGCGGCTTGCTCGCGTCGCGCCGGCTGGCGCCCGACATCGCCACGGCGTGCCTGTCGATCGAGAGCAACAACTTCGACACGGTGCGGCGCGCGAGCGGCCAGCCCTCGCCCTGGCTGGGCGGCCTCGACCTCGCGGCCCATGGTGGCTCGGTGCCGCGGCTCGCCAAGGCGGCGGGCTGTGCGGTGTGGTCGCCCTTCTGGCGCAACGTCACGGCGGAAAACGTCAAGGAGGCCCAGGATCTCGGCCTGAAGGTCTTGCCATGGACCGTGAATACTCCCGCCGACATGGCGGCCCTGATCGACCTCAAGGTCGACGGGTTGATCACCGACTATCCCGACCGCGCGAAGTCCGTACTGGCGAATAAGGGCCTGAGAATCCGCTGAGCGATTGACTCCGCCCGATTCTGTGTTCTGTATACAGAACATGCGCCCTTTCCTTCCCGAACCCGATCTCAGCGAAAAGGTCCACGATGCCCTCCTGGAGGCCATCTGCTCCGGTGAACTGAAAGCCGGTACCCGCATCACCCAGGAGGAGCTTGCCCAGCAGTTCGGCGTCAGCCGCCAGCCGGTGCTGCAGGCCATCATGCTCCTGCGGCGCGAGGGCTTCTTGATCGATGCCGGACGCAAGGGCGTCTGCGTGGCGCCGCTCGACGTCCAGCAGGCGCGCCACCTCTATGTCGTGCGTGGCGCGCTGGATGGCGCAGCCGCCCGGCTGGCCGCCGCCAACTACACGCCGCACCTGGCGCAGCGCGGCCGCAGTCTCCTCGAAGTCGGCCGGCGCGCCGTCGCCAGCGGCTACGTGCCGTCGGTCATCGAGGCCGACATCGATTTCCACCTCTTCGTCTACGAGGCCTCGGGCAACCCGCTGATCGGCGAGACCGCCCAGCCGCACTGGCAGCATCTGCGCCGCGTCATGGCGGCGGCACTCAGTGAAGGCGACCTGCGCGTCTCGGTATGGGACGAGCACGAGGGCATCCTGCGCGCCCTCGAGGCGGGCAACGCCCGCGAGGCCGAGGAACTCTGCCGCGGCCATGCCGAGCAGATGGCCGACATCCTGACCGGACGCCTGAAGGTCGTCATTTCCCGCGCGGCCTGAGCCGCGCCGCTACGACAAGCACGAGCATGAGAAGGAGGACGCCATGAAGCTCACCTCTGAGCAACTCAAGCGCTTCGACGAGCAGGGCTACCTGTTCTTTCCCAACTACTTCTCACCCGAGGAGACGGCAATCCTGAAGGCCTCGGTCCCCGAGGTCTTCGCTCAGCGCCGCGAGGAGAACGTGCGCGAGAAGACCGGCGACGTGGTGCGCACCGCCTTCGCCGTCCACACCTATCATCCGGTGTTCGAGGCGCTGATCCATCATCCGCGTTTCGTCGAGCCGGCCGAGCAATTGCTCAAGGACAAGACCTACATCCATCAGTTCAAGATCAACGGAAAGGCCGCCTTCGACGGCGACGTCTGGCAGTGGCACCAGGACTACGGCACGTGGAAGGCCGACGACGACATGCCCGAGGCGCGCGCCATGAACCTCGCCGTGTTCATGGATGACGTGAACGAGTTCAACGGCCCGCTGTGGTTCATCCCGCGCAGCCACAAGAGGGGCGCGATCGAGGCCAAGCACGACCTCACCACGACGTCGTATCCCTTGTGGGTGATCGACAACGACACCATCGCCAAGCTGGTGGAGCAGGGCGGCATCGTGGCGCCCAAGGGCGGACCGGGCTCGGCGATCTTCTTCCACGGCACGCTGGTGCATGGCAGCCCGCCCAACATGTCGCCATGGGACCGCCAGATCATTTATGTGACCTACAATGCGGTCTCCAACGCCATCCGCCGCTTCAAGCGGCCGGAATACATCGCGCATCGCGACTTCACGCCGATCGATGCGTGGGAAGACGACGCCGTGATGCGCGCCGCGCAGCGCAAGGCAGCCGCCGAATAATGACGATTTCGGGAGGAAGAGCATGAGTCTCCATCGCATGCTGTTGGCGCGCGCGGCCGAGAACAAGCCGCTGCGCATCGGCGTGATCGGCGCCGGCAAGTTCGGCTCCATGTACCTGTCGCAGATCCCGACCACGCCCGGCATCCACCTGCTGGGCATCGCCGATCTCTCGCCGGCTCGGGCCAAGGAGAACCTGGCGCGGCTGGGCTGGAAGCCCGAGGTCACGGCGGCGGGCTCGTTCGCGGAGGCGCGCAAGCACGGCAGCACCCATCTCACCGACGACTGGCGCGCGCTGGTGAGCCAGCCGGACATCGACATCATCGTCGAATCGACCGGCGATCCGATCGCCGCCGTCGAGCATGCCCTGGAGGCCTTCAAGCACGGCAAGAGCGTGGTCATGGTCACGGTCGAAGCCGACGCCTTCTGCGGCCCCTTGCTGGCCCGGCGCGCGGCGGCAGCCGGCGTGATCTACAGCCTGGCCTATGGCGATCAGCCGGCGCTGATCTGCGAACTGGTCGACTGGGCACGCACCTCGGGCTTCGAGGTGACGGCGGCCGGCCGTGGCCACAAGTGGCTGCCGCACTACGCGCAGTCGACGCCCGAGACGGTGTGGAAGTACTGGGGCCTCAACGAGGAGCAGGCCAGGCGTGGCGGGCTCAATCCCAAGATGTTCAATTCGTTCCTCGACGGCTCCAAGCCCGCCATCGAGAGCACGGCGGTGGCCAATGCCACGGGCCTGACGCCGGCGCCCGACGGCCTCGCCTTCCCGCCCTGCTCGGTCGAGGACCTGCCATTCGTGATGCGTCCGACCTCCGAGGGCGGCCAGCTGCATCACAAGGGCCAGGTCGAGGTCGCGAGCTCGCTGGAGCGCGACGGCCGCGCCATTCCCTACGAGATCCGCAAGGGCGTGTGGGTCGTGTTCGAGGCGGCGACCGAGTACCAGAAGAACTGCTTCGAGGAGTACATGCTGCAGACCGATCCGTCGGGCCGCTACTCCGTGATGTACAAGCGCTGGCACCTGATCGGGCTCGAGGTCGGCATGTCGGTCGCCTCGATCGGTTTGCGGCGCGAGCCAACCGGCTGCGCCATCGGCTTCCACGCCGACGTCATCGCCACCGCCAAGCGCGATCTCAAGCCCGGCGAGATCCTCGACGGCGAAGGCGGCTACACGGTCTACGGCAAGCTGTTCCCGGCCGAGAAGTCGACCGGGCTCGGCAGCCTGCCGCTCGGCCTCGCCCACAACGTCAAGCTGCTGAAGCCGATCAGGGCCGGCCAGTCGCTGACCTATGCCGACGTGGCGATGGATGAGTCGCT
Source organism: Pseudomonadota bacterium (assembly GCA_023416135.1). GTDB lineage: Bacteria > Pseudomonadota > Alphaproteobacteria > Reyranellales > Reyranellaceae > Reyranella. Next base: position 9,044 of record JAEZIF010000139.1, read on the forward strand.
CACGGCCGTGAAGCTCCGCCGCGAGATGGAAACGGCGTTCGCGCCGGCGGCGTCGCGTATTGCGGCGCAGTAGCGCCTTGGAAGATGGCCGCTCAGTAGTTCTCTTGCCGGACCGCGAGCCTCCAGGCTCGCTCAAGCTTCATGAGCGAGCCTGGAGG
>JAEZIF010000142.1 GCA_023416135.1 Pseudomonadota bacterium
GTGCCAGCAAGGCTGTCATTCGCTTCGACCAAACAGTCATGATCACTGTGACGCGCTACGGTGGCTCGTCACAGAGGTTTTGATGAATTGGCGCGGGGCCGACGAAATTGCCGGCACTGCTGGCACGGATTCTCGACCCGAACATTTTTGCGCCCTTTAGCCCCTTATGGCACGCAAAAATTAGAACCTTAGTTGACTTGTGAGAGCACTTAAGTTATATTGACCTTGCGCTCGCCTCCCGGCAGCTCTGCTCTATGCATCGTTCACCCGATATCATCGCGCCCGGCAGCAGCCCTGCCGGGTCCAATTTCCGTCATCCCGAGCGAAGCCGCCCCCTTTCGAGAAAATGGGGGCGGTTCGGCCCGGGTGACAGCCAAATTGCAGCCCGACCTGGCGTAGCGCGACAAGCCCTGTCCAGCCTATTACCCACTGGCACGCGCAATGTCGGGCTACGCAAAAAGCGGAAAATCCCGCGCACCGCCGACCACGCATGGGCTCAAGCGGGACCGACCCGCCAGAACCACTGTGTCGAGACACTAGTCCGGCCACGCCTGGCCGGGCTCAGGGCCACTGCCGCCCTGAGCCTTCTGCCAAGGCGGTTGGGTTCGCCATTTGTCAGCGCTTGGGCGGCGTCGCCGGCCACGACTTGATCAAGGTGTCGTAGTCGACGGTTTCGCCCTTGGGCTTCTCGTTGGCGAGCTTGCGTTGCGGCGCGGTGGTGCCGTCCTTCTCGGCCTTGGCAAACCAGTACTCGGCGGTCTGCCTGGGGTTGAGCTTGGGCCCGCAGGCGCCTTGCACGCCCGACTTCTCGAGACGCTCGAGCACCGAGTCCTGTGCGGCGGCCAGGGCATCCATCGCTGCCTGCGGTGTCTTGGCGCCAGACGAGGCATCGCCGATGTTCTGCCACCAGAGCTGCGCCAGCTTTGGATAGTCAGGCACGTTGACGCCGGTTGGAGTCCATTGGACGCGCGCTGGCGATCGGTAGAACTCGATCAGACCGCCGAGCTTGGGCGCACGTTCGGTGAAGGTCTTGTCCCAGATGTCGCTTTCACGGACGAAGGTCAGGCCGACATGGCTCTTCTTCAGCGATGTCGCCTTGGCGACCATGAACTGCATGTAAAGCCACGCAGCCTTGCGCCTGTCGAGCGGCGTCGACTTGAGCAGCGTGAGCGAGCCCGCGTCCTGGTAGCCGAGCTTCATGCCGTCCTTCCAGTAAGAGCCGTGCGGCGAGGGGGCCATCCGCCACTTCGGCGTGCCGTCGGCGTTCACCACCGGCAGGCCGGGCTTCACCATGTCGGCGGTGAAAGCGGTGTACCAGAAGATCTGCTGGGCGATGTTGCCCTGGGCCGGCACCGCGCCGGCTTCGGAGAAGGTCATGCCGCGCGCGTTGGGCGGGGCGTACTTGTTCAGCCAGTCGACGTACTTGACGATCGAATAGACCGCCGCCGGGCCGTTGGTGTCGCCGCCGCGCTCGACCGAGGAGCCGACCGGACGGCAGCCCTCCATACGGATCCCCCATTCGTCGACCGGCTTGCCGTTGGGAATGCCCTTGTCGCCGTTGCCGGCCATCGACAGCCAGGCGTCGGTGAAGCGCCAGCCGAGCGAGGGATCCTTCTTGCCGTAGTCCATGTGTCCATAGACCTTGACGCCGCCGATCTCCTTGACGTCGTTGGTGAAGAACTCTGCGATGTCCTCGTAGGCCGACCAGTTCACCGGCACGCCGAGCTCGTAGCCGTACTTGGCCTTGAACCGCGCCTTGTAGTCGGGGTTGGTGAACCAGTCGTAGCGGAACCAGTAGAGGTTCGCGAACTGCTGGTCGGGCAGCTGGAACAGCTTGCCGTCGGGCGCCGTGCCGAACGACTTGCCGATGAAGTCGTCGACGTCGAGCGTCGGCAGGGTGACGTCCTTGCCTTCGCCCCCCATCCAGTCGGTCAGGTTGACCGTTTGATTGTAGCGGAAGTGCGTGCCGACCAGATCGGAATCGTTGATCCAGCCGTCGTAGATGTTGCGACCCGACTGCATCTGGGTCTGGATCTTCTCGACGACGTCGCCCTCCTGGATGATGTCGTGCTTGACCTTGATTCCGGTGATCTCGGTGAACGCCTTGGCCAGCACCTTGGATTCGTACTCGTGGGTGGTGATGGTTTCGGAGACGATACTGATCTCCATGCCGACGAAGGGCTTCGCGGCAGTGATGAACCACTGCATCTCCTTCAACTGCTCGTCCTTGGAAAGCGTCGACGGCTGGAATTCGGCATCGATCCATTTCTTCGCTGCCGCCTCGTCGGCGTAGGCCGGGGCGCCAATGGCCCCAAAACACGCCGCCATCGCCATGGCGCTGGCCATCGTCGATAGACGGATCTTGACCGTCACATGTCTCATGGCTTCCTCCATTTGGAGCGACTAACCGCATGGAAGTCCGGTTGACCCGGCTCTGCTTGTTTCGCCGGCTTCAAACCGTGCGGAACACAATCACGGCAGCGACCAACGAAAGGACTGTGGCGAGCCACAGGCTCGACAATTCGACGCCCTCGCCGGCGGGAAGCACGGCGATCGGCTGAACACCGACGAGGCCGATCCAGGCGAGGTGGATGACGGCGGCCAGCACGAGCGACAGGAACAGCCGGTCACCGCGCGTGGTCGGAATGCCCAGGACGCCCACCCGCTCGACTTCCGGTCGGGTGCGGGCGAGCCAGATCATCGTGGCGAGCACGAGGCCCACACCCGCGAAGAAGGCGCCGGTAGCAGGCGTCCAAGCCATCCAGGCGATGTTTTCCACGATCGCCTCCTAGACCCGGCCAAGCGCGAAGCCGCGCGCAATGTAGTTGCGAACGTACCAGATCACGACGGCGCCCGGCACGATGGTCAGCACGCCCGCCGCAGCCAGCACGCCCCAGTCCATGCCGGCCGCCGACACGGTGCGCGTCATGGTCGCGGCGATCGGCTTGGCGTTCACCGAGGTGAGCGTCCGCGCCAGCAAGAGCTCGACCCACGAGAACATGAAGCAGAAGAAGGCGGCGACGCCGATGCCGCTCGCCACCAGCGGCATCAGAATCTTCACGAAGAATCGCGGAAATGAATAGCCGTCGAGAAAGGCAGTCTCGTCGATCTCGCGCGGCACGCTCGAGATGAAGCCTTCGAGGATCCATACCGCCAGCGGAATGTTGAACAGGCAGTGGGCCAGCGCCACCGCCCACGGGGTGTCGAACAGTCCGATCGCCGAATAGAGGTTGAAGAAGGGCAGGGCGAACACCGCCGCCGGCGCCATGCGGTTCGACAACAGCCAGAAGAACAGATGCTTGTCGCCCAGGAAGCGGTAACGCGAGAAGGCGTAGGCGGCCGGCAGGGCGAATGCGATCGACAATATCGTGTTGAGAACGACGTACTTCAGCGAATTGATGTAGCCGGAGTACCAACTCGCATCGGAGAAGATGACCTTGTAGTTCTCCAGTGTCGGCTGCTCGGGCCACAGCGTCATGGTCGAGGTGATCTCGACGTTGGTCTTGAAGCTCATGTTGATGAGCCAATAGATCGGCAGCAGCAGGAAGACGAGGAACAGCGTCATGATCACATGCCGGCCGGGGATGGTGTAGGTCACGGCCCACCCCCCGCGGGCTCGCCTGCCTTGGATCGGGGGGCATGGCCGGCATTGGTCATGAGGGTGAAGAACACCCAGCACACGATGATTATGATCAGCATGTAGACGATCGACATCGCCGCAGCCTTGCCGAGGTCGAACTGGCCGAGTGCCAGCTTCACCAGCTCGATCGACAGGAAGGTGGTCGAGTTGCCCGGACCGCCGCCGGTCAGGACGAACGGCTCGGTGTAGATCATGAACGAATCCATGAAGCGGAGCAGGGCGGCGATCACCAGCACGTGCTTCATCTTCGGCAGCTGGATCGCCGTGAACACCGCCCAGCGCGACGCGCCGTCGATGCTGGCCGCCTGGTAATAGGCCTCGGGAATCGACTTCAGCCCGGCATAGCAAAGCAGGGCCACCAGACTCGACCAGTGCCAGACATCCATGGCGATGATGGTGAGCCAGGCATCAACCGGGTCGGCGACGTAGTTGTAGTCGAAACCGAGCCGGTTCAATGCCCAGCCCAGCAGCCCGATATCGGAGCGGCCGAATATCTGCCAGATCGTGCCGACGACGTTCCACGGGATGAGCAGAGGCAGTGCCAGAACGACCAGCGAGAAGGCGACGCCCAGGCCTTCGCGCGGCATGGCCAGCGCCACCACGATGCCGAGCGGTATCTCGATGGCCAGAACGATGGCCGAGAAGGCGAGATTGCGCCACAGCGAGGCGAAGAAGCGGCCACCCAGCTCCGTCGAGGGGTCGAGCAGCTCGTGGTACCAGCCCACGCCGTTCCAGAAGAAGGCGTTGTTGCCGAATGTGTCCTGCACCGAGTAGTTGACCACCGTCATCAGGGGGACGACCGCGGAGAAGGCCACCAGGGCGAACACCGGCAGCACCAACAGCCACGCTTTCTGGTTCGTGATCTTTTCCATCACGCCGTCCCCTCGAGGCGACGCGAATCGGCGTAGACGTGGATCTGCGCCGGATCGAACACCAGGCCCGCGACGCCGAGGCCGGCGGCCTGTCCGTTGGGGACTTGCGCCGCCATCCTGAGATCACCGACCCGTACCCGGGCGAAACGGGTACGACCGAGATCGTCAATCCGCTCGACCTCGGCCGTCAGCAGCTCCGGGGCGGACCGGGCAATACGCACGAATTCCGGACGAATGCCGATTTCGACGCGCGCGGCGGCCGGAAGCTCGCCGTAGCTTCGCGCGAGCTCGAGCGTATGGCCGGCGACCCGCGCCCGCCGACCCTGCACCTCGGCCGGCAGCACGTTCATGCCGGGCGAACCGATGAAGTAGCCGACGAAGGTATGGGCAGGACGTGCGAACAGCTCTTCCGGTGTCCCGGTCTGCACCACACTGCCATCGTGCATGACCACAACCGTATCGGCGAAGGTCAGCGCCTCGGTCTGGTCGTGGGTCACGTAGATCATCGTGAGATCGAGCGCCCGGTGCAGCACCTTCAGCTTCGAGCGCAGTTCCCACTTCAGGGCCGGATCGATCACGGTCAGTGGTTCGTCGAACAGCACGGCCGCGACGTCGGCCCGCACCAGGCCGCGGCCGAGTGAGATCTTCTGCTTGGCGTCGGCTGACAGCCGGTTGGCCTTGCGCGAGAGGTCGGGCGTGAGGTCGAGGAGACGGGCGATCTCGTGCACGCGAGCCTCGGTCTCCGCGCGCGGCAGGCCCCGGTTCTTGAGCGGGAAGGCGAGGTTCTCGCCCACTGTCATGGTGTCGTAGATCACCGGGAACTGGAACACCTGGGCGATGTTGCGCCGCTCGGTCGGCAGGTTCGTCACGTCCTTGCCGTCGAACAGTACCCGGCCGTGGCTCGGATGGACGAGGCCGGAGATGATGTTGAGGAGCGTCGTCTTCCCGCAGCCGGAGGGCCCGAGCAGCGCGTAGGCACCGCCGTCCCGCCAGGAAAGATCGAGCTTCTTCAGCGCATAGTCGGCCGGCGTCTGCGGGTTCGGCCGGTAGGCGTGGGCGAGGTCGGAGAGGTCGATGCG